>NZ_JACGVF010000064.1:0-18326 GCF_014077085.1 Colwellia sp. MB02u-9
CTTCGTTCCAGATAAAACCTTCAGTATTCATAAATGCTTCATTCCAGATAAAACCTTCATTCCAGATAAAACCTTCATTCCAAATAAAGCCTTCTTCCCAAACTTCAAACTCGAAGCCTTGAATGTAGTAGTTACCATCGGCGTCTTGACGAGCAGCGCCTGTATAGTGTTGCTCACCACTTAAATCAGCTACGATATCCATGCCATTGTTAGCGCAAGCTTGTAGTGTTGATTCTACGGCTTTAATAGCATTAACACTGCCTGAGCCTTGATAAAAAGGACTATAAGCAAGTGTACCGTCTGGTGATTGTGCCATGCTAGTACTGCCTAATAGTCGACATTTAACATCGTTAGCACTTAGGTTAGGGTTATTTTGTAGCATTAAAGCGACTATGCCGGTTACCACACCCGAAGACTGTGAAGTACCTGACATCATGTAGCGATCTTTAGCCATTAAGTACTGAGGAAATTTAATGGCTGTTTGCATTGTTGAATTACCTAGACTAAACATATGGCCACCTGGGGCCACTAAATCAGGCTTAACAAAGGCATCATGTGTCGGACCCTGAGATGAAAATGACAACATTTTATCATCACTAGTATCCAAGGTATTGTTATCGCTGATGCCACCAACGCTTATGACATAAGGTACGTTAGCAGGAACGCCAACTGTCATGGCACTAGGGCCAGTATTACCCACAGATGTTACTACCACTATGTCTTTTTCCCATAATGCCATAACCGCTTGGTTAAGTGGATCTTGCCAATAACTTGAACGGGGCTGCGCACCGAATGACAAGTTAACAACACGAATATTTAACGCTTCGTGATTATCAGCAATATATTGTAAGCCACGAATAGCATCTGCATATGTACTGTGACCGTCTGGATGAATAGCTTTTACCACCACTAAGTTAGCATCAGGTGCTACACCTTGATAATGACTACTCTTTTGACCATATTCAACCGCACGATCGCTGTTAGCAATAATGCTAGTTACGTGAGTACCATGAATATTTTCATCGGTCATTTTATGAGGCGAAACTTCAGTGCCGTTTATAGCGTCGTATGCTGCTTTGATTCTAGATCGGTTCGAAGTATTGCGGTTTAATGCTTTGTGAGCACCCCAAAGGCCACTGTCGACTACGGCTACAGTAACGTTTTTACCGGTAATACCCATATTGTGTAATGCATCTGCACCAATAATATTGACGTAATAGGTGTTGCTGTCACCATCAATACTTTGAGTTTCGTAACCTTTTGCAAGTTGACGGTCACAATTTTCAGCGAAACTCACATCCATCGAAAAATCGTTGTGCATGTAACTATCAGTACCATTATTTGTAAAAGCTAATTCAACCGTCGCATCTTCATAAGCCTCTAAAAATGTAGTGGCAGGAATATCCGCGGCATTAAGTACTAACTCGCCATTTTGATCTGCTATTACGCTAACAAATACAGGAAGACCATTGATTTTAAGTGTACGTATATTGCCTAATCCTGCAGGCCAATTAAAGGTCATTTTATTGAAATTTACTTTTTGGTCTTTGGCATTATAAATATTCCAGCGGATTTTGTTAGCTGACATTTCAACGACATGGCTGCCGTAAACTTTACAGTTATCAAGTGCACTGGCGGTAAAAACTGCTTCGTTTTTAATGATGGTAATAACGCCTTCAAATAATCTTAAAGTCGCTAACTCGGTATCACTTACGTTTACAGCAAGTCCGTTTATTAATGACAATTCATGGGTGATAAGTCCACCTACATCACCAATAATCTTCTTAACACTTAAAATATCATTACCTTGAATGATCACTTCGTTGTGGCGATCAACCACGGGATCTAATAAACTTTTAGCACTGTGTGCGGAGAAAGGTATTGCTGAAATGCTTAACATTCCAACTAACAGCATGGCACTCTTATGAATATATTTTAGCTTCATATGTCATTTTCCTAAATATCTATATCTTTTACCTATTATCAATATTATTGCAAATTTCGAGCCATAAACCAAGTAACTGATTTTAAGTGCTTTAATTTGATTTGAAATAAATGACATGTTTGAATTGAAGTTAGTGAAGGTAATTATTGAATGTTTACGATAATAATTTACAGTCATTTATTTCAATCAAGAGGTGTTTATTGTTTTTGTTATTTAAATCATGTTGCTAGTAAAATAAGATCCACTTCACATCGGGTGAAAATATCTGATGAAATTTTAAATACACTTATAGCCGCTATAATTATAAAACTCACGAAGTATGTAAGTTGATGAAATAATTAATATCAAAATATTTTAAATTTAGTTTTTAAAAATAGTTTTCAACTATGTTGGAATAAACACCTCACGTCATCCGTTATCTCAGTGTCATTAACATAAATATAAACAGACATTAGAGGAAGTGAACATGACTACATTAAATAAAATTGCACAAGTATTGGTATTAAGTGGCATGAGTTGTTGGGTCAGTATTGCGCAAGCTACTGATATTGAAATTAGCCAAAGCACCAACATAAATCAACAAACTCAGGCATCTCAGCAAGTTGACTCATCTGATAATGCTACACAAATATCGTCACAATCAGACACCTCAGCTCAGAGCGATACGCAAGTTAAGGCGAATAGCGAAGAAGAGAACGCAGCAGAGTCTGCACCAAGCGAATCAACAGCACATTCGTCAAGTAACACAGCGAATGTTGGCACAGCGCAAGCCTTTGATAACAATAGTCAGTTAATCACTCGTTTATCAAATGACGCTGGTAAAAACATCAATGTCACTTCAGCTACAGCAGCAACCTTGGCTCAGTCACTTACCCAAGTGACAAGCGGGGAGTTTCCAGCATTAGCTGAAAGTAATACACCTGAAAACTCTGCAATAGTGCCTGAAACAGGGTCTGAAGCAGCTGTGCCGAATGAAGCCATGCCAGCACCTGAAAATGTTGCTTTGAATCCTACGCTTGATAGTGCCACATCATTTGTTAACACTTCACAAGTAACGCAGCAACTCATTTTGCAGCCTTCTCAGCAACCCACTCTACAGCCTTCTGAGCAATTCCCTTTGCAAGAAATGGCTAATGTTGAAAACATCAGCACATTGGATACTGCATCGAACTTGAGCCAGTCACTGACCCAAGTGACAAGCGCAGAGTCTGAAGCAGCTATGCCGAGTGAAGCCATACCAGCACCTGAAAATGCTGCCTTGAACCCTACGCTTGATAGCGCAACGTCTTTTGCTAACACTTCGCAAATAACTCAGCAACTGTCCCTACAAGAAATAGCTAATGTTCAAAACATCACTGCATTAGATGCGGGAGCACAAACGTCGCAAGCGCTTGAACAAACGATTAATGCCAATGTTGAAGATGCAATCACCTCAAGTACGCAAAGTGTTATCAGTGAAAACGTTAATACGCAAATTACCAGTGCGGTTACTGAGCAAATTAACACCGAGTTGGCGGCTGCAACCGCTGCTGAAGTGGTTAGTACCTTAACTAGCGATTTAGCGTTAGCTTGGTAACTTTTGCCATGTTGAATGTGCCAGTAGCCCTGGCACTTTTTTTTATTTGAGGTAGTTAAGATGAAATATATATTAAGTGGTTTAAGCTGTGTTTTAAGTCTACATTTAATGGCGGCAACATCAGAGCCTATGTCGGTTAACGGCGAAGTTTCTTTAGGTCTAATTAGTAATTCAGCACTCAGTGTTGATGAGCTTGATGAGGTTTCTTCACAAGGTGACAGTGGCCTGCAAAAAACAGCAGCAGTTACTGGTTTGTGGAAAGTTAACGATAAAGCGAAAATAAGCGCGGCATATCGTTATAATGAAAAAAATTATAATGAGTTTGATGCCTTCGACCTAACCTTACATCAAGTGAGTCTTGATGCTAGTTATCAATGGCGTAAAAAAGATTTAGGCCTGCGTTATGATGGGGCTAAGGCCCAATTAGCCGGCGATAGCTTTTTAACCTTTCACCAAGCCAGTATTTACCTAGGCACTTTTCTGCAACCAGAAACATTTTTACGTACCAGTGCAAAAATTAAAAGTAAAAAATTTGCCGTGATCACTAGCCGCAATGCCGACGCTTTTGGTGCTAGTGCTGAGCTGTTCCACTTTCTTAACGACGGTGACACTATGTTTATGCTCGGCGTGAGTGCGGATAAGGAAACGGCTACAAACCCTGAGTTTAATTATAATGGTTATGGGTTGAGCACTAAGCTTTCGCAAAAGTTTGAATTATTTGGTTTAGCGCAAAAAGCCGCGATAGGCTGGCGTTTTCAATCGAAAGATTATCAAGCCTATGGTAATCAGGATATGGACAGTCAGCTTGAGTCAAAGGCAGATGAACATAGAAACATTTTTCACGCGCAATGGCAGTTAGACTTCAATAAATATCTCGCGTTGGTCAGCAACCTTGAATATGGCGATTACCGTTCACAACTTGATAGCCAAACGTACAGCCAAACCCTTTCTTCATTGTCTATTAAAGCGCAATTTTAAGGTCTAAAGATCGCGCCCACACCATAAATAGGGTCCTTACCTTTAGGGCCCAAATCTATCGCTAAATCATTTAGTTTATCTAATAAATCCTGCTTATTCTTACCATAAGTTAGCGCTAAACAGGCTAAGGCTGCTGTAACATATGGGGCAGCAATCGATGTTCCTGACTCCCGGCCCACACGTTGGCCACTTTGCGCGGTGAGTACATTTACCCCTAACGCTGAGTAATCGACATAGTCACCTCTATTTGACCAACGATATGGTTGTTGATGTTTGTCTATGGCACTGACCGCGATAACCTCTTGATAAGCCGCAGGATACATAGGCGGAGCTGCCGGCCCTTCATTACCCGCCGCGGCGATAACGATTGCACCTTTTGCAATAGCAGCGCTTAGTACGTTATGCAAAATTTGATTGTCCGGCCCCGCTAAACTCATATTGATCACTTGCACGTTTTGTTCTAACAACCAGTTCACGCCAGCGATGATGGCTGACAGCGTCGCGCCTTGGGCATAGTCTGACTGCTGATAAAATACTTGCGCGGAATATATTTTACCTTGTGGTAACAGTGGCACCAGTTGTGTGGACTTGCCAACCAATAAACTGGCGATCACGGTACCGTGTTGCAACGAGGCAGCTAAATCATCAGGTAAAAAAGATTTCGCGGTAATATCAGCGTGTTTAAAGGCCTTATGTTTGGTATCAATTGCGCTATCAACCAGGCCCACTTTTACCGCTAATTCGCAAGCCGGATTAACGCGGCTTAGTGGCGTTACTTTTTCATTGTCGATGTGATGACGGCTTAAATTTTCATCTACCCGCTGACTTGTTTGACTTTGTGCTTGATAAATATGGTTTCTAGCTAAACTTAGCGCGGCTTGCGTTGAGAGTATCTGGCTTAACGCTTGCTTCGAGTCTAAAGCTTCGGGCACATTAAAACGCAGCAGCGCCATACCCAAACCCGCATATCGCGATTCGGTAATAATCAGCGCTCCATGCTCAATTAAGCGTTTTTTACTGCTATCGTCGGCCAATAGTAGCCATTGTCGCTGAATAGCTCGAAAGCCACTTTCTACTTCGACATCAAGCCAAAGGTTTTTACCTGCGCTGGTGGTTATCGCTAAAGTGGCAGGCAAAGCGTTAAGTGGCTCAGTACTAACCTTGTTAATGTCGGGTAAGTCACTTAATTCAAAAGGAGCTAGTATCGGCGGTTTATCTAGTTGTCGGGTAATATCGCGAGCGGTGCGCTCTATGGTATTAATTTGTCCTAAAACACCGCCTGTCGGCAATTGCTGGGCAGATGATAATGTACTAAAAACAGCAATAAATATGGCGGTAAAAGCTAAGGTTTTCATGTTAATCTTGAGCCTCAAAAATAAGCGTGTAGTTAATAAAACGTTTCAACTGAAAATAAATTTCCTTTTTATGGAATAAAATTTTTTTACATACGTCTTCTTAGTAGAGAGGAGTAAAAAACATGAATAATACCATTGAAAATATACTACCAATGCTAAGACGCTTTGCCTACTCATTAACCGGTAATGCCGCAGATGCTGACGATTTAGTGCAAATTACGCTAGAAAAAATACTGAAAAAAGGCGTGCCTGATGAAGTAGATGTGAATAAATGGGCTTTTAAGGTTTGTCGCAATGTCTGGATTGACGAGTACCGTGCGCGCAAAGTCAGACAGAATGCAGCGCTTAAACCTGAACTGCAAGAACCACAAAGTGTGAACGAACAGCAAGCATTCGACAGCAAAGAAATGCTCGCACAGGTTAATGTCGCGATGAATACTTTACCCGACGAACAACGCGCTATTTTGTCTTTAGTGGCGGTACAGGGTATGTCATATAAAGAAGTGGCGTCGTCAATGGAAATCCCTGTTGGTACCGTGATGAGTCGGTTATCAAGAGCGCGCTGCGCATTATTAGATATGATGAAGCCTGAAAGATTAGGAGCAGACACATGAAAATCAGCGATGAAATGTTAAGTGCTTTTATAGATGCTGAACTTAGCGAAGCGGCCATGGAAGAGGTACGCTGTGCGCTGGAAAGCGATGACGATTTAGTGATGCGTTTAGCGGATTTAGCACAAGCGGATCACTGGGTGGCAGAAAATGCTGCTGTGATGGATAACACACCGATGGCAGATAATTTATTGCCATTAGCGCAACGCATTGATAAAAAAATAGCGCAAGGGAAAACGGCTGAATCAGCGGCTGACTCAGCGAAAAATGTCGTGAGTTTATCCGCTTGGAAAAACTTCAATAAAAGCCTACAAAAGCCTTATGCATTGGCCGCTGGTGTTGCCATGTTATTTGGCGTAGGTACGGTAACTTTAATGCAGTCTCAACAAGCACCGACAGTGCTTACTGCGGGTATAACACAAGTATTAGATCAGCAGCGAAGTGGCGAAATATCGTCAATAGCGCAAGGCGATAAGATCACAGCCAACTTAAGTTTTACTAACCGTGCCGGCGATTACTGTCGCCAGTTTCAGCACGTTAGCGAGCAAACGGCGAGTGTTAATATCGCCTGTAAAGAAAATGGCCAATGGCAGTTAAAAATTACCGAAAAAGTAAAATTAACTGAAAACACACAAAATTACCGCGCCGCGTCTAACCAAGCGCAACTGGATAGTGCTATAGACGCGATGATCAATGGACCCGCTATGGACAGCGCTCAAGAACAACGAGCCATCGCAAACAACTGGCAAACTGAGCAACAATAATCGAGGTTAAAATGAAAAAACTTATTACATTTATATTGATGACTTTATTAATAACGGCTTGCGCATCTAAGCCTGAATATCGCCCAGCAAACAAAGGCTCAGTCGGCTATAGCGAGCAAAAAATAACCGAGGACAGGTTTCGTGTGCAGTTTAAAAGTGTTTCTAATAGTGTTGCAGATGCCGCGGATTATGCCCTGTTAAGAGCAGCTGAACTGACTCAAGCGCAAGGCTATGATTGGTTTGTGATCACCAGTAAAGAAACCTTTTCAGAGTCTGAAAAAGTTCAGCCAGCTTCCTCGATAGGTTTCTCGCATCAGCAGCGGGTTGAACGTCGTTGTGGACTATTAACGTGTGAAACTTACCGACGTCCAAGCAATGAAGTTGCGGTTGCTTTTAATAGTACGAATACGAATAGCCGCAAAGAAGTGCATAGTATTTTAGAAATTCGTCTGGGCAAAGGCGTTATGAGCAACGAGTCAAGTTACAGCGCTGCCGATGTGCTTGAAAATTTATCTAAAAAACTAGCAACAAAGGCTAATTAATTCCTTGGCTATGGTGGGTTAAAAGCTGAAGTAGCATATATTCACTTGAGTAAGCATTTGAAAAGGCCTATTTAGGGCTTTTTTTTTGGCTAATACTGATTGATAAGTCAGAGAGCAATGATAAGTGAGTATAAATATCCTCGCACCCGATTACTCAGGCGCGAGGATATGATGGGCAAAGTTATTAGTTGAACATTATGCTAAATCGAAACGGTCAGCGTTCATCACCTTGGTCCATGCGGCAACAAAGTCGTGGACAAATTTTTCTTTATTATCGTCCTGTGCATAAACTTCACTATAAGCACGAAGAATCGAGTTCGAGCCAAAGATAAGATCAACGCGCGTGGCTGTCCATTTGACCTTATCTGTTTTACGTTCACGAATTTCATATAAATTATCGTCAACGGGCTGCCATTTATAATCCATATTCGTTAAGTTAACAAAATAATCGTTCGACAACACACCTTCACGCTCGGTAAATACACCATGCTTGCTACCACCGAAATTAGTGCCAAGCATACGCATGCCACCAATAAGTACGGTCATTTCATGAGCAGCTAAACCCATTAACTGTGTGCGGTCTAGCATCAGCTCTTCAGCGCTAACACTATAGTCAGCTTTGAGCCAATTACGATAAGCGTCATGCAGAGGCTCAAGTACTTTGAATGACTCTACATCGGTCATCTCGTCAGTTGCATCACCACGTCCAGGGGCAAATGGTACTGTAATATCAACGCCAGCCGCTTTTGCTGATTGCTCAATACCGAGATTACCTGCGAGGACAATAACATCAGCAATACTGACGCCACTTTCGTTTGCAATAGTTTCTAGTGTAGCGAGCACTTTAGCTAAGCGTGTAGGCTCGTTTCCTTGCCAGTTATTTTGTGGTGCGAGGCGAATACGAGCACCGTTAGCACCACCGCGCTTGTCAGAGTCACGGAAAGTTCTAGCGCTGTCCCATGCTGTGGCAACCATTTCGCTGACAGTTAAATTACTAGCCGCTATTTTTTCCTTAACGGCATCAACATCATAACCTGTCATACCTGTGGGTACGGGATCTTGCCAAATAAGATCTTCTTGCGGTACTTCTGAGCCAATGTATCGTGCTTTCGGGCCCATATCACGATGGGTCAGTTTGAACCATGCACGGGCAAAAACGTCAGAGAAATATTCAGGGTCATTGGCAAAACGTTGTGAAATTTTAAGATAAGCGGGATCCATTTTTAATGCCATATCTGCATCAGTCATAATGGGATCTTTGCGTATACTAGCGTCTTCAACATCAACCGGTTTATCTTCTTCTTTAATGTTCACGGGTTGCCACTGCGTAGCACCGGCGGGGCTCTTTTTCAGCGCCCAATCATGGTTAAGTAGCATAGAGAAATAACCATGATCCCACTGTGTAGGATGAGTGGTCCATGCACCTTCAATACCACTGGTTACCGTATCGCGACCAATGCCACGTTTAGTTTTATTGTTCCAACCTGTGCCTTGCTCTGAAATATCGGCAGCTGCTGGTTCTCTGCCAAGTATTGAGGCATCGCCATTACCGTGACATTTCCCCACCGTGTGACCCCCTGCGGTTAGGGCAACGGTTTCTTCATCATTCATCGCCATGCGTTCAAAGGTAACACGCATATCATGAGCGGTTTTTAATGGGTCAGATTTGCCGTCTACACCTTCAGGGTTAACGTAGATTAATCCCATCATTACTGCAGCCAACGGGTTTTCTAAATCGCGCTCACCAGAATAACGGCTATTTTCGCTGCCACTAGGTGCAAGCCACTCTTTTTCAGCACCCCAGTAGATGTCTTTTTCTGGATGCCAAATGTCTTCACGGCCAAAGGCGAAACCAAAGGTTTTCAACCCCATAGATTCATAGGCAATAGTGCCGGCGTAAGCAATTAAATCTGCCCAGCTAAGTTGGTTACCGTATTTCTTTTTGATTGGCCAAAGTAGACGTCGTGCTTTATCTAAATTTACGTTGTCGGGCCAAGAATTAATCGGGGTAAAACGTTGATTACCCGTAGCGGCACCACCTCGTCCATCAGCAATACGATAGGTACCGGCTGAATGCCAAGTCATACGGATCATTAAACCGCCATAATGTCCCCAATCTGCGGGCCACCAGTCTTGACTGTCAGTCATCAGTGCGTGCATATCTTTGTTGAGCGCGGCAATGTCGAGATCTTTAACCGTATCCCGATAATTGAAATTCGTGCCCATAGGATTGGTTTTATTATCATGCTGATGAAGAATATCGAGGTTTAGCGACTTAGGCCACCATGTCATATTTGTCATCGAACTCTCTGTAGCACCACCGTGCATCACAGGACATTTTCCACCAGATGTTGTTTTATCGTCATTCATATTTTGTTTCCTTTCGTGAAGTGATAGAGATATATCTAAGTCATAAACCAATTTGACATCATTACTTAGAGTGATCATGTCAAACTACAAGCAAACTGTTTAAAGCGCCAATATTACAAATGTTTTATTACCTATTGAAATTCAGTTAGATAGACCTACATTAACAGCCAAAAATTTCAGTTGAAATGT
Source organism: Colwellia sp. MB02u-9 (assembly GCF_014077085.1). Classification (NCBI taxonomy): domain Bacteria; kingdom Pseudomonadati; phylum Pseudomonadota; class Gammaproteobacteria; order Alteromonadales; family Colwelliaceae; genus Colwellia; species Colwellia sp. MB02u-9. The sequence goes on from NZ_JACGVF010000064.1 coordinate 10,331, forward strand.
GATATTTCTCCATTTGATATGATGGCTAAATACGCATTTTCAAGTGACGTTACTAGAAGAGCTAAGCAGCGATATTCAGTGTTATTTTAGCCTTTAGCAGCATTTTGAATGGCTTCACCCGCTTTTTCGAGATCTTTACCTGCACCATCAATGGTGGCACAAGCACCTAAGGCACTACTTAGTAATAATACCGTTAATATTGATTTAATCTTTGGGTAGTATGTTTTAGCTGTCATTTTCTGTTCCTTTTAGGTTATTAGGATATTATCTGTATCGCGATACAGATAATATCCTGTTAGGTGTCATTTCATGGTCATTAGAGTATGGCGCAACTCAATGCATTTACTTTTAATTGAGTCGCTAAAGCCCGTGTCGTTAGTAACCTTATCATTACTTATATCACAATATTTAAGTTCATAATGCTACTAAGAATATTGCCATATTTAGCACCATAGTCCACTATTTTAATAATCAGGGGATAAAAAGCTTATTGGCGCTCCTTCAGCTTCTGAGCCAACATTGTAGTCGTGCACAGAAATAATCGCTTTTGCTGCCATGGTTAATTTATCAGTTACGCCGTATTCGATTTCAGGACGAATATTGTGAAATGTGTAGTGATCACCAGCATTTTATCCAAACAAATGGTATCGGCGAACTTGAATTCGTATCTGCCTGCTGGTCGGGTATCAGTACTTTTTGTGTAAAGCTATAAGTTGTCGCCTGCTTATATGGTAAAAGTGTCAGCAGAAATAGCAGCAGCCATAATGGTATTGAAGTTTAGTTTCGTGTGGTAAACCTAGTGTTTATCAAGAGAAGTTTGTTTTTTTGTCAATAGCACAGTCACTTACAACCGATAGTTATTATCATTTGTATTTTTTTTGAGTGTTGATTAGCCCTTGATTAAAAGGCGTTGCGAGAGATTTTGATGTGAATGGCTGAAAGTGAACTCTTGTGCGTATGTTAAAAGTAATTAAGACAGACTAAAGCTTATATCACCAGATTAAATGCTCGTCAGTAAGGCATTATTTAAGCTGTGATATAAGCTACTTTTTTATGATTATGTTGTTAGTTATTAACTAAGCGTTTTAAATAGTAAAGCTTAATACGCTTGATAAGCTTTGTAGTTAGGATAAACCTCTAGATAATCACACCAAGTGCTAAAGTCTCGGTAGGTAAAGCGTGTATCTGTTGTGGTTATCCAGCGGGAGGTCGATCTCATGCGTAGCCAAAATTTAGCTTTATAGCCATCAATGGCGACAAAGCAAGCTAAGGACTCTTCGGTTTCGTTTTTAATTTTTACTTGGCTAAAACCATTAGAAGATTCGCCAAAGGTGACGGTTATTTTCGGCAAAGCCCAGATAACTGGACTAATAATAAATGCCGTAGCACAAAGGTATTTGATGATTTTCATATATTAACATACTGTTTTTAAATGGTTTTAATTGATTATTTTTATGGAGAAGCTTAAGTATAATTAAAATTAACTCCAGCTAATTTTAATTATACCATTGAAAGCGTTATTAGATGTCTCCATAACTAATAGCAACGAAGAAGTGTCAAAAACGACAACGCTTAAAATACGCAGTAAAAAGAGAACTTATTCATGGCTAACATTACTCCGATTAAAAAAGAAACTCATCAGAAAATTAAAATCGCTGCCAAGCGCGATTTATCAAATGTATCTAATCAACATATTGCACCAATCACCGCTCCTGAGTATTCTCAAGCAGCAACCAGCTACCCTATTGTACTTGTTAAAGATCAAGGTACAGAGCGCTACCGTAGTGTGGTAATGCTAGGTTTAGAAGCGAATGAAAACTTATATTATAAAGAAGATTCTTGGAATGCAGTTTATGTTCCGCAAAGTATTTCAATGGCACCTTTTTCTTTAGGTTTAGACCCGGAAAAAGAGAAAACATTAACGGCTTGTGTTGATTTAGACAGCAAGTTTGTTGGTGAAGATAAAGACCATGAATTATTTGATGCTGAAGGCAAAGACACTGAGTTTTTTCAAGGTGTACAAGATTCACTAGGTCGTTTATACGACAATGAAGTGATGAACGAGAAATTCATTAAAGAATTGCTTGATAATGACTTATTGTTAGAACTTGAACTTAATATTAATTTTGCCTCAGGTGAAAGTAAAAAACTTGTTGGTTTATATAATATTAATGATAAAAAAGTGCAAGAGTTAAGTGACGACAAAGTTTTAGATTTCCATAAGCGTGGTTTATTCGTGCCAATTTACGCCATGTTAGGTTCTATTGGTCAAATTAATCGTCTCGCACAATTACGTAACCAGAGTGAATCTACCGCTAAAGTAAATGCTATTCGCTTTACGCCAGCTACTGCTGAAGCTGCTGAAACTGTAGCTGAAAAGTAATAGCGTAGTAAGTTACCCTTAAAAAAAGGACCATTTGGTCCTTTTTTTTCGAGTGAAATTTAGCTTTTTAAGCCGGCATTGTTTCTCAAGGCAGATAGTGAAAAACCAGCAACAAGAAAGCCTAACCACTAAAACACTGAATTTAACGTTTGTACTAGCAGCTGACAGCAAGAAAATAAAGACAAACAAGCAGTGGAATATAACAAAACACGCGAAACCATAAAGTATCTTGGTGATGAAAATACTGAGCTAAACCTGAAACTTGAACAACAAGTTAATGCGCTTAAAGATAAATGAACCGAGTATCGCTTACGCTTTGATTATGCACAGAAGCAGTTAACAAAATTCAGTAAATAAACTGCTAATTTCGTTGGGATCCTTATATACTAACAGCCAACTTTTTAGCATTGAAAATGAGATTTTACGTGGCGATTAACCTACCTTTTAGCAAATTAAGTCAATGGCAGCAGGTGGCATTTAGTGCTGCATTACTTGAGCGCATGTTACCTAATTATCAAATGTTTGCTGAACATGTTGAGTTTGGTGACTTTAAGGTCTTGAGAAATCAACTTGATCTTATCTGGCAATGGTTAGATAAAGCTAACCGTTGCAAAATTAACTATGATGCCCAAATTGCTAAACTTGAAGAGCAAGTACCTGATCCCGATGATTTTGATTTTTTAGGTGTTTTTCCAGCCTTAGATAGTGCCATGGCATTAATGTCGTTATTTCAAGGTATGCAAGACCTAGAAAGTGATAGCTTGAGCAATATTAGTAAGTTGTCAGAGAATAGTGTCAGTTACTATGTTGAATTGAGCTTGGCTCAGAAAATTGATGAAATAACCCCTGATGAAGAAGAGATAGTGATCTCAGCGCAACAAATTGCTGAACATCCATTAATGCAGTGGGAAATAGCCACACAAAATGAGCTATTTGAATTTTTAACCACGGCTAGCGAAAACAAAGCCAGTTGTCTGCAGGCAAAAGCTATGGCGCTAGAAGAAGGTTTATCCAATTTAGGCATAGACATTAACGCTTAATTTTTAGTGGTTAATTAAACCCAATTTAAGTTGACGTTAAGCTCGTAACCTTTTTTTTTGTAAGATAGTGTGCTGTTTTTGCTATAGAATTTGGCAACTTAATATGGCGCCATCAGCGATTGCTGTTATGACGTTGAGGATATGTTTTTGTTTTTTGAAGGTTCAGAAAAAAAAGCTCAAATTGTGGTTAAAGACAAGCAACTTTCGCTACTTGATGATATTACCGATGACTTTTGGACCGCGTTTGTTCAATGTTGTAATGCGCAAATTTTGTCGTCAATTCGTAATGATGACTGTAAAGCTTTTTTGTTATCAGAGTCGAGCTTATTTGTTTGGCACGATAGGTTATTAATTTTGACCTGTGGCAATACACGATTAGTACATTCGGTCGAATTTTTTATTCAGCACATCGGCATGGATAAAATTAAGCAGGTTATTTATCAACGTAAAAATGAATATTTTTCCCATGCTCAGCCCAGTAGTTTCGGCGACGACATTAAGTTGCTCGGGCAATATGTTACGGGTAAAGGCTATCGTTTTGGTGAATTGGACAGCCATCATAACTATATTTTTCATCAGGATAACAGTTTTCAAGCCGATAAATTAGATAAAACCTATGAACTGCTTGCATATCAAATTAGCGATCGAGCTTCTGAAAAGCTGACCACTGTGGGATTAACAGCACAGGAAATTCGTCAATTTTTACAATTAGACAAATTTTTTGCTGACTTTACCTTGGATGATTTTGTTTTTGATCCCTTTGGTTACTCAGTTAATGCGATTAAAGGGAAAAAATATCTCACTATTCATGTTACGCCTCAAGCTAACAGTAGTTACGTCAGTATTGAAGCCAATATTAATTTAATAAAAATAGCGGCTGATTTTTTAGCGATACTAGCACCAAAGTCGTTTGATTTACTGAGTTTTAATGACTTTGACTTTGCTAACTTAACCAATGAGTTTATTCCAAAAAATTATGTGAGTAAATCCTTAGTAAGCGAGCATTTAAGCAATAATTATTTCGTTTGTTTTGCTAACTATATATTACCACAGCAAAAATTTATGCAAGCAACGGTGCTTGATTTAGCAGGAGAAAACCATGCACTGTGATTTTTGTGTAGCAGAAAAATTTCAAGATTTTTAGGTTTAAAATTTAAAGTAAAAAAAGTACTTTTTTCAGGAAAAAGTGAATTTACAACGGTTGATGTGGTTGAAACTAAAGGCCATGGCAACATGTTACTCAAGGATGGTTTAATTATGGTGACCGAACGTGATGAGTTTGCCTATCATGGTATGCCATGGATATTCAGCAAGCACTTTTAAAAGTGCTCAATACGGTATTTACACAAAGTTATTTGTATTCATTTAGTAAGTTAACTTACCCTGGTGGTTTGTGAAGCTTTACTTTTGCCAGTAAAAAATATCACCCCGTGCATGACTTTGACAAGCAACCTGTTGCAGCAAGTGGCCTAGATTTTCATTATTATAACCAAGCTTTACACAGCGCCGCGTTTGCCTTACCTAACTTTGTTAAAAAAGCTTTAGCGGGTTTAATCAATAATAGTTAACTGTTACTTCTCTTTATACGTCATAATTTTATATCAAATTATGACGTTCTCAAACTAGTGTTGCAGCCATCATTTGTTCAGTCTGTATCCTTTTGCGATGAATGCTACTATGAATGCAAGACCACCACTTCGTTAGCGTTATGACAACGAACAACAATAAAAATAGGACGGTAAATGAAATTACCTTATGCATGGTTATGGGTTAGCACACTACTTTGTTCTCCCTTGGGTTTTGCTGAAGCTGCAGATCAAACTGTCAGTGGCAAGGTTACTAATATTGAGTTGTCAGTCAGTAAGGCCATGGCAGCATTTCAAGTACCCGGCATTGCTGTGGCAATTATTAAAGATAACGAAGTTGTGCTCAGTAAAGGCTTTGGTGTACTTCAGCAGGGCAGTAAAGAAAAAGTGACTGCCGATACCTTATTTGGCATTGCCTCAAATACGAAAGCCATGACAGTGGCATTGTTAGCGGCTTTAGTCGACGAAGGGAAATTGACTTGGAAAACTAAAGTTATTGATATCATTCCTGCGTTTCAACTACCCGATGCCTATGTTACGCGAGAATTCACTATTATTGATTTATTGTCGCATAACAGTGGCTTAGGTTTAGGTGCTGGCGACTTAATGATCTGGCCAGAAACCACGTTAAGCAATCAAGACGTTATTAAAGGTTTAAAATATTTACCACAAGTGTCGAGCTTTCGCAGTGAATTTGCTTACGACAACCTAATGTATGTTATTGCGGGTGAGGTCATTGCAAAGCTCACAGGTAAACCTTGGCAAGAGGTTATTCAACACCGTATTTTTGAGCCATTAGGTATGGATAATACCCGCGCAACTTTCTCTTTAATTCCTAAAAGTAATAAAAATGTGGCTCGCGCTCATGTGTTATTAAAGGGTGAGTTGCAGGTTATTGGTGGAAATTTTTTAGAGAAATTTTCATCAGCAGGCTCGGTTGCATCCAGTGTTAATGATATGGCGTTATGGCTTAAAGCTCAGCTTAATCTTGGACAATACGGTGTTGATGGCGATAAAGCGTTAAGGCTTTTTAGTGAACAGCAAAGTCGTGAAATGTGGCAAGCACGTACGCTTTTACCGGTTTCACCACAAGCTAGCGAGCAAGATAAAACGCATTTTTATGCTTATGCTTTAGGTTGGTTTGTTAAAGATTATCATGGCGTAAAAGTCGTACGACATACCGGCGGCATATTAGGCATGGTGTCAAAAGTGGTGATGGTACCAGAAGAAAATTTAGCCATGGTTATTTTAACCAATCAACAATCAGGTTTTGCTTTTAATGCCTTATCTCAACAAATTTTGACTGAATATCTTGAGCTACCCGAAAAAGATTGGGTTGCGCATTATGCTAGATTGCAGCAAAAAGATAATGCCAACAAAAAAGCACAGTTAGCAAAAGTGGCTGCAGCCGCTGATAAAAGCTCAACACCTTCTTTACCGTTAGCCAGTTATGCGCAAAGTTATGTGGATGATTGGTACGGTGAAATAGCCATTAGCTTAGAAAATAACCACTTAGTTATGCAGTTTGCTAATACCCCGGCACTGCATGGCACCTTAGCGCATTATCAGCACAATACTTTTATTGTACGTTGGGACGATCGCACCTTAGAAGCCGATGCTTATGTGAACTTTAATTTAAACCCCGATGGCAGTATTAGCTATGTCAGTATGAAGGCAGTGTCTTGGGCGACAGATTTTAGTTTTGATTTTCATGATCTAAAACTGTGGCCTAAATCTGCGGGTAAATAGTATGAGTGACGAATAAAAAAAGCGCCTGATGGCGCTTTTTTAGCACATTTTAATCAACGCAACTAATTTAACTTGGGGTAAATAAGGCTAATGCTTAGGCGCTGTCCTTACTCTGAACCATTTTGGTAGAGTCGATAGATGACTTGGCCAGCCACCTTTTCTTTTAAAAGTTGCCAATGGCTTGGCATTATTTGTAGGTTATCGTCAGCTTCCATTTCAACATAGATCAATGCCTCGTCAGTTAAGCCTTTTTCGACTAATAACTCAGCGGCTTTTTGCGCTAGGCCTTTTCTAAAAGGTGGATCAATAAACACTAACGAATAAGCTTGTTGGTTACTGTGCAAAAAGTTTAAGGCATTTTGCTGTATGACTCGGATATTACTGGCTTTGAGTAACGCTTTATTATCGTTTAATTGCTGAGCCGCTGATTTATTCAACTCAACTAAAATTGCTGAACTTGCGCCGCGAGATATGGCTTCAAAACCCAGCCCACCAGAGCCGGCAAAGCAATCTAAGCAATTAGCGTCTTGAATATAAGGCATGAGCCAATTAAAAACCGTTTCTTTGACACGATCGGTAGTTGGCCGTAAACCATCGGCCATTAATACGGGTAATTTGCGACCACGATGTTGGCCTGCAATAATGCGAATATGGCCTTTTGGGGCGCTTTTTTCTGATTGTTTTTTGACTTTGCTCATAACTTAAACAGCTTTTGTTTTTTGTCGGCAGGTTAGGTGATACTATATCGACAATTTTATCCTTGTTTACCCGCGAATAGCAATTAATCTAATGAATTGTTCAAGTTAGAACATGCCTTAGATGATGGTTTTAGTAGTAAACCTCTACATCAAATTAATATTGTAAATACATTTATGTCAAAGAAAAAAGGTATGTTCTCCTGGTTAGGTCTGGGTAAAAAACAGCAAGAAGACGCGGCCTCAGTTGTTGAGAATGTTACTGACGAGACTGAGCAAGCAGCGGCCTCTGAAGAGCATTTAACCACTGATGCGATGAGTCATGAAGAAAAAGTGACTCAAAATAATCAGCAAACACCGGCAAAAGAGCTTGCAATCGACAATGCCATTATTGAAGACTTACCTGCAGAGCCAGAGCCCAAACCAAACGTTGTTTCCAGCGTACAGCCAGAATAAGCCCCATCTCGGACACCGTAACGTGATTGAGTTCTCAGTTTCAGTAGCGGTAGAACAATAGATAAAGCGTCATTTGAAGTACTAGAA
>NZ_JACGVF010000065.1:0-68629 GCF_014077085.1 Colwellia sp. MB02u-9
TTTTGTTTTTGTTTTTTTGCTCTTGGTCTTTTTCACTCCCCATTTTCGTAAAACAAAGCAAATCAGTAATTTTGGGCACAAAAAAACCATTAAGAGTGCTTCCAACCTATCGTCCCTGGATGCGCTACTAATGGTTTACTCCCTTAACTTCAAGCAGGATTTTTTCTTTTCCATGCCATTAATCGTAAAGATAGCACAACTCATCGCATAAGTTCACTTTATTTATGCTACTAATTTTATCCGCCAAAAAGAGACTTTCTGGCGCTACTGCGCTTTAAATAAGTACAGCAACTTAAGCATCTTAATTAGCCGTTACAAAATATTGTTCATTCACCGTTAATGCAAATATTATTCGGCACTGAAATATACTCACTAAACCAAATTTATCACTAACAAATTAGGTAAGATTTTACTGATGTAAAAAGTATCAACAATAGAAAAACTGCGCCAAAAGTAAGCTTATCTTAATAAATAATGAATATCGCTAACGTCTACCTTCAAATCAAAATCAATCATGCCAGTTACTCCGAGTTCCGATGCATGGGCGCATCACAGTTAGTAAAAAATGATTAAAGTGTTGTCGTGATGGTTCAAGAAATCCGCTAATGCCATGCATTTAGTTAGCTGGAATCAATATTTACAGAGCCTTATCTGGTCTGACGGTGGGCACTAGCAATAGCAGCAAATAATCCTGCATAATGCTAAATTTTGATGACATTGTCTGAATATTTAGCTCAATGAACTGTATGTTTTTTTTGTCAAATATAACCGTATTCTTTGCCTTAGAATAAATACATTAATGAGGTTTGTTAATGTATTTATTTTGCTTCTCTCAACCCCAGCAACAAAAAAGCAGCCTGATATTAAGGCTGCTTTAAAATGTTCTTATCTACTTTTGAGTTTACAATGTTATTTAACTGCTAGAGTTTTTAACCCCATGACAGCAAACTATTCAACCGTCACCGACTTGGCTAAGTTACGCGGTTGGTCAACATCGGTACCTTTGATGATGGCAACATAGTAAGACAGTAATTGTAGCGGCAAGGTGTAAACGATAGGGGCAATTAAGTCATCACATACTGGCACATTAATCACTTTCATGGTGTCATCGCTGCTGAAGTTAGCGTCTGAATCAGCAAATACATACATTAAACCACCACGAGCACGTACTTCCTCAACATTGGATTTTAACTTTTCAATTAAATCGTTTTGAGGTGCTACAACGATAACGGGCATTTCGGCGTCAATTAACGCCAGTGGTCCATGTTTAAGTTCGCCGGCAGCATAGGCTTCAGCATGAATGTATGAAATTTCTTTCAGCTTTAATGCTCCCTCCATCGCGATAGGGTACTGATCACCACGTCCTAAAAATAACGCATGATGTTTATCAGCAAAATCTTCTGCTAAGTCTTCAATTGAGCCCGCAAGTGCTAACACTTCTTCTAACTTACTCGGTAAGGTCATTAATGATTGAGCAATTTCGGTTTGCTTGTCTTTTGACATACCGTGATGCTGACCAATCGCTAAGGTCATCATTAATAAACCCACCAGTTGAGTGGTAAAGGCTTTTGTTGAAGCAACGCCTATTTCAGCACCCGCTTTAGTCATAAAGGCCAAATCCGATTCACGTACTAATGAAGAACCGTCAACATTACATATCGTTAAACTAGCTTGATAACCTATTTGTTTAGCTAAACGTAAGGCGGCTAAAGTATCAGCAGTTTCGCCTGATTGTGAAATAGTCACTAACAAGGCATTTTTAGGTACATGCGACTGGCGGTATCTAAATTCACTGGCAATTTCAATATTACATGACACGCCGGCTAAGGCTTCTAACCAATAGCGTGCCACCATACCTGAATGGTAACTGGTACCACAGGCAATAATTTGCACATGTTCAATTTTTTGAAAAATAGCATCAGCGCCTTCACCAAAGGTATTGATGTCTAAAACGTTACCCAGTAAGCGACCTTCCAAGGTATTACGAATGGCGGTAGGTTGCTCAAAGGTTTCTTTTAGCATGTAGTGACGATATTCACCTTTATCGCCAACATCATGGCTAACCGCAGACTCTTTCGCTTCGCGTGTTACAGGCTTGCCGTTAGTATCAAAAACGTTCACTTCAAAACGCGTAACTTCGGCAACATCACCTTCTTCTAAGAAGGCAAATTTACGCGTCACTGGTAATAGTGCCAGCATATCTGAGGCAATAAAATTTTCACCAACACCGTAGCCAATCACTAATGGGCTACCAGAACGTGCAACCACCACACGGTCTTTGTCGCGAGTATCAAGTACAACAGTGCCATAAGCCCCGGTTAATTGTTTTACAGTCGCTTGAACAGCACTTAACAAACTATCGGTGGATTTTAATTCATGATGCACTAAGTGAGCGATAACTTCTGTGTCAGTTTCAGAGGTAAAGCTATAGCCTAAACCTTGCAAACGAGTGCGTAAAGCTTCATGATTTTCAATAATACCATTGTGCACAACCGCAATGGTTTCTGACGAAATATGCGGATGTGCATTAGCTTCACTTGGTGCACCATGTGTTGCCCAACGTGTATGCGCAATACCCGTACCACCTGCTATTGGGTTAGCATGTAATGCATCAGCAAGCTCTTGCACCTTACCTAAACGACGGGCGCGATTAAGTTGGTTATTATTATCAACAATTGCAACACCAGCAGAGTCATAACCACGATATTCTAATCGCTTTAAACCTTCTACTAAAATGTCTGCTACATCACGCTGTGCGACAGCACCAACAATTCCACACATATTCTCTATCCTTTTTAACTTGCTATAACGAGGTTAACGCCTTGTTTGATAATTTCACTTCGTACGTTTTCAGGCATATCTGCATCTGTGATCAACGTGTGAATCTTACCCCAAGGTAATTCTAAATTAGGTATTTTACGATTAAGTTTTTCTGAATCTAACATCACGATAACTTCACGAGATACTTCCGCCATAACTCGGCTTAAGCCTAGCAGTTCATTAAACGTTGTTGTACCGCGAGCTAAATCAATGCCATCGGCGCCAATAAATAGCTGATCAAAATCATAAGAGCGTAAAACACTTTCTGCCACTTGCCCTTGAAATGACTCCGAATGCGGGTCCCAAGTACCACCGGTCATCAATAATGTCGGTTCGTTTTCTAGTGCATGTAAATCAGACGCTATAGCAAGTGAATTAGTCATCACCACTAGGCCTTGTTTTACATTCAACTCCCGCACTAACGCTGATGTTGTGCTGCCACTGTCTAAAATAATACGATTATGGTCTCTGATCAGCGATGCCGCTGTTTTTGCGATCATTATCTTTCGTTTCGAAACTTTATCTGTTTTCGGCGCGATAATTTCATGAGGTAAAGGCACTGCGCCACCATATCTGCGCAGCAGTAAACCACTATTTTCTAATACTGCCAAGTCCTTACGGATAGTAACTTCTGAGGTATCAAACATTTTTGCAAGCCTATCAACACTTACTTCACCTAGGTTGCTTAGCTCGGCAATAATGGTGTGACGACGTTGCTGAGTATTTCGTTTTGACATTGCTTTCGTTTTACTCTTAAAAAGTTTCGGTTTAAAACTTAGCTATTAAAACAAAAGCTGAAAATAAAAACAATATTTATCTAAAGATCGGGCATCAATTTAGTTAACTATTGATTAACTCTCATCTGGTTTTCAGCGTAAATGAGTATTTTTGAGCTTATTATCCGTTGACCGTTAGTTTATTGATAATAAATATTATATTGGTTGGCTGAGCTATTTTATAGCTAGAGAAAATGGCTCAATATAAGCTATTTATTTAATAACTAGTTGTTCTAACTATGAAATAAATAATGTCGTTGTTGGTTATTTTAACAAGTAGAAATACTCACAAAGTGAGTGATATGGATATAAGTTATGGTAAAAATAAAATGCACGCATTGTTAAATTTGTGCATTTTTCTCATGATAAATTTTAATAGGCTTATACCAAGGATATAAGGTTATTTTTTACTTGGGCGTTTCCAACCAGCAATATTACGCTGTTTACCACGCGCCACACTTAATTCATGATCATCAACATTTTTAACAATAACTGAACCGGCGCCAGTTGTGGCCATTTCACCAATAACAACAGGTGCTACTAATGAGGCATTTGAACCGATAAAAGCCCCCGCGCCGATAATTGTTTTAGCTTTATTTACACCATCATAGTTACACGTAATAGTGCCAGCACCAATGTTAGCGTTAGCGCCTATTTCTGCATCACCTAAATAACTTAAATGGCCCGCTTTTGCACCTTCGCCTAAGCATGTTTTTTTCATTTCAACAAAATTACCCACATGAGCATCACGTTTTAATTCTGTGCCGGGGCGAATACGAGCAAACGGACCTACTGAGGCTAGCTCACCAATAATGGCACCTTCGATCATGGTATTAGGTTTAATGTCAGCACCTTTGCCGATAGTACAATTTTTTAAAATACAATTAGCGCCAATGGTCGCGTTATCGGCAATATCAACATTGCCTTCAAAAATACAGTTCACGTCGATCACCACTTCTTGACCCACGCTAACATGGCCACGAATATCAATACGGTTAGGATCACGTAAACTCGCGCCAGCAATCATCAAAGCTTCTGCTTTTCTTATTTGATACGCGCGTTCTAGACCGGCCAGTTGCACACGGTTGTTGGCACCTTCTACTTCAATTTCACTATCAGGGTGGGCCGTTGCAATAAGCTTACCTTCTTGATGGCAAGCGGCAATAATGTCAGTTAAGTAATATTCACCTTGGGCATTATCGCTTGATAAATTGGCTAACCAGCGTTTTAAATCACCGCCATTGGCCAATAAAATACCTGTGTTAGCTTCATTAACTAATAGTTGCTCAACAGTGGCATCTTTTTGTTCAACAATACCAACCACTGTGCCTGAGCTATCGCGCATAATACGACCATAGCCGGCTGGGTTAGCTAAATGCACGGTTAATAACGCCATACCATTGTCAGGCTTAGCGGCAATTAATCGCTGTAATGTGCTCACTTTAGTTAAAGGTACATCACCATAAAGCACTAATACATCTTCATCGTCAGATAAAAATGGCGATGCCATATCAACAGCATGACCTGTGCCTAATTGCTCTTTTTGTTCTACAAAGGTTAAATCATCACCCGTGACTTTGGCTTTAAGCACATCGCCACCAAAACCATAAACCAAGTAGATATTTTCGCTATCAACTTGACGTGCAGCGTCAATAACATGAGAGACCATCGGCTTTTCAGCAACGGGATGAAGAACTTTGGGTAAAGCAGAGCGCATGCGAGTGCCTTTACCCGCAGCTAAGATAACAACAGAGAGAGCCATAATTTGTCCGATTATTTTTATAAAGTTACATAATACAAGTTGTCATTAAGCATAAATTGATTAACTTGGCATTAACGTATGCCAACATTGTAACGTTAAATTAAATGCTTCTCTATTAAAATCATATTAAGCGCTTAACCTGTATAGTTTTTTCTCGCTGACAAGAAAAAATCTTAGCCGGTATATCGCACCTTGCGAGCGTTTGGGTATATACTATGTGCAACAAATAGACGGTAAACACCCCACTTTTATTCAACTAGGATCCCGTATAGATGACCCCCATTGCTGAGCAAATAGCCAAAGAAATTGATGTAAAAACCAGCCAAATAAATGCGGCTATAAACTTATTAGATGAAGGTTCAACGGTTCCTTTTATTGCTCGCTATAGAAAAGAAGTCACTCAAGGGCTTGATGACAATCATTTGCGTTACTTAGCGCAACGCTTAGTTTATTTGCGAGATTTAGCCGATCGTCGAAAAGTTATTATGACCAATATCGAGCAACAAGGTAAATTAAGCCCTGCGTTAGCGGCTGAACTCAATAATGCCGACAATAAAACTCGTTTAGAAGATCTTTACTTACCTTTTAAACCGAAAAGAAGAACCAAAGGGCAAATTGCGATTGCTGCGGGTTTAGAACCGCTAGCCAATAAAATTTATAATAATTGGCAACTTAACCCTGAACAAGAAGCACAAGCCTTTATCAATAAAGAGCAGGGTTTTAGTGATGAAAATTCAGTACTTGAAGGTGCGCACTATATTCTGGTGGAGCGCTTTGCCGAAGACGCTAATTTAATTCAAAAATTACGTCGTCATTTACTTAAGCAAGCACACCTTTGCAGTAAATTAATCAAAGGCAAAGATAAAGCCGCCGCAAAATATCGTGATTACTTTCAACATTCCGAATTATTAAAGTCGGTGCCATCACACCGTATGCTTGCTATGTTACGCGGTCGTAATGAAAAATTATTATCATTAAGTATTGATGTCGACCCCGGCCAAGAAGGGGCTTTTTCAAGCGCACAACAGCTGATCACCGAGCATTTCAATTTGCGCTTAACTGGGCAAGCCGCGGCAACATTTTTAACCAAAGTGGTACAAACAACCTGGAAAATAAAGTTAAGCCAAAGTTTGGAAACAGAATTATTAGGTCAATTACGCGAACAAGCGGAAATTGAAGCGATTAAGGTTTTTTCACGTAATTTAAACGACTTAATGATGGCGGCGCCAGCAGGGCCAAAAACAACCTTAGGTTTAGATCCCGGTCTTAGAACCGGCTGTAAATTGGCGATTGTTGATGCTACCGGTAAATTATTACAAACGGCGACTATATTTCCTCATGCGCCACAAAATCATTGGGATAAATCAGTACGTACTTTAGTTAATTTATGCCAACAACATAAAGTAGAATTAGTCGCGATAGGTAACGGCACGGCTTCACGTGAAAGTGACCAGCTTATCGCCGATGTTATTACTAAGTTAGAAACTAATAAGCCCACCAAAGTGATTGTCAGTGAAGCCGGCGCATCAGTCTATTCAGCATCAGAATTTGCCGCCAAAGAGTTTCCCGATTTAGATGTGTCAATTCGCGGTGCGGTATCTATTGCACGCCGCTTACAAGACCCGTTGGCAGAGCTAGTGAAAATAGATCCCAAAGCCATTGGTGTTGGTCAATATCAACATGATGTCAGCCAAAGCCAACTCAGCCAAACCTTAGACAATGTTATTGAAGATTGTGTTAACGCAGTTGGGGTTGACTTAAATAGTGCTTCTGCCGCTTTGTTATCACGGGTTTCAGGTTTAAACAAAACTATGGCAAATAATGTCGTTAGTTTTCGCGATGAACACGGCCGATTTAACAATCGCAATGAATTAAAAAAAGTCGCTCGCTTAGGACCAAAAGCCTTTGAACAAGCCGCAGGCTTCTTGCGCATAAGCCAGGGTAATAACCCGCTAGACTATTCAGGCGTTCATCCTGAAACTTACCGCTTAGTTGAGCAAATATTACAACAACTCGACACTGATATCAGTCAAGTAATGGGTAATATATCAACGCTAGAAAAAATTAATATCGACAGCTTAACTAGCGATGCTTTTGGTGCGCTAACCATTAAAGATATTATTAGCGAATTAGAAAAACCCGGTCGTGATCCTCGTCCGGAATTTAAAACCGCCACTTTTCAAGCCGGTGTTAATACCATTAACGACCTTAAAGTGGGCATGATACTCGAAGGGGTTATTTCTAACGTAGCGAATTTTGGCGCTTTTGTTGATGTGGGTGTGCATCAAGACGGTTTAGTGCATATTTCTTCACTGACCGATAAATTTGTCAGTGACCCGCATGAAATTGTCAAAGCCGGTGAAGTGGTCAAAGTTAAAGTGACGGAAGTTGACCCACAACGCAAACGCATCAGTTTAACGATGCGTTTAGATGAAACAATAGCACAAGCAAAAAGTCAGCCTTCAGGACAGTCTCAAAAAGCACAAGCTAACGACAAAAGTACTAAACAACCACAACAGAGCAGAAATAAGGCAAAAACACAGCAACCAAAAGCGTCAAATAATGCCGCTATGGGTAATGCCTTTGCTGACGCTTTTGCCAACCTAAAAAAATAACTATAACTTATGGTTAAGTTAGCCGTTATGAGCGGTCAGTTATAGGTTAAAAGCAAGCGCTATAAAGATAGCAGAAACCACTAAATCAAGATGATCATTCATTAAGGTGGATATTTTTATATGCCGGTAAGTCATTAGAGTAATGCAAGGAGCAATTACTTAGATGGCTTTGAACGGGATGCAGGATGCACTGAGGCCGTGAAGCTATCGATGGCCTGAACATCGTCATTATTTCACATCAACATGCATGGACGCATTAATGTCGTAATGCCATGTTCTTACATCGACGTAAGTCATTAGAGTAATGCAGGCGCAATTACCGAGATGGCAAGAAGCGAGTATGTGATCATGACAGACTTCTCATCCTGAACATCGTCATTCTTTCACATCCATATGATCATGACATACCCTTCATCCTGAACATAAAAAAGGGGAAGCAAGAAGCTTCCCCAAAACAACCTCGGTTGGGAGGTTAACTAACGTAAGATGTTAAACTAAAGCACGTATTTAGCTGAAAATTGTACGTAATCTGAATCAGCATTTTGATCTACAGATTCAAAGTTGCCTACTTCGACACCAAATGAAAGCTCTTTGGTGTAGCTTTTAAAGAGGTTAACGCCCCAATGTCTTCTATCGGTATCAGCAACTTCTGTTGATGTTTTACCGTAAAATGCAGTGCTGCGAATATCATCACTCCAAAAATGGCGATAAGCAACCATATAAGATTTTGACTCTTCTACTTTTTCGCCCACTAAATCACGCGCGGCTACTACACCAACGTAACGTCCGGTTTCACCACCGTGGATTTGAAAACGTAAATCATCTTTACCATATGTGTTGATTTTACCCGTAATACCGTAACCAAATGCTGACTCAGAATTACCACCAACAGTATTTAATTGACGCGCCAAACCGGCAACAGAAATATTACCCCAGTCACCATTAAAGGTATACTTAGCAACAACGTCAGGCATAGAGTCTTGACTTGAATCACCTTTGTCAGATTCAGGGTTTTCTAAGGCAACTTGAAAGTTACCTTGGGTATAACGTACTTGCCCTTGTCTAATAAACGCAGAGGCATTGAGCGGGCCACCAAAATCAACGCCATCAACTAAAGCACTGGTATTGACAAATGTTGACCAAGTTTGACCAACTAGAATATTTTTATATTTGATAAATGCGTGACGTAATCTTGGATTTGATGAGTTTGAAACAATTTCATTACCACCGCCGCCATGAAGATCAAACTCAATAAAGCCAGTTACATCACCATGAACATATTTAGTATTAATGCGCGTCTCTGTTGCACGAAAGCTAGTGCGAGAAATATCGCCAACGTTACCTGCACCGACCCAATAATCATTAACGATACTGTTAATGTTACCGTCAACATATCGTGCGTCTAATTTGACATAACCACCAAAAGTAATGGTATCTTTGTCTGACAATTTAATTTCATAACCAGCAGTTGCACTGCCGGCCATAGCCAAAAGACCTGTTGCTAATAAAAGCTTTTTCATCTTAAACATTTTTACTTTCCCCGTCTGTTATTGATCTTAGAGCAACAAAAGATATGCTCTGGTCGTGTTTTTATCGTTTTTATTTTTTTATAATTTTTATGCTGCATAATTCATGGTTATATTTTGAGACTTTAATATTTTTCTAGAAACATTTTTGTTTTGAGCAATCGGTAATTGATCAACAAATTTGATGGTATCAGCCTGAGCAAAGTCACCCAAACAGCCAACAAGTTTTGCATTAATAGTGTTTGATAGTGTTGATAATTCAGTCGCTGGGTTATTTAACTCAACATAGACATGAATCGCATTGCCTTTTTTCTCGTGAGGAACGCCAAACACAACGACCTGATTAACATCGGCTAATTGCTCAATAAACTCTTCTATTGTTTGGTTAGCAACACGATAACCACTGACTTTATCAGCAGCAGTAGCTTGTGACACTAACCAGATATAATCTTGCTCGCGAGCTAATAACGTATCTTCATTAATAAAATTTTTGTCACTGAAATAAAACCATTCACCATTGCTCGACTGCAACCAAGACAATTGTGCTTGTTGACCACTCTGATCACTATGATTAAACAAGTTCGGCATATTACTCTCTATTTCATCACTTTGATCGAATTTTAATCAAAGCTATTTATTATGTTAGTAACAGTAGAGAGTTAGCGTTAGTTTATAAATTAGACCTAAGTCTAAAATTGACAAAAAATAACCTAGACTTTAGTCTAGATAAAGTAAAAATCAACGAATTAGCGGCAACTGAATGGTTAGCTATCGCAATCAATATTCATCTGGTCGAAAATCTCCACAGTACCGTTATCAGAAATGATAACATCTTAAAAATCCTATTTTTATAACTGATAAAATCAAGGTTATTCATGGTTTCAAAAATAAAATCTATATCATCAAGCACAGTTTTAGCATGCCTAGCTTTTAGTGTTAATGCTGAATCACTCAACATTGAAAAATACCAACAAGCTGAGCGTCAACTGAGCAAACACACCGAAAAATTAGTTGTTGGCACAGTAGAATATCCAAGCTGGACTGAAAGCAATAAGCTGATTTATAGCAGCCAAACCCAGCAAGGCAAACAATTTTTTATCTTTGACGCTGTAACAAAAGAAAAGAAATTGGCCTTCGATCATCAAAAGCTTACTCGGGCATTAGCTCGCCTTACTGAACAAGAAATAAAACCAGAAAATTTACCTTTTAATCGCTTTGAACTGATAAGTGAAAAAATAATTTCGCTAACTTTAGATGATAAATTATACCAATGTAATATTGATAATTACTTATGTCAACTGAGTGCAATTGCGATTAAAGACAGTGAGTTAGTTTCGCCTAATGGCAAGCTGGCAGTTTATATTAAAGCGCACAACTTATGGCTGCGTAACCTTAATGATAATAGCGAGAAACAATTAACCACTGATGGGATAGCAAACTTTGGTTACGCCACCAATAATGCAGGCTGGGTTCGCGGTGACAAGCCGGTAGTAAAATGGTCACCCGATTCGAAAAAACTCACCACCTTTAAACATGACAGCCGAAACGTTGGCGAAATGGCTATAGTGTCTACCGCGGTTGGTCACCCTGAAATTGATGTTTGGAAATATCCATTACCGGGTGATAAAAACATCTTCAAAATTCACCGTGTAGTGATTGATACTGAGCAGGCGAATGTAGTGGTGCTAGATATGCCTGCCGATGATCACAGATCAACCATAACAGACCATGTTGCTGGTAGTGATGGTAGTTTGTTAGACGTTGACTGGTCGAGCGACAGCAGTCATTTTGCCTTTGTCTCATCAACACGCGATCACAAAACTGCAAGCTTAAAAATAGCAGATGCTGTAAGCGGTAAAGTGCGTACAGTATTAACTGAAACTGCCGAGAGCTTTTTCGAGTCAGGTGTTAGTGGCATTAGTTGGCAATACCTTGATCAAAGTAATGAGTTTATTTGGTTTTCTCAACGCTCAAATTGGGGGCATTTATATTTAGTTGATGCCATAACGGGTAAAATTAAAAATCAAATAACCCAGGGCGATTGGACCGTTTTAGAATTACTCAATGTTGATGAAAAAACGGGGAAACTCATTTTTTCTGCTGCGGGTAAAGAAGCTGGAGATCCCTATTTTCATTACCTTTATAGTATTAACAAAGATAGCTCAAATTTTACCTTATTAAGCCCTGAGCAAAAGCATCACCGTATTACCTTGAGCACCAATGCTGAATATTTCTTAGACCGAGTCTCAACACCAAACCAAGCAGAAACCAGTTTTATTCGCAGCACTAACAGTAAATCAGGTTTTATCATCGAACAAATGGACATTACCAAGCTTACCGATACCGGTTGGCAAGCGCCTACGCCATTTATTGTTAAAGACCGTAATAACGAGCATGACATCTATGGACTAATGTATAAGCCTAGCGATTTTGACGCCAGTAAGTCTTATCCTGTGGTCAATTATTTATACCCTGGTCCACAAGTCGGCAGTATTCGTGGTCGTCATTTTAGAAGCGCTAGAGGTGATAACCAAGCAATTGCTGAACTTGGCTTTATTGTTATCGAAATTGACGCCTTAGGTACACCTGGTCGTTCAAAAAGCTTCCATGAGTTTTATTATCAAAACATGGGTGATAGCGGCATTCCAGACCAAGTGTCCGCCATTAAACAACTCGCAAAAAAACATCACTGGATTGATAGTACCCGTGTTGGCATTTGGGGCCATTCAGGTGGTGGGTTTGCTTCAACACGCGCTTTGTTAACTTATCCAGACTTTTATTCAGTGGCTGTTTCACAAGCCGGTAATCATGACAATAGAAACTATGCGGATGAGTGGGGTGAAAAGTATCACGGTATGTTAGTAAAAAATGAAGATGGCACCAGCAACTACGACAGCCAAGCAAATCAATTAATCGTTGAAAACCTAAAAGGTAAGCTACTTATTGCCCATGGTACAACTGATACCAATGTACCACCCTATAACACTCTAATTGTTGTAGAAGCGTTAATTGCAGCTAATAAAGACTTTGATATGCTGATGCTACCGAACCGTGGTCATGGCTTTGCCAGAAAGCCGTATATGATGCGTAAACGCTGGGATTACTTTGTACAGCATTTGCTGGCATTAACACCACCAAAAGAGTTTACCTTTAGCGAGTAATTATATAAGCCCAATATAGCGGTATTAATAGCAGCCGATAGCGTAAAAATATCGGCTTTTAACTCGCGTTAATCTTATCTCGTTAACAACCCAATTAGGTTGATGAAATTAACCTAAACGGTTATAAAATTTAAGCGAAAAAAAAGGGCACATGGCCCTTTTTCAATCAACTTTATTTATTACTGGCGAATGCCTTCAATATGTAAAGTCAGATCTACTTTGCCATAATCTTTTTTAAAACCAAAGTCTGCCATAGCAATAGTGGCCGTACCGCTAAAGCCGGCACGGTAACCACCCCAAGGATCATCACCTTCACCGACTTTAACGGCGTCAATGGTTAATGGGTGAGTAATACCGTGCATGGTAAAACTTCCTATTATGGCAAGTTTACCATCACCTTTATCTTCAACTTTGCTGCTAGTAAATGTCGCTTGTGCATATTTGCTAACATCTAAAAAATCATCTGAACGTACATGTTTGTCACGTTTAGCATGATTTGAATCAAAACTTGAGGTATCTACAATTACCTCAATTTTAGCTGCAGAAACATTATCTTTGTCATAAGAGAAGTTACCTGAAAAGTCGTTGAATCGACCAGCAAGTACACTAAAACCCAGATGGCTCGCAGCAAAATTAATCGAGGCGTGAGCCCCTTCAGTATCAATAACATAATCAGCGGCTAAAGCTGGTATTAGTACACTCGAGGTTAATAGAGCGCTAGCAAGTAATTTTTTTTTCATATCAGTTCCTTTAATTATTTATCTGTGTTTTTAGTCATACGTTTTAGCGTGACGTCTTGGTCAATAAAATGGTGTTTTAAGGCAGCTAATGCATGCAATAACGCGAAAATTATTATGCCGTATGCTACGTAATAATGTACCACACCTGCAATATCTTCCTGGTTTTTTATCCCCAGTACCCATGGTATAACCTTAAACCAATCAAAAACAGCAATGGCTTTGTCATTAGCACTGGTGATCAAGTAACCAGAAATTAAAACAGTAAACAGCGTGATATACAAAATAAATATCATTAAAGCTGAAGCTTTTTTCTCAAAAGCACTATGACTAGTTATTGCACCGGGAGAGCCGGCAATACGACGCCACAACAATCTAAATATAGTGACCATTAATAAAAGTATCCCAACACTTTCATGCCAGTGCGGGGCTAGTTGATACCATTGACTTGAGTAGTTTAACTCGACCATCCAAAACCCTAAGACAAATAACGAAAAAACCGTTAAGGCCGAGAGCCAGTGTAGTAATTTACTCAGCAAGCCGTATTCTTGCTGACTGTTTTTCCACGACACTTTATTGTGAACCATTTTCTTTCTTGATGATGACTGGGCTATTTAGTTTAGCTACTCACTAACAAAAAACCCAGTTATTTAGTCGAAAAATAATACCTTTGGTCGCCATTCGCTGACTAAGTTTTAACCCTTAAATAATGTAAAAACTTGAGCAAATTATTGCGCTAGATCAAAACAGATAGCAACTAGAGGCTTAAAATGAATTGAGGCTTAAGGAGGAATGCTAATGAATAAAGAAATTCTAAGTAGTTTATTAGAAAAAAAATCTGAACTTCAAAGACGTATTAGTGCAATTGAAGCAGACTTTAGAAAAGGTCGTTCTCAAGACTTTTCTGAACAGACTTGTGAAAACGAAAATAATGAAGTGCTTAATGAAATTCATCACGAAGCTAAAATTGAACTAGGCTTAATTAACCAAGCGTTAACTCGTTTTGAAAATAATGAATATGGTTTTTGCAGCCAATGCACTGAAGTTATCAATCCAGAGCGTTTAAAAATATTACCTTATATCAATACTTGTATTAATTGTGCCGAATAGGAGCAACCCTAATGATAGAAAAACACGCTTTACACCATGAATTTCCAGAATTAGAAAAAGAAATCCATCACTTAAAAGTGCAAGATGCACATTTTGCCCGCTTATTTAAAGATTATCATCAGTTAGATAAAGAAATTTACCGTATAGAGGTTGGTGTTGAGTCAACATCAGATACGTATTTAGAACAACAAAAACTAGCCCGTTTACACTTAAAAGATGAGTTATATACTTTACTAAAAAAAGCACAGTTGTCAGCATAAAGTCAGTAATAGTTAAGTCATAGCTAAGCTATAGTTAAGCTATAGTTAAGCTATAGTTAAGCTATAGTTAAGCTATGGTTAGGTTATAAAAAGCCACAACGCTTAAAAAATTCTGGCTTATCAACATAACTAGCTTATATCGGCTCAACCATTAAAAAAATGCCGACATTGCATAGGCTGTTTTATCGAACATTAGTGGCTGCGCCTCTTCAAGTTCTAAATTAGCTTTATTTGCTGTAGTCACCACTCTGGTTCT
Source organism: Colwellia sp. MB02u-9 (assembly GCF_014077085.1). Lineage (NCBI taxonomy): Bacteria > Pseudomonadati > Pseudomonadota > Gammaproteobacteria > Alteromonadales > Colwelliaceae > Colwellia > Colwellia sp. MB02u-9. Next base: position 15,024 of record NZ_JACGVF010000065.1, read on the forward strand.
ATACTCTTTCATACTTGTTGCCTCTGAATAAGTTTGAGTGCTTGCGCCATCATCAGATATTTTAGTATTCACTTTTGAGTCACGACGAACAATAACGCCTTTTTTAGCACGCTCTTTAATTTGTATGTCAGCAACAAGTAAATACACCACATCTTGCACATAAGCGTTTGCAACCGTTGAAGCTAACCCAACAACAAGACCTGCTGCTGCTGCACCTCGATATGAGCCACCAGTAGCTGCTGATGCTACCGCACCTATACTTGCACCTTGAAAACCCGCACTTAATGCTGATGCTGCCGCTTCAGGTGTAGTTTTCTCTAAGTTTCTGACAAAAACACTCATCCTATACTGAGATTTCTCAGGATCATTTGTCAAAGTATAGCCATTACCACTATTAACTAATTGGTGAGAAAGTGCTTTTCTAAATGAAACACGATCAAACTCCATTACCGCACTCCTAACCTCTAAATAAATTTTTCTTTTATTTGCTGGCACAGGATCAACAAATATAGATGTACTTATTTTTGTTTGTACATCTAAGTTCCTTTTAGCCACTGAGGTGTGAATTGCCGAGCAACTCGCCAGTGTAGTAATAATTAAACCAACAAAACTGAATTTGAGTAACATCTTCCATCTTTTCATAATATTTCCTTTATATAGTTAGATTTACAGCCCTGTGATAAATAATATTTTTCTAATAATAATAGCGGCCATGATAACGATAGTAATATTGACAGTTTCTATATTGAGTCCAGTTATGACGTAATAAATCTCGACATGTGTAACCTCGACGCCAATAGTTGCCACTATACTCAGGCGGCTTAATATTTTTTTCCAACATACTTTTGATATAGGAATTGACTTCTTCTGGTCGTTCAGCGAGAAAAGGTTTAGAGAAAACCTCTGCGTTCATATCTGCTTGTGCTTTTGCTAAAGCATCGTCTTCTTCACTAGCACTAGCACTAGCACTAGTAGCAAACATGAAACTGAAGACAAAAACCAAATATTTCAAGGCCTTAAAAAAACACTGCGGAAGTGAAAATATACGCTTGTGATACATATTTACCCCTTAAGTAATGTCAACACTATGGTTCTACTATATACCTCTATAGTACGTTTTTCGTACAAATTCAATTTTTTTCAAAAAAATATCTAGTTAGATGCACTGCTAATGGCTCTAGCCAACTTTAAATTTGTCTATGATTATTTTCTTACTTTGATGATAAATTATTAATTTAAAACAATGAGGTAGGGTTAAAGTGATCGTTGGATTGGCTGAATTAAGTGGCTAAGTGGCGCAGTGGAGTAGTGGAGTAGTGGAGTAAAATTTTTTTCAACTATCATAAATAATAAAAAAGCGACTATTTACCGAAGTAAAAGTCGCTTTTTTTTTATCACTAAAACTTAATGTTAAACGCGAAGGTTATTTTTTACTTGTTGCTTGGATAACACGTAATTGCGCAACAGCACGAGCTAGTTCAGCTGCGGCTTCTGCGTAATCAACATCATTACCATGTTCATTCAAGTGTTTCTCTGCGCGTTCTTTAGCCTGTAGTGCAGCTTGTTCATCTAAATCAGCGCCACGTACAGCGATATCCGCTAATACAGTAACGTTATTTGGTTGAACTTCTAGCATACCGCCAGAAAGATAAATGATTTCTTCATCACCACCTTTTTTAACGATTCTTGCCATACCAGGTTTTAGTGAGGTCAGCAAAGGTGCGTGACCAGGCATAATGCCTAATTCACCTTCGCTACCTGTGATCTGTAATGATTCAATGCTACCCGAAAATAAACTTTCTTCAGCGCTTACAACATTCAGATTTACAGAAAGTAATGCCATTTGACCTCCTAATAGGTGACTAACTTATGTTAATCACCAGCCTTCATTACATGTTTTTAGCTTTTTCAGCTGCTTCTTCAATAGAACCAACCATGTAGAAAGCCTGCTCAGGTAAATCATCATACTCGCCTGCAAGTAATCCTTTAAAGCCACTAATTGTGTCTTTAAGTGATACATACTTACCAGGAGATCCGGTGAATACTTCAGCAACAAAGAAGGGTTGAGATAAGAAACGTTGAATCTTACGTGCGCGATTCACCGATAATTTATCTTCTTCAGATAACTCATCCATACCTAATATGGCGATGATATCTTTAAGTTCTTTGTAACGTTGTAATGTTGATTGAACGCCACGAGCTGTTTCATAATGCTCAGCACCAACTACTAACGGGTCTAATTGACGCGAAGTAGAATCTAGTGGGTCAATTGCAGGGTAAATACCTTGCGAAGCAATATCACGACTCAATACAACTGTTGCATCTAAGTGAGCAAAAGTAGTAGCTGGAGAGGGATCAGTCAAATCATCTGCTGGTACGTATACCGCTTGGATTGAAGTGATTGAACCTTTCTTCGTTGAAGTAATACGCTCTTGCAATACGCCCATTTCTTCAGCAAGTGTTGGTTGATAACCAACCGCTGATGGCATACGGCCTAGCAATGCAGATACTTCAGTACCAGCTAAGGTGTAACGGTAAATATTATCAACAAAGAATAATACGTCACGACCTTCATCACGGAATTTTTCAGCCATTGTCAAACCAGTAAAGGCAACACGTAAACGGTTTCCTGGAGGCTCGTTCATTTGACCGTAAACAAGTGATACTTTATCAAGTACATTTGAATCGTTCATTTCATGATAGAAATCGTTACCTTCACGAGTACGCTCACCTACACCAGCAAATACTGAGTAGCCGCTATGCTCGATCGCAATGTTACGAATAAGTTCCATCATGTTAACGGTTTTACCAACACCAGCACCACCGAATAAACCTACTTTACCACCCTTAGCGAATGGACAAACTAAATCTATTACTTTGATACCAGTTTCAAGTAGTTCATTTGACAACGCCTGGTCAGCATAGGCTGGCGCTTGACGGTGAATTGACCACTTTTCTTCTTCACCGATTGGGCCAGCTTCATCGATAGGCTCACCCAATACGTTCATAATGCGACCCAATGTACATACACCTACTGGTACTTGGATGTTACTACCTGTGTTTTCTACGTTCAGACCACGACGCAAACCATCTGATGAACCCATGGCGATAGTACGAACTACACCACCACCTAATTGCTGTTGTACTTCTAGTACTAAGCCTGAAAGGTCACCTTCAGTTACATTTAACGCGTCATATACCTGAGGTACAGCATCTTGTGGAAATTCTACATCCACAACTGCGCCAATGATTTGGACGACTTTACCTGTACTCATGTTTAATCCTCTAATCTTGTGCTCTTATTTACTAATAAAATAAACAAAGAACCTTTGCTTATACCGCTGCTGCACCAGCACAAATTTCACCCAATTCTTGAGTAATACTTGCTTGACGCGCTTTGTTGTATACCAATTGTAAATCATCAATTAAGTCACCCGCATTATCAGTTGCAGATTTCATTGCAACCATACGAGCGGCTTGTTCACAGGCTAGGTTTTCAACCACACCTTGATATACTTGAGATTCTGTATAACGTACCAATAAATGTTCAAGTATTGCTTGAGCATCAGGTTCGTATATATAATCCCAGCGATGCTTAATAGCGTCATCATCTGACTTAGGCAAAGGTAAAAGTTGATCGATTGTCGGCTTTTGCGTCATGGTATTAACAAACTTGTTATATACAATGAACAATCTGTCTATCTCACCATTATCATAGGCATTTAGCATAACCTTCACACTACCGATTAAATCGGTTAGCGATGGACTATCACCTAATCCTGAAATTTGTGAAACAACTTTAGCACCCATATTGTTGAAAAATGATGTAGCTTTAGAACCCACTACGGCAAATTCAACTTCGGCACCAGCTGTTTGGTGTTTACCTGCATCAGCAAGTACTTGTTTAAATAAATTAATATTTAAACCACCACACAAACCACGGTCTGTTGAGACAACGATATAACCTACGCGCTTAGCTTCACGTTCAACCATATATGGATGACGAAATTCTAAATTACCAAGCGCGATGTGACCGATCACATTTCGCATATTTTCAGCGTATGGACGAGAGGCAGCCATGCTTTCTTGCGCTTTACGCATTTTGCTTGCTGCAACCATTTCCATTGCGCTGGTGATCTTCTGTGTATTTTTTACACTTCCGATCTTCGATTTTATCTCTTTACCACCGGCCATGACTATTCTCCGAAAAGGTTAACTAAATTACCAAGTTTGAGTAGCTTTGAAAGCTTCAATCGCTTTCGCTAAACCAGACTCGATATCTTTGTTATAGTCGCCTTTTTCATTGATAGTAGCCATCAACTCAGCGTGGTCATTGTTTACGTATGAACGTAATGCATCTTCAAAATCAACAACTTTGTTGATAGCGATATCATTTAAAAAGCCTTTTTCTGCGGCAAATAAAGATACAGCTGTTTCAGCAATTGACAATGGGCTGTATTGCTTTTGCTTCATCAATTCAGTAACGCGTTGACCATGCTCTAATTGAGCACGTGTAGCGTCATCTAAATCTGAGGCAAATTGAGCAAAGGCTGCTAATTCGGCATATTGTGCTAATGCTAAACGAATACCACCACCTAATTTCTTGATGATTTTAGTTTGAGCAGCACCACCAACACGTGATACAGAAATACCAGCGTTAACCGCAGGACGAATACCTGAGTTAAATAGGTTAGATTCTAAGAAAATCTGACCATCGGTAATTGAGATTACGTTAGTAGGTACGAATGCAGATACATCACCCGCTTGCGTTTCAATGATAGGTAATGCTGTTAAAGAACCTGTTTTGCCTTTAACTGCGCCTTTTGTGAAACGTTCAACGTATGCTTCGTTTACACGAGCAGCACGTTCAAGTAAACGACTGTGAAGATAGAAAACGTCACCTGGGTAAGCTTCACGGCCTGGCGGACGACGTAAAAGTAATGAAATTTGACGGTAAGCAACTGCTTGCTTAGACAAATCATCATATACGATTAGTGCATCTTCACCACGATCTCGGAAGTATTCACCCATAGTACAGCCAGAATATGCTGACAAGTACTGAAGTGCGGCTGCTTCAGAAGCGCCAGCGACAACAACGATAGTATTATCTAACGCGCCGTGTTCTTCTAATGAGCGAACTAAGTTAGCAACCGTAGAGGCTTTTTGGCCAATAGCTACGTATACACACTTAATACCTGTGTCTTTCTGATTGATAATTGCATCTAATGCGATTGCAGATTTACCAATTTGACGGTCACCAATGATAAGTTCACGTTGGCCACGTCCAATTGGAATCATTGAATCGATTGATTTAATACCTGTTTGTACAGGTTGATCAACAGACTTACGATCGATTACACCTGGTGCTACCATTTCAACTGGTGCAAAACCATCGTTTTCGATAGGTCCTTTACCGTCAATTGGCTCGCCAAGTGTGTTTACAACGCGACCTAATAAGCCACGTCCTACTGGTACTTCTAAAATACGACCAGTACATTTTACTTTAACGCCTTCAGCTAGATCCGCATAAGGACCCATAACTACCGCACCGACCGAATCACGGTCAAGGTTTAAAGCGATAGCAAAGCGATTGCCAGGAAGTTCAATCATCTCACCTTGCATTACGTCTGCAAGACCATGAATACGAATGATACCGTCAGTTACAGAAACGATAGTACCTTCATTACGAGCTTCACTAACTACGTCAAACTGTTCAATACGACTCTTGATCAGTTCAGCGATTTCAGTGGAATTCAGTTGCATACTCTGTTCCCCGTTAGGATTGCATTATTGTTGCTAAGCGGTTCAATTTACCTCGTACTGAACCATCTATTACCATGTCACCAGCTTTTATTACTAAGCCAGAGACTACGTTTGCATCAATGTTACAATTAAGTTTTACTTTTCGAGCCAAACGCTTTTCAAGCGCAGCGCATAATGTAGTTTCTTGTTCTGCTGTTAATTCAACAGCAGACGTTACATCCACAGAAACTGTTTTCTCATGTTCCGCTTTTAATTCACGAAACTGAGTAACAACTTGTGGTAGCACCAATAAACGTTGATTTTCAGCCATCACTTTAATTAAGTTTTGGCCATTGCTATCAAGTTGAACATCACAGACTTTCAAAAAAATGTCTTGTGCTTGTTCTACTGACGCACCACCAGAAAGATAATTCTTTATAGTAGTGTCGTCAGCAACTTGTGCAGCGAAAACTAGCATTTCTAACCAGTTTTCGACTGTATTCGCTTCGATAGCAAAATCAAACGCCGCTTTAGCGTAGGGACGAGCGATGGTTGTCAATTCAGACATAAGCTCATTTCCCTCTAAAGTTCAGCTACAAGTTTATCTAAAATGTCGCTATGTACAGCGGCATCGATTGAACGCTCAAGAATTTTCTCTGCACCAGCAACTGCTAAAATAGCAACTTGTTGACGTAGTTCTTCTTTTGCTTGGTTACGTTCAGTATCAATTTCTGCATGACCTGACGCTAAGATTTTATCTTTCTCAGCATGTGCTTTAACTGCAGCTTCTTCAATTATCTGAACTTCACGCTTTTTAGCAGCTTCTACAATACCTGCCGCTTGCGCTTTAGCTTCTTTTAATTGTGCTGTAGCTTTCTCTTGAGCAAGCTCAAGATCTTTAGCCGCACGGTCAGAAGCAGCAAGCCCATCAGCAATAATTGCTTGGCGTGCTTCGATGGCACCAATAATTGGTGGCCATACATACTTCATACAAAAAATTACGAATACGATAAATGCGATTAATTCACCAACTAAGGTCATATTAAGATTCATTTATGTATCTCCTATTAAAATTCGCGTTATAAATTAAGCTGGAACACCAACTGCGAATAATAGGTATAAGCCGATAGCAACACCGATCATAGCAATAGCATCGATAAGACCTGCAACGATGAACATTTTAACTTGAAGTTGAGGTGCTAATTCAGGTTGACGTGCAGCAGACTCTAAAAATTTGCCACCAAGTAAACCAAAACCAATCGCAGTACCAAGAGCACCTAGACCGATTAATAAAGCAACAGCGATATATAACATATTTATCTCCGATTATTTAAGTAAAGTTATAAAGTTTAAAAACTAAGGTTGAAACTGTTATTCATACCCCCGAAGGGGTAAGAAATTTAATGATCTTCGTGCGCTAGACTCAAGTATAAAATCGTTAGCATCATGAAAATAAACGCTTGTAATGGGATGATTAACAAGTGAAAAGCAGCCCATAAGAAGTGTACTGGCAATTGGAATACACCAATTGTCGCAATCAATAAGAAGATCAATTCACCGGCGTACATATTACCAAACAAACGAAGTGCGAGTGATAACGGGCGAGCCAGTAAGGTAACCATCTCTAAAATAAAGTTAACCGGGTAGAGTGACCAATGACCAAATGGCTGGGTCGTTAGCTCTTTAATAAATCCACCGATACCTTTTACTTTAATTGAGTAATAAAGGATAAGAACAAAAACACCTAACGCTAAAGCAAAGGTCATGTTTGGATCTGTTGTTGGTACGGCTTTCATGTAATTAACACCAAACAACTCAAAGATACGCGGTATTAAATCCACCGGTACCCAGTCCATGGCGTTCATTAATAAAACCCAAACAAAAATAGTTAAGGCCAATGGCGCGATAACCGGATTTTTACCGTGAAAGGTACTTTTAACACTGTCATCAACAAATTCAACGACCATTTCAACTGCACATTGCAATCTACCGGGTACACCGGTACTTGCTTTTTTGGCAACTGAACGAAACAACATGATAAATACCAAACCTAAAAACACCGACCAACCAAGCGTATCTATGTGAACGGTCATAAAACCCTCACCGACAGACAAATTGGTTAGATGGTGTTTAATATATTCTTGGCTGGTAATTTCCGCACCTGAAGACATATTAATGATCCCAATGATTAAAGTTTAAATAAAAATGGTGTTAATAACGGCAAAGCCACTACTAAACAATAACTGCTGAAAAAAGCTATGGGCTCTATCGCTAAAAATTTAAAGGCTAGCGCAAACAAAAAGGCCGTTAATACTATTTTCAATTTTTCGCCACTATAAAAGGCATCTAAGACCTTTTCGGACGATCTTGCTCCGGCATATTTAAATGCTTTATGAGCAAAGACAAAATTAGGGATTATACTGATTGCGCCACCACTTAATACCGAGTGTGCAAACGATAATCCCCAAATAAAATATGTTGCTACACTGCAAAGCAAAACAATGATTATCGAGACTAATATTTGCTTAAAAGCAAATTCTCTTCCTGGCCTAGCTAACTCATTGTGAATAAATAAACTCACCAGAAACTCCTACGACATTTTTCGTAATGCTTACAGTTTTTTAAAGATAATTTTCCATCTCTAAAAAGCCGTCGCAAGTATACTGAATTACAGCACTAATGCAACAAGAGAGGCCGCTCATTGGTAACATTTTCTGCAAAATTTGCCACTAAATGAATAAATTACGACTAAGGTATAATCCCAATACTACTAAGGTATAATCCGAGATTAAAACATTATTAATGAATTATAAAAGCAAAATGACAAACAGCAAATAAATAGCCATTTTCCAGTTGCTCAAAAATGGCTATTTAACGGTTTTTATTATTTGAATCTAGGTTAGTAAACCTTGTCGATTTTAGCGGCTTATTTTCAGGTCGCGCTAGAAAGAATTAAAGCGTGAGACAATACCATCAAGTTCTGATAGGTCACTGTAAGATATCACTAATTTTCCTTTGCCTTGTTTATTGTGATTTATTGCAACCTGCGAGCCCAATTTTTCAGATAAGTTTTGCTCTAATGCCTTAGTATTAGGATCTACCGACTTGGTGACTATTTCTTTCGCCGGTTGTTGTAATTTTTTAATTAATGCTTCTGTTTCGCGCACGTTTAACTCTTTTGCTACTACAATACGTGCCGTATTCGTTTGAATGTCATTATCTAACGCTAATAGTGCTCTGGCATGGCCCATCTCGATATCGCCATGCTCAAGCAAGGTTTTAACTTCACTGTTAAGATTATTTAAGCGTAATAAGTTACTTACCGCCGTTCTTGACTTGCCAACCGCATCGGCAACTTCTTGATGGGTCAATTCAAATTCAATCAGCAATCGTTCTAATGCGATAGCTTCTTCCATCGCATTTAAGTCTTCACGTTGAATATTTTCTATTAAAGCAATCGCCACTGCCGCTTCATCGGGCACATGTTTTATTAAACAAGGTACGGTATCTAATGCTGCTATTTGAGCGGCACGCCAACGACGTTCACCGGCTATAATTTCATAACTGTGCTCGCTGACTGGCCGGACAATAATAGGCTGAATAATGCCTTGCGATTTAATGGAGTTTGCCAAGTCATCTAAGGCTTCTGCGGACATATCTTTGCGCGGTTGATACTTGCCAGGATGCAATTGCTCTATTGGTAAATTATGTAATTCTGCATTTTTACTGGGCGTATCTGTTTTATCACCTAGATTACCGGTTAAATCTGCTGATGGTTTTGTTAATAAGGCATCAAGACCGCGACCTAGACCTCTGCGTTTAGTTTGACTCATAATATTCCTTATTATTCTTCTGTAGTGACTTGCGGTGTAGAGGTTTTTTTCGGTTCTGCACGACGTAGTATTTCACCCGCCAAGGCAAGATAAGCTTTTGCACCTGTAGATGATTTATCGTAGTACATCACTGGAGCACCAAAACTGGGTGCTTCTGCTAGGCGCACATTACGTGGAATAACAGTACGATAAACTTTATCACCGAAATGGCGCTTTAATTGCTCAGAAACATCATTCGCTAAACGGTTACGAGGGTCGTACATAGTACGTAAAATACCTTCAATATGGAGTTTACTATTAACCACAGACGTTAATTGTGAAATGGTATCCATTAAAGCGGTTAAACCTTCTAAAGCGTAATACTCACATTGCATCGGCACTAACACTGAGTCTGCAGCGGTCATGGCGTTAACCGTCAACATATTTAATGACGGTGGACAGTCAATAATAATATAATCGTAGTCTTGACTTACTTTTGATAAAGCATTTTTCAGACGATGCTCTCGAGAATAAACCTCCATCAATCTAATTTCAGCCGCAGTTACATCACTATTTGCGGCAATAAGATCATAAATACCCGCTGTATTTCTACAAACGACGTCTTCAAATGGACGCTCTTCGATCAGTAATTCGTAGCATGTTGCTGGAACTTCATATTTATCTATACCGCTACCCATAGTAGCGTTACCTTGGGGATCAAGATCGACCAGTAAAACTTTACGTTTAGTTGCCGCCAGTGAAGCAGCAAGATTGACCGAGGTTGTCGTTTTACCAACACCACCTTTTTGATTTGCAACCGCAATTATTTTTCCCACAGGATCCTCAATACTTTTCTGCTCAAGTTTATTATGAATTATGATTTAACTAATTCAATCAAATGGCGTTCGCCGTCTAATTGAGGAACGGCAATAGCATAACTATTAGCAACCGCTATATTACTTGGTAAAGCCGCTATTTCATCACTAGGATAAATACCTTTCAATGCTAAGAATCGCCCGTGATCAACACTGACTAAATGTTCACACCAAGTTACCATATCGTTTAATGATGAAAATGCTCGACTTAATACGCCATCAAAAGGTTGCTCTGGATGATATTGTTCAACACGTGATTTAACCGGTGTGACATTATTAAGCTTTAATTGGAAAACGACTTGCCTTAAAAAGGTAATTCTTTTGCCTAAACTGTCTAATAATACAAAATTACGCTCAGGATACAAGATAGCAAGCGGAATACCGGGTAAACCTGGTCCAGTGCCAACATCAATAAATGACTGACCTTTAAGGTGCGGACCCACCATTAAACTATCCATGATATGTTTTATCATCATATCTTTAGGATCGCGTACTGAGGTTAGATTGTAGGCTTTATTCCATTTGTTTAATAATTCAACGTACTGGATAAGTAAAGAAATTTGCTCTGTTGAAACCTCAAGTGAGGTTTCCTTGATCAGAGCAACAAGTTGGTCAGATAATGTCATAAGGTTGAATCTTTCGTTTATGCTGACTATTTAAGCACTTTTGCGTAATAAGCCATGTTTTTTCAGATAAACCAATAATAACGAAATTGCTGCTGGAGTAATACCAGAAATACGCGATGCTTTACCAATAGTTTCAGGGCGCGCGTCTGAAAGTTTAGCAACAACCTCATTTGACAAGCCTGATATTTGGCTAAAATCGTAATCTCTTGGGATTAACGTGTTTTCATGGCGTTTCTTTTTCGCTATTTCATCCAGTTGTCGGTCAATATAACCGGCATACTTTATTTGAATTTCAATTTGTTCTGCAGCTTGTTTGTCTGCGAGTTTAGGTCCTAAACCTTCAATAGCCACTAGATCGTCATAGCGAACTTCTGGACGTCGAAGCAGATCCTCTAAACTGTTCTCACGACTTAAAGGCGTCTTCAACAAGCTATTGACTTGATCAACAGCTTGATGATCCTTTTGTAACCAAGTTGAACGTAAACGTTGGCGTTCAAGCTCAACATTTTCCATTTTCTCATTAAATCGTTGCCAACGTTGATCGTCAACCAAACCTAAAGCACGACCTTTTTCTGTTAAGCGTATATCAGCGTTATCTTCGCGTAACAATAAGCGATACTCAGCTCGTGAGGTGAACATACGATAAGGTTCTTTGGTGCCTAAGGTGGCTAGGTCATCAATTAGCACGCCCATGTAAGCTTGATCTCGGGTTAATACGAGTTCTTCTTTGCCTTGCACTCTCGCCGCGGCATTAGTTGCTGCAACTAGCCCTTGAGCCCCGGCTTCTTCATAACCGGTAGTGCCATTAATTTGGCCAGCAAAATAAAGGTTTTCAACAAATTTACTTTCTAGCGTTTGCTTTAAATCGCGAGGATCGAAAAAATCATATTCGATCGCATAACCTGGTCGGGTGATATGGGCGTTTTCAAAACCTTTGATCGATCTAACAAGATCCATTTGCACATCAAATGGCAAGCTAGTAGAAATACCATTGGGATAAATTTCATGGGTGTTTAAGCCTTCAGGCTCGACAAATATTTGATGGCTGTCTTTATCAGCAAAACGGTGTATTTTGTCTTCAATTGATGGGCAATAACGCGGTCCAACGCCTTCAATAACACCGGTATACATGGGAGAGCGGTCTAAACCTGATCTAATAATATCATGGGTTTTTTGATTAGTATGGGTAATAAAACATGATACTTGTCTTGGATGATCCTCTCCTGAGCCCATGTAGGAAAATACCGGTCTAGGATCATCACCTGGTTGTTCTGCCATAACAGAAAAATCAAGAGTTCTGCCGTCTAAGCGTGGCGGTGTTCCGGTTTTTAAGCGATCAATTCTAAAGGGCATATCACGTAAACGATCCGCAAGGTTTACACTGGCGGGATCACCGGCTCTTCCGCCTTGGTAATTATTTAAACCAATATGGATCTGGCCTGCTAGAAAAGTACCTACGGTTAGCACAACGCTTTTAGCTTTAAATTTCAAACCCATTTGAGTAGAAACACCTACGATCTTATTATTTTCTAGAATAAGATCGTCACAGGGTTGTTGAAATATAGTTAAATTTTCTTGGTTTTCTAGATAGTTTCGGACAAAGTTTCGATATAAATTTCTATCAGCTTGTATCCGAGTAGCGCGAACAGCAGGGCCTTTGCTGGCATTTAAGGTTCTAAATTGTATTGCAGCATGGTCAGCTGCAGTTGCCATTATGCCACCGAGGGCGTCAATTTCTTTAACCAAATGACCTTTGCCAATGCCGCCTATCGCTGGGTTGCACGACATTTGACCAAGGGTGTCAATGTTGTGGGTTAACAATAATGTTTTACAGCCCATGCGAGCTGCTGCGAGTGACGCTTCTGTTCCAGCATGACCACCACCAACAACAATTACGTCATAAGACTCTTGATACCACATAAATTACTGACCTTAGTTTTTTGCTATTTATTTTTTAAGAGCGATATTTTAGCGCCTTTTTCGCTTCAGGGGAATGATCTAATTTAGGAAAAGATCTAAGCTTGATCCTTAAGTAATATATAAAGATCTCTTTAAAGATCTTATTATTATTACTTATTAAGGTCGCCATTTTCTGTTGATAAGTCATTTTTTTTCATATAAAACAATATATTAATACCCATGTATTCTTGTGATCAAGCTTTGATCAAGTCAGTTATAAGCTCTGATCAAAACAGCTACTTATCCACAGGGTGATTTAATTTCATTTCTATACACTGAATAATAATAGAAAATTAATAGCTTTTACCCAGAGTTATCCACAATGGTGTTTTTGTAGGGCTATAATTGTTAATAACTTATGGGTAAGTTGGTTATAAATGATCTTTGTTTTCAAATAACCAAGTTTGAGATCGTTCTTCTGGATCTATATCTTGACTCATATCTAATGTGATCAAAGGTAGTATTTCATTGCAACCTATTGATAATAGGAGTTTATTAATATTTTTTGCTGCGTAGCAAAAGGTATCATAATTTGAATCACCCAGACCGATCGTTAGAAATTTAACTGAGGATAGATCTTGATCGCTATTTTCAAGATCTGTCACGAATGCTTGAATATTATCGGGATAGTCGCCAGCACCATGTGTTGAGGTACAAATTAACCAAGTTTGTTTTTCGCTTAATATTTGCGCAAAATCTGGTTGAAAATGTAGTTCAACTTGATGACCGAGCGCAGTTAATGTTTCTTCACAGGCCTCTGCGACATATTCTGAGCCGCCTAACATACTACCAACGATGACTTGAAATGAGCTCATTTACTCTTCCTATTTAAGTATTTTATCTTGTTTTAGATTAAATTTTTTATATGTTTTTTATATTATAAAGTTACAAGTAACACATTATTACAATTGAAAAAACATTGAAATATCAAAATAGTTATTCTTAATTCAATACAAAATTTGCTTTGGAATTAAGATGAATAGACCTATTAGTTATTTAATTATTACCACAATCATACTCTCTATCTCATTTTTCAGTCATGCTTTCTCCTCAGAGAAGGCACTTGATATCATTAGTTATAACAAAGAATTGAAAACGGCTATCAGGTTATATCAAGTCAACGATTATCATGAAGCTTTACTTAAGCTTGAAATATTTGCTAAAAGAGGCGATAAAACAGCGCAGTATATTGTTGGTACTATGTATTTAAATGCACAAGGTACAAAGCAAGATTTAACTAAAAGTTACGGGTGGCTTACTGTTGCCAATGAACAAAAAACTCAAGCATGGGCATTGCCACTAAAAATGCTGGACGATAAACTAGCTGTTGAGCATTTAGAAATATTAGCGCTAGAGGGAGAAAAATATATAAAGTTATATGGTGCTAAAAGTCAGCGCTTAAAATGTAAAAATGTAAAAACTTTAGGCTCTAACCGACCCTCGCATAGGTGTAATAAAATTGAGATTGTTAATGGCTATTATTTTGTTGAAGATTTAGATGCAATGGCGATTGATTAACCTATAATAATTGATTATTTTTCATTAACTAAGGCTAAAGTTTATATTATCCACTGTGAGGTTTATCAAGTAAATTTGGCTATCTTTATTTGTCTTTATTTGGCCTTAAGGGTTACTATGATTTAAGCGCTTTGTCTGCTGGTTTATAGTCTGCCTATCTTAAACTCTATACGGGAATTAATGATAGACAGTTATATCGATATTATTACCGAGATCGTTATTTGATTTATAAAGTGCGATTTACTCTAATTATGCGTTTAGTACCCATCTTATTAAGCTGACAAATATTCATGATCTCTCTTGTTATTACTATAGGATCTCCCTGATAAAACTTAGCTCGTCTATCGGCTCCTTTTCCTTTCCTTGTAATAAAAAGTCTTTGATTTTTGCTCCATAAATGGGTGAATATAAAACTGATTTTAAAATATAGTGCTAAATTTATTTGCTTTAATTCTCTGTAATTTAGCACCATATTATTTTTTTATTTACCAATACAAAAGGATGAAAATATTTCACTTAATAAATCGTCATTGGTAAATTCACCGGTGATTTTATTGAGTTCTTGCTGACAAAAACGTAGTTCTTCAGCCAGAATTTCACCAGCTACATAGGATTCAAGTTGCTCTAAGCCAATAATTAAATGCTGGTGGGCTTGTTCAAGAGCGACCAAGTGACGTCGTCTGGCCATAAAACCTCCTTCGGTGCTACCTTGGTAACCCATGATATGTTTTAGGTGCTCAGTTAGCTCTGTAACGCCTGCACCTGTTTTAGCCGACAAGGTTATTGTCGGTGTGGCATTGAGTTCACTGTAACCGGTTTTTGCTTGGCTAATATCAGCTTTGTTTCTAATAATAGTTAAGCCGATATTAATGGGTAACTTTTCAAAAAACTCTGGCCAAGCTGCTTTTGGATCCTCGGTTTCATCCTGTGCTGAGTCAATCATTAGCAAGACACGGTCTGCTTGTTTGATCTCCTGCCAAGCCCTTTCTATACCTATTTTCTCTACCTCATCGACACTTTCTCTTAACCCTGCGGTATCAATAATATGCAGTGGCATGCCATCGATGTGGATTTGCTCAGATAATACATCACGCGTGGTGCCTTCAATGTCAGTGACTATTGCACTTTCTTTACCACTAAGGGCATTAAGTAAGCTTGACTTACCGGCGTTAGGTCGACCGGCAATAACCACCCGCATGCCTTCACGAATAATACTGCCTTGCTGGGCTTTATTCTTTACTTCTGCGACTTGGCTAATGATGGCCTTTAAGTCGTTTAGCACTTTCACGTCGGCAAGAAAATCTATTTCTTCTTCTGGAAAGTCGATCGCGGCTTCCACATACATGCGTAAATGTATAGTGTCGTTTACCATTTGATGGACAAGTTTAGAAAAATCGCCTTGTAACGAATGTAAAGCACAGCGGGCCGCTTGTTCTGAGCTTGAGTTAATTAAATCGGCTATAGCTTCTGCTTGGGTTAAATCAAGTTTATCATTAAGAAATGCCTGTTCACTAAACTCACCAGGGCCGGCCATGCGCACCTTAGGTAGCGTTAAAATCTCTTTGAGCAACATATCTAAAATAACCGGACCTCCGTGGCCCTGTAGTTCTAAAATATCTTCACCGGTAAAGGAGTTAGGGCCTTTAAAATAGAGTGCTATGCCTTGGTCTAGTGCTCGGCCTTTATGATCTTTAAAGGTTAAATATTCGGCTTTGCGCAATTCAGGCACTTTACCTAATATGGCTTGAGCGACATTTTTAACTTCAGGCCCTGAAACCCTGATGATACCAACACCACCTCTGCCTGGAGCTGTAGCTTGTGCTGCTATGGTTTCTTTTTGGCCTGATGTAAAAGCTAGGTCGGTCATGTTAGTTTCTCAGTTAACGGTTTAGGCTTTAATGGGCGATATTATAAAGCCTTAATTACCGGCTGCAAATGTACTCTGAGCTATTGTGTAATTTATTCTGCTTTGAATGGTATAAGCGCTTGATATGAGTCTTGGTTTTGGTGAATAGTCGCTAGTTAATGTTAGTTATCTTTGTCGTATCTTGTTTGCTACAGTCGGCATTAGTGTTTTCGGTGTTTATTTTTACAGGGAGGAAACAATGAGAGAAGAAGCAGGGATAACTAAGCTCACTATTTTAAGGTTAAATGTAAGGAAAACTAAAGTCATTTTGAGCGCTGTCATTCATTCATAGATACTTTAGTTTTTGATAAAAAGCTGAATATCACAAATCCCCTTGTATTTGGCTGTTTTACTTAGCTTTAAAGTAGATTAGATAATGAATGAAACTGCCTTAACTATATTCTCGTTGATTATTTTTTTGCAAAATATTCAAGCAAAGTTTAATAACCTCAAATTTAAGTTATAAAAAAAGGTAGCCTGAGCTACCTTTTTAGTTGATAAAAAATAACCTTATTTGGCTTTTTCTTTCTCTTTGGCCTTTTCGATGCCCGAGAATATTATCTTCATTTGTGCAATTGAAATAAGGTTACTGACCAACCAGTAAAGTACTAAGCCAGATGGGAACCAGAAAAAGAATACCGTAAACATCACTGGCATATATTGCATTATTTTTTGTTGCATAGGATCTTGCACTGTCATTGGCTGCATTTTTTGCATAATGAACATACTGACACCCATTAATACTGGCAAAATGTAAAACGGGTCTTGTGCTGATAGATCCTGTATCCACAACATAAAGGGTGCATGACGTAATTCAACACTTTCCAAAAATACCCAGTATAGTGCTAGGAAAATAGGCATTTGAATAATTAAGGGTAAACAACCACCAGCAGGATTTACTTTTTCTTTACGATAAAGTTCCATCATGGCTTGTGACATTTTTTGTTTATCATCACCTAAACGCTCTTTTAGCTGCGCCATTTTAGGTTGTAGTGCCCGCATCTTAGCCATTGAGGTATATTGCGCTTTCGTTAATGGATACATACCACCTTTAACGATAAGGGTAATGATAATAATCGCTACACCCCAGTTAGTTACAATAGATTGAATTTTGATAAGCAACCAGAATAATGGCTGGCTGATCATGAATAAAAATCCGTAATCAATTGTTAGATCAAGGTTTTGTTCAATACTTTCTAATACATCTTGGTCTTTTGGACCGACATAAAAAGTCGCTGATGTGGTTGCTGTGCTGTTAGGCTCAATCGTTATTGCCGGAGCTTTAAAGCCGATCACTGCGTCTTTGTTACTAGAGTATCTAGTATATAATTGATTATCTGAAGTTTTTTCTGGTACCCAAGATGATACAAAATAGTGTTGCAACATAGCAACCCAACCACCTTGAGTTGTAACACTCAGGTTGGCTTCAGCGATATCGTCAAAGTCATATTTTTCGTATATATCTTCAGTTGTTGAATAGGCCGCACCGACATAAGTCGGAATTAAACCGCTTGAGCTATCAATTAAAGTGGTTTGCTTTAGTTGTGCATACATTTGTACGCTTGCAGGGCTTGTCGCGTTATTGGCAATGATATATTCAACATTAATGGCATAGCTGTCGTAATTGAGCGTAAAACGCTTAGTAACAGACAAACCGGCGTCATCAAGATAATTTAAATCAATGACTAGCGGCTCACCAGCGTTTGCTTGATAAGAAGTCGCTGATGTTTGATAAATAGGTCGACCAGGAATAACACGGTCTAAACCTTGTGCGCCAGTTAAGCCACTTTGCGCTACATAGCGGTCACGGTCGTTGCGCAATATAGTAAAGGGTATGCCATTACCTTGTTCGGTATCGAACTTAAGTAATTTAGCTTCAACAATGTCGCCGCCGTTAGTATCAATTTTTAGTGATAAAACATCATTTTTTACTGTAATTAGTGTAGCACTAACTACTTTTGTTTCATTGCTGATAGACGTTGCTGTAGCTGATGACTCAGGAACAAATTCGCCGTTACTAGTACTTGGCGTTGTTTGTTGAGTTACTGCTGGTTGCTCAAGAATTGGAGCTTTGTCTGTTTGCCATTGGTTAAATAGCAAATAGGTAACAACCATAAGCGCAATAAAAAGAAAACTGCGTTGGGATTCCATAATGTCTTATTTCTCTTTTTTTGATAGTGGCACGGGATCAAGTCCTCCCGCATTGAGTGGGTGGCATCTTAGTATACGTTTGCCTGCTAACCAACAACCTTTTATCACACCAAAGCGATTAATTGCTTCTATCGCGTAAAAAGAGCATGTTGGATTAAATCTACAATGGGGTCCAAGCAATGGGCTAAGCCAGCGCTGGTAGGCTTTTACTAGTGTAATAGCTACTTTTTGTGGCGTTGAATTATTTTTCGCCATATTTTTTCCAATTGCTGATTAATTTCTTTATTTTCGAGCTTGTCAGTGCCAGATTTTACCATAACGACTATATCAACAAAGGGAAGGTTATGTTGATTTAAACGGAAGCTCTCGCGAATTTGTCGTTTGATACGATTTCGTTGAACAGCTAGTTTCACCCGCTTTTTAGCAATGGCTAGACCGAGACGGTTATTATTATCAGAATTTGGAGTGACGAGTATGGTGATGTGGCTAGAGCCAAAACGAAGAGGTTTTGCGAATACAGCTTGAAAATGACCGGGAGTCAACAAACGTGACTCCCGATTAAATTCATAAGTAACCATAGCGGTCACTGTTCTTTTAACTTAAGTTTCAAGTTAGAAGATTAAGCACTAAGGCTTTTACGGCCTTTAGCACGACGACGTGAAATTACAGCACGTCCGTTTTTCGTAGCCATACGAGCACGGAAGCCATGGTTGCGCTTACGTTTTAATACACTAGGTTGAAATGTTCTTTTCATTACGCTAATCCGTCTGTTGTTGTTGCCCTGGCAAAACAGCCTTCATGAGCACACTGGGTCTAAAAATGAAGCGAAATTCTATATAGAGAACTATACTTTGTCAATGCTTATTCACTAGCTATTTTCAAATGATCGTCTATGGATCGTCTGGATCACAAATATATCCACAGTTTTATCACAATTTAGCTTTTTCGCAGCAAGTAACTCGGCCATATTCAGTAATAATTAAATAGTATATTGAAATATTTTTTAACACTAATTTGCGATTAAAAATAGGCAGGGAGCCTAATTTAACTGAGTTTACTAAAAATAACTGAAAATAAAAGCCATTTATTGAAAAGTCAATATTGATGTTGTGGATAACTATAGAGATAATAGGCTAATAATAAAAATTAATTTTTTTTACTTTTCTGTATTTTTATCGGCCATTTTATTGGTTATTAAACGCAGTGCGAATAGTATTTATCAGGAGTCGGTTGTTGGATCATACACTTTGGCAAAAATGTTTGTCTGTTCTTCAAGAAGAATTGCCCGCACAACAATTTAGTATGTGGATACGTCCACTACAGTGCGTGATCACAGACAATATTATGACGTTATATGCGCCAAATCGATTTGTTTTGGACTGGGTTAGAGACAAGTATGTTAATCGCATTAATGAACTTGTGGGGATGCAAGACAGTGCAAACCCACCATTATTGCGCTTTGATGTGGGTAGTATCCCAGCACAAAAGACTAATATTCCAAATAGTATTAACCAATTGCAACCCAATATTAGAACGCCAAATCGAGATACTCCACCACCAGAAAGTAATTTACCAAAAACAACCAATATCAGGGTTAAATACACCTTTGATAATTTTGTTGAAGGTAAGTCAAATCAATTGGCCCGCGCTGCGGCGTCACAAGTGGCTGATAATCCAGGCGCGGCTTACAATCCTTTATTTATTTATGGTGGTACTGGCCTAGGTAAAACACATTTATTACATGCAGTCGGTAATGGTATTTTACTTAATAAACCCAATGCAAAAATTGCCTACATGCATTCAGAGCGGTTTGTGCAAGATATGGTGCGAGCGTTACAAAACAACGCGATGGAAAAATTTAAACAATATTACCGTTCAGTTGATGCCTTGCTTATTGATGACATTCAATTTTTTGCCGGTAAAGATCGTACGCAAGAAGAGTTTTTTCATACTTTTAATGCCTTACTTGAAGGCAATCAACAAATCATTTTGACCAGTGATCGCTATCCAAAAGAAGTGGATGTTGAAGATCGTTTAAAATCACGCTTTGGTTGGGGATTAACCATCGCCATTGAACCACCAGAATTAGAAACTCGTGTCGCCATATTAAAACGCAAAGCACAAGAAAGTCATATCAATTTAGCTGACGAAGTTGCTTTCTTTATTGCTAAACGCTTGCGCTCAAATGTTCGTGAATTAGAAGGCGCTTTGAATAGGGTAATAGCAAACGCTAACTTTACGGGGCGAGCCATCACGATTGATTTTGTTAGAGAAGCTTTACGCGACTTATTAGCTTTACAAGACAAGCTGGTCACTATTGATAATATTCAGCGCACGGTTGCAGAATATTATAAGATTAAGGTGGCAGATTTACTGTCTAAACGCAGAAATCGCTCAGTAGCTAGACCGCGTCAAATTGCCATGGCATTATCTAAAGAGTTAACTAACCATAGTTTACCTGAAATTGGTGATGCCTTCGGTGGTCGTGACCATACGACTGTATTACATGCCTGTCGTAAGGTAAAATCTTTACGTGAAGAGTCTCACGATATTAAAGAAGACTATTCAAATTTAACCAGAACATTGTCATCATAATAATAAGTAAGTTACAAGTGAGTCAGAAATGAAATTTTCATTGAGTAGGGAATTACTGCTGAAACCTTTGTTATTGGTTTCTGGTGCTGTAGAGCGAAAAAGTACACTACCTATTTTAGGTAATATACTTTTTAATGTAAGTGGGCATTCACTTACATTAACAGCTACTGATTTAGAGCTGGAGATGGTTGCTTATGCCAGTGTAGATAATCACGCAGAGGATGGAAAAGTCACCATTCCTGCTCGTAAGTTACTTGATATTTGTAAAAGCTTACCCGATGATTCTATGCTGACCTTTGAATCTGATAACGATGTGATAAAAATTAGCACAGGTCGTAGTAAGTATTCACTTTCAACCTTACCAGCCACTGATTTTCCTAATATTGAACAATGGCAAGGTGACGTAGAATTTAGTTTATTAAAGTCTGAATTATTACGCTTAATTGAAAGCACCCATTTTTCAATGGCAAACCAAGACGTGCGCTATTATCTCAATGGTATGTCGATAGAAACAGAAGGTCACGAAATACGCTCTGTTGCTACCGACGGACACCGTTTAGCTATCTGCAAAATATCTAATCAAGCGCTTGAACTCCCTGCTCGACAAGTGATTGTGCCGCGCAAAGGTATTTTAGAGATTATTCGTTTACTCGACCCAGTTGATGAAGGTGTGCAGGTTTTTCTAGGCTCTAATCACATACGTATTATTGATAGCGAATTTTCATTTACCAGTAAATTGGTTGATGGCCGTTTTCCTGATTACCGTCGGGTATTACCACGTAACGGCGATAAAATTCTTAATGCCAACAAAGACGTACTTAGACAGGTATTGTCTCGTGCTTCGATTTTATCTAACGAAAAATTCAAAGGCGTTCGTCTTAACTTTGGCCGCACCGAGTTAAAGATAACCGCAAACAACCCTGAGCAAGAACAAGCTGAAGAGGTGATTGAAATTGACTTTCCTTATGATGAAGTTGAAATCGGTTTTAATGTTAGCTATGTTTTAGACGTACTCAATGCTATTAAAGAAAATGATGTTAAATTTACCTTAGCTGATGCTAACAGTAGTGTGGTTATTGAAGGTGGAGAATCTGGAGAAGCTTTGTATGTTGTTATGCCAATGCGTTTATAACAACGACCTATTATAATGAGTATTGGTAAATTAATTATTCAAGATTTACGAAATATTGAAAGTGTATCGGTTGAATTACATCCAGATCTCAATTTTATTATTGGTGATAATGGTAGCGGTAAAAGTAGTGTATTAGAGGCTATTTTTTATTTGGGGCACGGTAAGTCATTTCGTAGCTCAAAAGTGGAAAACTTACTTCAGCATACTAAGCCTAGTTTTACCGTCAGCGCTAAAACTCATAAAGATTGCCAGATGGGTGTACGAAAACTCTTTAATGGACAAAGTACAGCGAATACTGAAATACGTATAAATGGTCAAAAAGAAACAAAGTTCTCTGTGCTGGCAAAAAATATCGCTGTGCAAGTGATCACGCCAGAAAGTTTTAAAATATTTTTTGGTGGCCCAAAGCAGCGAAGAAGGTTTGTTGATTTAGGATTGTTTCACGTGAAACATTCATTTTCAGATCATTGGAGAGAATTTTCACGAATCCTTAAACAGCGTAATGCCTGTTTACGCAGTAAAACTTCGGGTAGCACGTTAAGCTATTGGACCGATGTCTTTATTGATAGCTCGCAAATAATAGCTAATTTACGAGCCAGTTATGTTGAAGAGCTGACTAAAGAATTAAGTTATTGGTTGAAAATAATGTTACCTTCAGTGTCAGACGATATTGTTATTCAATATTTACAAGGCTGGAATAGTAAGAAAAATTTGTACGATGTTTTACAACAATATAAAGAAAAAGAATTAGCTTATGGTTATAGCTTATTTGGCGCACAAAAATTTGATGTCCGTTTTTTATTAAGAGGTGCATCAGTCGATAACCAATTGTCACGTGGACAACAGAAGTTGTTTTTACTGGCGTTAACTTTTGCTCAAGCAAAACTAATCGAAAGAGTTAATCTAGTAAAACCAATTTTATTAATTGATGATGTAGGTGCAGAATTAGACATTCACTCTAGAGCGTTATTAAATAATGCAATAGCAGGAATTGAATGTCAGGTAATTGTAACCGCAATAGATAAAACAGCAGTGGAACAACTTGTTCCACAGAAAGAAAACTATAAAATGTTTCACGTGAAACATGGCAAACTATCAGTAATGAGTGAGTAGGCTACAAGCTATGACAATAGAAAATGAATATGACTCGGCTAGTATAAAAGTACTAAAAGGCTTAGATGCAGTTCGTAAAAGACCAGGGATGTATATAGGTGATACCGATGATGGCACAGGCCTTCATCACATGGTATTTGAGGTGTTGGATAACTCAATTGATGAAGCTCTTGCAGGTCACTGTACTGATATTATTGTTAAAATTCACATAGACGGCTCGGTATCTGTAAAGGATGACGGTCGTGGAATTCCAACAGAAATTCATCCAGAAGAGGGTATTTCTGCCGCTGAAGTTATCATGACAGTATTGCATGCTGGTGGTAAGTTCGGTGGTGAAGACTCAGGTTATAAAGTTTCGGGTGGTTTACACGGTGTTGGTATTTCAGTAGTAAATGCCCTCAGTAGTAAATTGAAACTAAATATTCGCCGAGCGGGTAAATTATTCGAACAATTTTATCACCACGGTATACCACAAGAGCCTATGAAACAGGTTGGCGAAAGTGATAAAACCGGGACAGAAGTCAGATTTTGGCCAAGTGAAGAGACCTTCACCGATGTGCTATTTCACTATGACCTACTGGTAAAAAGAATTCGTGAATTATCATTTTTGAATTCAGGTGTATCAATTAGACTTATTGATGAACGTGAAGAAGGTAAGTCAGATCACTTTCAATTTGATGGTGGTATTCAAGCCTTTGTTGATTATTTAAATACCAATAAAACGCCAGTTAATGAAGAGATTTTCTACTTCGATTTAGAACGAGAAGATGGCATTGTAGTTGAAGTGGCAATGCAGTGGAACGATGGCTTCCAAGAAAGCATTCATTGTTTCACTAATAACATTCCACAACGCGACGGTGGTACTCACTTAAGTGGTTTTCGTACCGCATTAACCCGTACGCTTAATAGCTACATGGTTAAAGAAGGTTTAAACAAAACTAAAAAAGGTGGCAGTACTGAAACCAGTGCCTCTGGTGACGATGCTCGTGAAGGCTTAACTGCGGTAATTTCAGTTAAAGTACCTGATCCTAAGTTCTCTTCTCAAACAAAAGATAAGCTTGTTTCATCTGAAGTTAAAACTGCAGTAGAACAAGCTATGGGCGAAAAATTAGGTGAATACCTATTAGAAAAGCCTTCGGTTGCTCGCACTATCATAATGAAAATTGTTGATGCAGCTCGTGCTCGTGAAGCAGCGCGTAAAGCAAGAGAAATGACTCGCCGCAAAGGGGTGTTAGATATTGCAGGTTTACCGGGCAAGTTAGCTGATTGTCAGGAAAAAGATCCAGCGCTATCTGAACTCTATATTGTGGAAGGGGACTCTGCTGGCGGCTCTGCTAAGCAGGGAAGAAATCGCAAAAATCAGGCTATATTGCCATTGAAAGGTAAAATTCTTAACGTAGAAAAAGCGCGTTTTGATAAAATGATATCTTCTCAAGAAGTTGGCACGTTAATCACAGCGTTAGGTTGTGGTATTGGTCGCGATGAATATAACCCAGAAAAACTGCGTTATCACAGTATTATCATTATGACCGATGCTGATGTCGATGGTTCACACATACGAACATTATTACTGACATTTTTCTATCGTCAAATGCCTGAAATAATGGAACGTGGCTATATTTATATTGCTCAACCGCCACTTTATAAAGTGAAAAAAGGTAAGCAAGAACGTTACATAAAAGATGAAAATGGCTTAGTTGAGTATTTAACATCACTGGCATTAGAGAATGCAGAAATTCATGTTAATGAATCTGCACCGGCCTTATCAGGCTTATCATTAGAAAATTTAGTAAAACAGTTCCGTAAAACTCACGAAACTATTAAGCGCGTATCGCGTTTAATTCCTGCTGATATTCTAGAAAAGATGATCTACGGTGAATTAATTACCACTGAAGAATTCAAAACTAAAGCCAACGTTGAATCTTGGACCGCTGATCTACTAAAACAGCTTTCTGAGCAAGATGGTAATGGCTCTATCTATACTGTTGAAGTTAAGCATGATCAAGAACGCCATGTTTATTACCCAAGCTTTAATGTCCGTAAACATGGTATTGATACGGTTTATGATTGTGACTATGAATTTTTTGACTCAAAAGAATTTGCCTCAATTCAAAGTCTAAATAAAGCAGTGAATGGCTTAATGGAAGAAGGTGCTTACGTTAAACGTGGCGAAAAAATTAAGCAAATAACTGAGTTTGATGAAGCATTAAATTGGTTAATGGCTGAATCTAAACGTGGCCAATATATTCAACGTTATAAAGGTCTAGGTGAAATGAATCCCAATCAATTATGGGAAACTACCATGGATCCAGATTCACGCAGAATGTTACAGGTAACTATTGAAGACGCTATTGCAGCTGATCAATTGTTTACTACCCTGATGGGTGATCATGTTGAACCGCGTAGACACTTCATTGAAGAAAACGCGCTTAAAGTAGCTAACCTAGATGTTTAGCCTTTAAACTGTAGAGATAATAATGCCCGATCATCAAATCGGGCATTTTTGTTTCTAAGCAGATATTTTTAGACAAAAAATAGCTGACATCTAGTCCTAATATCTAGTGCTAACATTTAGTAATACCATTGACTAATTATCTGCTTATCCTTAATGCTTAAAATGAAAAAATACCGTGTTGTAAATTTATCAGTCAATGACGGATAAAATTTTATACCTTGTCTTTAGCCATTTTTCTTGATGAAAACTTAGATCACTTAATTAATTAAATTGCGATAAGCACACTAGGCTAATAAAGCGACAAACGGTATAATTAGCCTTATTTAATCCCATATAACTATAGATTCGGAATGTTATGAGTACGTTTAATATAAAGACCTTTCAAGGACTAATATTGCAGTTGCAAGATTATTGGTCACGCCAAGGCTGTGTAATAGTTCAGCCATTAGATTTAGAAGTTGGGGCCGGCACATTTCACCCGATGACATTTTTACGTTCTATTGGTCCTGAGCCAATGAGTAGTGCTTATGTGCAACCATGTCGACGTCCAACCGATGGTCGCTACGGTGAAAATCCAAATCGCCTACAACACTACTATCAATTTCAAGTCATGTTAAAGCCTTCTCCAGATAATATTCAAGAGCTTTACCTTGACTCGTTAAAAGAGATGGGTATTGATCCACTCGTGCACGATATTCGCTTTGTAGAAGACAACTGGGAATCACCCACCTTAGGCGCCTGGGGTTTAGGTTGGGAAATCTGGCTAAATGGTATGGAAGTTACGCAGTTCACTTACTTTCAACAAGTTGGTGGTATAGAGTGTGCACCTGTTACGGGTGAAATAACCTATGGCTTAGAACGCTTAGCCATGTATATTCAAAACGTAGACAGTATTTATGATCTGGTTTGGACTGATGGTCCTATGGGTAAAGTACTTTATGGCGATGTCTTTCATCAAAATGAAGTTGAACAATCCACTTATAACTTTGAATATGCTGACGTTGATGCCTTATTTAACACCTTTGATCAATGTGAAAAAGACAGTGAAAAACTGATTGAAGCAGGTTTAGCCTTACCGGCGTACGAACAAGTGATGAAAGCTTCTCATGCCTTTAACTTACTGGATGCTCGACACGCCATATCGGTAACAGAACGCCAACGTTACATATTGAGAGTAAGAGCTTTATCAAAAGCTTGTGCACAAGCCTATTACGCAAAACGTGAAGAGCTTGGCTTTCCGCTTTGTAAAAATAATGCAGCCAATGATAACTCAAGCAATAATAACTCAACTAAGGGACAGTCATAATGACAACAGAAACACTATTGATTGAACTCGGTACTGAAGAGTTACCACCAAAGTCGTTGAGAACCTTAGCTACAACGTTCTTTGAGCAAATTAAATTACAACTAGATGAAGCAAAACTTTCTTATTCTGATATTTATTGGTATGCAACGCCAAGACGTTTAGCGGTAAAGGTTGACAACTTAGTCGCTAACCAAGCTGATAAAGCCATTGAAAAACGTGGTCCTGCTGTTAGCGTAGCCTTTGATGCTGAAGGTAAAGCAAGTAAAGCTGCCGAAGGTTGGGCGCGCTCAAATGGCATCACTGTTGCTCAAGCAGAGCGTTTGGTAACAGATAAAGGTGAATGGTTACTTTACAAAACCATTGAGCAAGGCAAACATGTTGAGCAGTTAATTCCTGATATGGTTAACCAAGCTATTGCAAAGTTACCTGTACCTAAACCTATGCGTTGGGGCTCAGGTAGAACACAATTTATTCGTCCTGTGCATACGCTAACATTACTTTATGGCGCAAGTATTATTGCCGGTGAATCGTTAAACATTCGCTCTAATAACTTAGTGACCGGTCACCGCTTTCATCATCACGGCTTAGTCGCGTTAGCACATGCCAATGACTATGAAAGTGCACTAAAAGCAGCGCATGTTGTGGTTGACTATCAAGCACGTAAAGACACTATTCAACAGCAAATTAATGCCGCGGCGATAGCCATTGGTGGTTTCGTTTTACCGGATGACGACTTACTAGAAGAAGTGACTTCATTAGTTGAATGGCCAGTAGTATTAACAGGCAGCTTCGACAAAGAGTTTTTGAATGTACCTGCTGAACCCTTAATTTATTCGATGAAAGATCATCAAAAATACTTTCCTGTCACTGATAGCGAAGGTAACTTGTTGAATAAATTCATCTTTGTATCAAATATTGATAGCAAAGATCCAAGTCAGGTTGTTAAAGGTAATGAGAAGGTTATTCGACCCCGTTTGGCGGATGCGGAGTTTTTCTTTAAAACAGATAAAAAACAATCACTTGAGTCAAGACTGCAAGGTTTAGAGTCGATGTTGTTTCAAAAGCAATTAGGCACAGTGAAAGCTAAGTCTGAACGTATTGCTAGTTTAAGTGCATTCGTTGCGGATAAAACTGGCGATGATACCGCTATAGCCTATCGCGCAGGTTTACTGAGCAAAACAGATTTAATGTCAGATATGGTGCTTGAATTTCCACAAGTTCAAGGCACCATGGGTAAGTATTATGCTCAGCATGATGGTGAACCGGCAGCTGTTGCACAGGCTTTAGAAGATCAATATAGACCTCGTTTCGCGGGTGATGTATTACCTGAACAAACCATAGGTTGCGCTGTTGCTATTGCTGATAAAGTCGATACCTTAGTCGGTATCTTTGGCATTAACCAAGCGCCTAAGGGGGATAAAGACCCGTTTGCTTTGCGCCGTGCGGCTATTGGTTTGATCCGTATCATCATTGAGAAAGATCTTAATTTAGATATTGCAGATTTATTAGCAAAAAGTGTTGAGCTTTATCAAGATAAATTAAGCAATCAAGACGTGACTCAACAAGTACTTGAATTTGTTTTTGGTCGCTACCGTGCTTATTATCAAGATCAAAATATTACGGTTGATGTCATACAAGCTGTGCTAGCTAACGCTCCGTCTTCACCATTGGACTTTGACAAGCGTATTCATGCGGTCACACATTTTAAAACCTTAGGTGAAGCGGCTACGTTAGCCGCCGCTAACAAGCGTGTGGGTAATATTTTAGTTAAATTTAAAGGTGAGCTTTTTAACGCTTTTAAAGCTGATTTAGCGACAGAAGCTGCTGAAACAGAGTTGGCCTCAGCTTTTTCAGTGGTTAATATTAAAATAGCACCATTAATGGCGACAAAAGATTATCAAAGCGCATTAACCGAATTAGCGGCGTTAAAGCAGCCCATTGATAACTTTTTTGATCATGTCATGGTGATGGCTGATGATGAACAAGTTAAAACCAATCGCTTGACCTTACTAAATGAAATTCGTAATAGTTTTCTTGCGATAGCTGATATTTCTTTATTGCAGTAATATTTGTGGTTGTAGCGTATTAAAAACTAAAAGGAATGCTAAGGCATTCCTTTTTTTTGTTTATCCAGCGAAGCTGGCAAACCTGATAGGCTGAAAGAAGCCTGATCACCCTGACTAAGGGGAAGATAATCCAAATGGCAAGGGCGTTAATTTTAGCTTGATATAATTATATGGCCGATCTAACTCTCAGTATTAATCATTTGATAATAAGTTCAATAGTGAGCTCAATAGCGAGTTTAACAGTGAGTTGAATTGAATTATTAATAGGACGGATGAACCCGTCAAGCTTATTAAATGTGGTAATCTTTTACCAAAGTAATAATCACAATAATATTAGGTCGTCGTTATGTTTATACATTTTTCTCAAGTGAAGAGTATCTCGCTTACTGCATCGTTTAATGCTTTTTCTCGAAAAACTTTTGGGGTGTTATGTGCGTTTGCTACGGCTATACCTGTTTACGCTGCTACAGTGGTGCCGCCGAATGAGCAGTTGGTATTGCGTGAGATACAGCAAGAAGTAAGTGCAGAGAGACTGAAAAAAGATGTCACTACATTAGTTGACTTTGGTACTAGGCATACCTTGTCAGAGACAAAGTCAGATAGCCAAGGGATTGGCGCGGCACGTCGTTGGATTAAGTCAGAATTTGATGAAATTTCAGCACAATGTGGAGGCTGTTTAGAAGTTGTTTATCAAAAACAGACCTTTTCAGGAGAAAAGCGAATTCCTGAACCGACTGAAGTGATCAATGTTATCGCTATTCAGCGCGGCCAACTCGATCCCAATCGCTATATCGTGATGTCTGGTGATATAGACTCACGTGTGTCAGACCCGCTTGATTACACCAGTGCCTCTCCAGGAGCCAATGATAATGCTTCAGGTGTTGCCGGAGTTATCGAAGCCGCTAGAGTGCTGTCCCAACATAAATTTGCCGGTACTGTAGTTTATGCTGCATTATCAGGAGAAGAACAGGGATTGTTTGGTGGAAAAATAATGGCGGGTATTGCCAAGAAAGAAGCTTGGCGTGTGGAAGCGGTTATTAATAACGACATGATTGGTAATATTTCAGGTATCAATGGCATTATCAACAATACAACCGCAAGGGTTTTTTCCGAAGGCGTTCGCTATGTTGAAACACCGGCAGAAGCTAAAAAACGCAGATTTACCGGCGGTGAAGTAGATTCGTCTTCACGAAATGTAGCTCGCTATATTGATAAAATTGCCGACCAATACATCCCTAACTTAGACGTTATGATGATATATAGATTGGACAGATTTGGTCGAGGCGGACATCATAGACCCTTTAATGCCGTTGGTTATCCTGCCGTGCGTATTATGGAAACTAATGAGCACTACGATCGTCAGCATCAAGACCTTAGAAGCGAAAATGGTCGAGCGTTCGGTGATGTTATTGCTGGTGTAGATTTTGATTTTACTGCGAAATTAACCTCGTTAAACGCCGTTACTATGGCCGCTATGGCTTGGGCGCCACCACCGCCAGCCAATACTGAAATTTCAGGGGCAGTTAAAGCATCAACAAGTTTAAAATGGCAGCGTCCAGCAGGGACTATGGCAAATAACTTAGCGGGTTACCGTGTTCATTGGCGATTAACCACAGAGCCAACATGGACAAATAGCCAATATGTCGGTGATGTCACTGAATTTGAGTTAAAAAATATTGTAATCGATAACTATTTTTTTGGTGTTAGCAGTGTTGCAAAAGATGGTTTTGAAAGCCCAGTGGTTTTTCCGGGTCCTGCGGGTTCTTTCGGGGGTTATCAATAACCATTTAAAAACTATGATAACAAGTTGATTTTATGGCTGAGTAACCAAGCGGTATAATTTTTCTGTTAAAAATAGCTCAAAAAAATTATTTGGCTTCAACTATTATGCACTGATCAGTAATTTAATGTCATAACCCTTTTTTAATAACGTATTGAAAAGGTATTTTTTTAACTTGTTGACTAATAAGTTGATGATCCATAAATCGACAAAAGCTTGGGATATCTCTTGCAGTTGACGGGTCATCAGCGCTCACAAGGAGGGTTTCACCTTCGGCCATTTTTCGTATTTTTAGCCGAAGCATCATTACTGGCTCGGGGCAGCGAAGCCCAATGGCATCTAATTGGTGGTCTGGAGCTGAAAAAGGGCAATCGGTCATGCTTTACCTTGCTAGGGAATAGGGTTTGGCGCTAATTTTAAAGCCTATTTACCATGACGCAACAATAAACTTACCTTGATTGTTTTTTTTCAATGGATTTTTAAGTATCTAAAACTGACTTCAAGAGCCAATATTGATAATTAAGCTAATAATTGTCTGTAATAAGCTTGCTTTGTCACGTTAGAGGTGAATAATTGATCCATGCTTATTTCTCCAAGGTCTTCTTATGCCGCTAGCTAGTTTCCGATTTTTTAAAACCGTCATCTTAAGTGCGCTATTAGTGAGTGCAGCAACTTTCGCTAATGATGAAAGCCAGCAGCGAAAAAATTTCTTGCAAGCCGAAAAGCAAACTTGGAATCACAACTCTGCTAGTTATCAAAACCTATATAACCAACTACATTATTATCCGCTGCAACCTTATTTGGATCAGAAACGCTTAATGACCAACATGAAGTTGTCATCAGCGCCAGAGATAAGGGACTTTTTAGCAAAGTATAAAGGCACACCACTGGATTGGCCTTTAAGAAATAAATGGCTAACTTATTTAGCCAAACGTAAGCAGCGGGTACTTTTTCAAAACTTTTTCGAAGCTACTAATGACGTTGAACTCACCTGTCAGCATTATCGCTTTCAACTGCAATCTGGTGTGTCACCCACTAAAGTATTGCCAAAAGTAAGCTCGCTTTGGCTAGTAGGTAAGTCGCAACCTAAAGTTTGTGACCCTTTGTTTAAGCAGTGGCAGCAAGCAGGATATCGAAGCAATGAGGTAATATGGCAACGTATCGTCTTATCAGCAGATGGTGGTAAACATACTTTAATACCGTATTTAACTCGGTTATTACCAGAGAATGAGCAATATTTAGCTCAGCTTTGGCATCAAGTACGTCGCGACCCGTCATACACTACACACTTATCAAAATTTAAAAATAAAACCCAGAGAGAGGCGGAAATAGTCGCTTATGGTTTAAAGCGCCTAATATGGCGTGATCCAAAGCAAGCACTTGATACCTATCAATTAGCCCAGTTGTTGTTACCTTTTTCTGTGCAGCAACAGCAACAAATCACGTTAAAATTTGCCCTAGCGTTAGCCAGTAAAAATCATCTTGATGCGGCCTCATGGTTAGCGAAAGTCGATGAAAACTTATTTACCAGTAATTTAACCCAGTGGTATATAACCGACGCGCTGCGTGATCAAAATTGGCAAAATATCAAAACTAAGCTGTTAAAATTACCTGAAATAGCACAAAACAGCCTGCAGTGGCAGTACTGGTATGGCAGAAGCTTGTTGGCCACTGATGAGTTAGTGGCAGGAAATTTACGCTTAAATAAGCTGGCGTTAAGCCGACATTATTATGGTTTTTTAGCCGCGAGTTATTTAAATAAACCGGCTAATTTTCAGAATATACCGCTCGTTGTTAGCGCAGATGAAAGAGCCTTAGTAACTAAAAGTCCTGAAGCAAAAAGAGCCATTGAGCTGTTTGCCATTGGTCGGTTTTATCACGCCCGTAAGGAATGGAATTATTGGTTGTCTAAACTCAGTAAGCGCGACAAGTTAGTTGCCTCTAAAGTTGCCAATGAAATGCAATGGTATGACAGGGCGATATTTACCTTAGCTAAAGTGGGGTATCTTAACGATGTAGGTTTACGTTTTCCATTGGGCTTTGAAAGTGAAATTAACCACTATGCGGGCCAGCAAAACATTAATCCAGCTTGGGCGTTTGCTATCACGCGTCGTGAAAGTTCATTTATGTCTGATGCTAATTCTCCAGCTGGCGCTAAAGGTTTAATGCAAATTATGCCGGGTACAGCAAAACAGCTGGCGCGCAAAAAAGTCTCTACTCAATATTTATTCAAAGCTAAAAATAATATTAAATTAGGCACAAAATATTTACGTGATTTACTCGACCGCCATGATGGCAATCAGGTACTGGCTACCGCGGCTTATAATGCCGGCCCTTATCGCGTAAGAAGTTGGTTAAAAAACGCTGAGTCATTACCTGCCGATGTTTGGATTGAAACCATTCCGTTCAAAGAAACCCGAGAATATGTTAAAAGTGTTTTAGCTTATCAGCAAATATATCAACACAAAGTAGGACAAGCGGCCTCTTTGTTTGACCAGATCATTGCAATGAATATAAACGAATAGCAGCACGCTTGCATTATAATATTGGGCTAAACAAGGTACAATTAACACCAAAGAAATTGAGAGAGTTACCAGATGAATACACTAGCTAGCCAATACCCAGCTCATGTAGCTGAGTTACAAAAACGAACTAAAACCGTATTAGCAAGAGAAAATCTTGAAGGTTTAGTCATTCACTCTGGTCAAGAAATTAAAGCCTTCTTAGACGATAACAGCTATCCATTTCGCGTTAACCCACACTTTAAAGCCTGGTTACCTTTAGTTGATGTTGCTAACTGTTGGTTATTGGTTAACGGTACAGATAAACCTACACTGATTTATTACCAGCCAGTTGATTTTTGGCATAAAGTCATCGGTTTAGCGGATGATTATTGGCATGAATTTTTTGATATAAAAATTTTAGCTAAAGCCAGTGATGTCGACAAGTTACTGCCTTATGATAAAAAATCTTTTGCCTATATTGGTGCTCATATTGAAGTGGCGAAAGCGTTAGGCTTTGAGCATATCAATCCCGAGCCATTGATTAACTATTTTCATTTTCACCGTGCTTATAAAACCTCTTACGAACAAACGTGTTTGCGCCGTTCAAATGAGATTGCGGTTAAGGGCCATAAAGCAGCCAAAGCCGCTTTTTTCGATGGTGCCTCAGAGTATGATATCCAACATGCTTTTCTTAAAGCCACACAACATGTTGAAAGTGAAACACCTTATGGCAATATTGTTGCGTTAAATGAAAATACCTCTATTTTGCATTACACCGCTTTAGATCGCGGTGTACCACAAGCCCATCGTTCTTTTTTACTGGATGCCGGCGCTAATTTTAATGGTTATGCCGCTGATATTACTCGCACTTACTCTT
Source organism: Colwellia sp. MB02u-9 (assembly GCF_014077085.1). Lineage (NCBI taxonomy): Bacteria > Pseudomonadati > Pseudomonadota > Gammaproteobacteria > Alteromonadales > Colwelliaceae > Colwellia > Colwellia sp. MB02u-9. The sequence continues at coordinate 49,441 of NZ_JACGVF010000065.1, forward strand.
TTAAGCGCGATCGTTTTGCTGAGCTAATTGCGCGCATGGATATTTTAATGTTGAATGCGGTTGACGCTTTAAAACCAGGGCTGAGTTATGTTGATCTACATATTGCCACTTATCGCGAAGTAGGTAAGGTATTACGAGAGTTTAACTTTATTAATGTTGATGTCGATACGGCGGTTGAAAGTGGTATTATTTCTACCTTTTTCCCCCATGGCTTAGGTCATCACTTAGGTTTACAAGTGCACGATGTTGGCGGTTTTATGGCTGACGAACGTGGAACTCACGTTAATACCCCAGAGCAACATGCTTTTTTACGGACGTCGCGCGTGATAGAAAGCAATCAAGTTTTTACTATTGAACCTGGCTTATATTTTATCAATTCTCTGCTAGCTGACTTAAAAAAATCTGCCCATGGTAAAATGGTTAATTGGTCAGAAGTTGATGCTATGCGGCCATTTGGTGGTATCAGAATAGAAGATAATGTCATTGTTCACCAGTCGCATAATGAAAATATGACACGAGATTCTGACTTAAACTAAGCGAAACTATTTGTGTCTACACCATATGAAATAGCGGCCAAAGCGATTATTGATGAAACCATAGTCACGCGCAGCCGCTTTATTTGTTACCTTAAACCTTGCACCAGTGCTGCTGATGCCAAAGCGTTTATTAAAAGCTTACAAGTATTACATCCACAAGCTAATCATCACTGTTATGCTTTTATTGTTGGTCGGCCTGAAAATAGCCAATTATATGGCTTTTCTGACGACGGGGAGCCGTCAGGCACTGCCGGTAAACCTATGCTTAATATGTTAATGGGCAGTAATCTTGGTGAGCTTTGTGCTGTTGTTGTACGATATTTTGGTGGTACTAAGCTTGGACCTGGTGGTTTACAACGCGCATATGGCGGCAGCGTTAAGCAAGCACTGGCGAATTTACCGACAAAATTGAAAATTCCTATGGTACGCAAAACACTAGCGTGTCAATATGCACAAGTAAATGATGTTTTGCATTTTGTTGAGCAAATAGGTGGCGAAATTATCCAGCAAGACTACCATGAGAATGTTGTGCTGATACTCGCATTACCTGATGAAAAACTTGAGCTTTTCCAACAGCAATTGCAAACCATGTCTGCGGGACAGTTAACACTTCAACCTATAACTAAAAAGCAATAATAAACTACCGTGCAATTTAAAAATATCATCCGAATATTAGGGTTATTAGTCGCCTTACTGAGCGTAACTATGCTGCCGCCTGCTTTTATTTCTCTGGTTTATCGAGATGGTGGTGGTGTTTCTTTCTTAATGTCATTTCTTTTTTGTTTAATCGCGGGGCTTTTATCTTGGTATCCTTATCGAGACGAAAAAAGCGATTTAAGGGCACGAGAAGGCTTTTTAATTGTGGTGTTGTTTTGGACCGTTTTGGCGAGTTTCTCAGCGGTGCCTTTATTATTATTAGATCAACCTAACCTTAGCGTTGCCGATGCATTTTTTGAGTCTTTTTCGGGTCTCACTACGACAGGCGCAACCATATTAACGCAGATTGACGGATTACCACACGCGGTGCTTTGGTATCGACAACAACTACAGTGGTTGGGTGGTATGGGGATCATTGTGTTAGCCGTGGCTATTTTACCTATGCTAGGCATAGGTGGTATGCAGTTATATCGCGCTGAAACTCCAGGGCCGGTGAAAGATTCAAAAATGACCCCGCGCATTGCCGACACGGCTAAGCATTTGTGGTTAATCTATGTCACCTTAACCCTTGCCTGTGCCATGAGTTATTGGGCAGCGGGGATGAATTTATTTGACGCTATTTGCCACTCTTTCTCTACTATTGCGATTGGTGGCTTCTCGACTCACGACTTAAGTATGGGCTATTTTAATAGTCCGCTAATCAATTTTATCTGTGTATTTTTCTTACTGGTTGCCGGGGTGAACTTTGCTTTGCATTTCGCGGTAGTGAACAGCCGATCATTACGTAGTTATTTTTATGATTCAGAATTTAAAGTATTTTTGGGTATTCAAGCCGTTTTGATCTTAGTGTGTTTTATTGTGCTAACGAGTTTTAATGTTTACCAGTCAGGTTTTGAAAACTTTGAACAAGCGATGTTTCATGCCGTTTCAATTAGTACCACTGCCGGATTTTCAACAACATCTTCCGGCGAAGTCGCTTTTGCTAACTGGCCAACGCTGCTGCCCATTTTATTAATACTTGCTAGTTTTATTGGTGGTTGCGCTGGCAGTACCGGTGGTGGCATGAAAGTCATTCGGGTATTACTGCTTTATTTACAAGGCGTGCGAGAATTAAATAGATTAGTACATCCTAAAGCCGTTTTTACGATTAAGTTAGGTAAAAAAGCGCTACCAAATCGTGTGGTAGAAGCCATATGGGGTTTTTTCTCTGCTTATGCGGCTGTGTTTGTTGTTTGTATGTTGTTGTTATTAGCGGGCGGAATGGATGACATTTCAGCCTTTACTGCCGTGGCTGCCTGTTTGAATAATTTGGGCCCAGGTTTGGGGCAGGTTGCGTCCAACTACGCAGAAATAAATGATTTTAGTAAATGGGTTTTGGTTGTTGCCATGCTGTTTGGCCGTTTAGAGATATTTACCTTGCTGGTACTAATGACACCAGCATTTTGGCGAACCTAATATATTTTTCTGATAGTACTTAACACATTATTGCTTAGAATAAATCGCTTAGAACAAATCGCTTAGAAAAAGTCGCTTAGAAAAACGCTATGGCATCCAGTTGGAATAAAGCTTCAACGTCGCTGATATAGCGTTTGTTAACTAAAAATAACACCACATGGTCTTCTGCTTGAATTCGAGTATCTGAATGGGCAATTAAGACTTCTTCGCCACGCACGATTGCACCAATAGTTGTGCCGGGTGGTAACCTGATCTGTTGGATAGTTTTACCCACCACTTTAGATGATTTTTCATCACCCTTAGCGACAATTTCTATTGCTTCTGCTGCGCCACCACGCAAGCTATAAACATTATTAATATTACCACGGCGCACGTGGGTTAATAAGGCGGAAATAGTGGCGTGTTGCGGTGAAACGGCAATATCTATATCACTACCATGGACTAAATCAATGTAAGCACTGCGCTGGATTAATACCATAGCTTTGCGTACCCCTAAGCGTTTTGCTAATAACGATGACATAATGTTGGCTTCGTCATCGTTGGTGACAGCAATAAAAACGTCAAACTGATCAATGTGTTCTTCTAACAGTAACTCTTGATCAGAAGAATCACCGGTAAACACTAAGGTGTCGTTTAGCTCAGACGCTAAATAGGCTGCGCGTTTAGCCGAATGCTCGATTAATTTTACTTGGTGGTTTTTCTCTAACAAGCGCGCTAACCCTGAGCCGATATTACCACCACCGGCGATCATGATTTTTTTATAAGGCGCTTCCAATTTTTGCAGTTCGTTCATCACCGCGCGAATATGAATTGAGGCGGCAATAAAGAATACTTCGTCATCAGCTTCAATAACGGTAGTGCCCAAAGGTCGAATAGGTTTACCATTACGATAAATAGCCGCCACCCGGGTATCAATATTCGGAATATGTTCGCGCAAAGTAGATAGGGCATGACCCACCAATAAGCCCCCATAATAAGCTTTAACGGCAACTAAACTGACCTTACCTTCAGCAAATTCTAATACTTGTAGTGCACCTGGGTAATCAATAAGTCGGGCAATATCTCGGGTCACCAATTGCTCTGGTGCAATAATATGATCTACTGGAATATTTTTATTTTGAAAGAGTTCTTTTTGATATTTGAGAATTTGACTTGAGCGAATTCGGGCAATTTTATTGGCGGTATTAAAGAGCGAATAACAAATTTGGCAAGCAATCATGTTGGTAGCATCGTCGTTGGTTACTGCAACAACGAGTTCAGCATCTTCTGCGCCAGCTTGTTTTAGCACATCAGGGTGAGAGCCGTGACCCACAACAACGCGTAAATCCATTTTGTCTTGTAACTCACGCAAGGTTTCACTGTTGGTGTCTATTAGCGTAATTTCGTTTTTTTCGCCAACAAGATTTTCTGCTAATGTTCCACCAACTTGCCCAGCACCAATAATTATAATTTTCATTTAAGATTGCTTTTATTGTTGTTTTTACTGTGATTTTTTAATGAGTTTGGCGTAGTAAAAACCGTCCATCGAATTGTCGTTAGACAGTATCTGCCAACCAATATCATCTGCATTATTGGTTATCGCGATATGCTCCACATCTGAATTTTCAGCAACAAAACGTTGAACTTGCTGACTATTTTCTTCTGGTAATACACTGCATGTTGCATACAGCAAAGTACCACCGGGTTTTAATAAAGACCATACATTTTTTAATATATCTTGTTGTAAATCAGTTAATACCGCAATGTCTTGGCTTTTACGTAACCATTTAATATCAGGGTGTCTGCGGATGACACCAGTACCCGAACACGGAGCGTCAAGTAAAATGCGGTCAAATAATTCTCCATTCCACCACTTGTCTGGTGTCGCGGCATCAGCGGTAATCACCTTTGCTTGTAGGTTCAGACGTTGTAGGTTTTCATGCACTCTCAGCAAGCGCGACTCTTCAATATCAATGGCGGTTAGCGCTTTTATTTTTGGACTATATTCAAGTATATGACAGGTTTTGCCACCTGGCGCGGCACAACAATCAAGTACATTGTCATCTGGCTGGCAATCAAGTAAAAGTGCAGCTTGTTGTGCGGCGCCGTCTTGAATTGATACCCAACCTAGCTGAAATCCAGGCAACTTATTGACATCGATGGCGTCAGTTAAACGTATCGCAGATGACTTTTCATCGACATAGGCATAATCAATGTTTTCAGCCACTAATAAAGCTAGATATTCATCAATACTATGGTGTAGGACATTAACTCGCAACCACATCGGCGGCCTTTGCATATTCGCGTTGAGAATATCTTGCCAACTATCAGGGTAACCACTTTGTAGTTTTTTAATAAACCAAGAGGGGTGGTTAAAGGCGATCGCTTCCGGTAGCTTGCTAGGTTCAGCGGTTAGGCTTTTATCTGCTAATTGTGTTTGCTGACGTTGGAAATTTCTTAATACGCCATTAATCACACCTTTTAAATGGTCGCATTTTAAGGCTTTACAGGCGGAAACGGTTTCATTAAATGCGGCGTGATCTGGTATGCGGGTATACTTTATTTGATAAATCCCAACCAGTAATAAAAAGTGACCAACGCGTTGTTTACCGCTAAAGGGTTTTTTAATGAAGTCACGAACATCATGTTCAAGCTCAGGTAAATGTCTTAATACGCCATAGCAAAGCTCTTGTAATAGCCCTTTATCTTTAATATCTATTTTTGCGATTTGTTGTGGTAGTTCGTCTGACAAACTACGGCCTTTATCAACAACGGCAAAGGTACAACGAGCAGCCAGTGCTCTAAGATTAGCGGCCATAATTAAGTTAACTCTTGTTGAGGCTGTATTAGCCGATTGATTGATTGGCCTTGGGTAAACCAATCTGCTTTGCCATTGAGTATGTCAGCCACAGCTAAGGCTTTTTTGCCTGGCAGTTGTAATATCTCAAGTCGTAAAGCATTGGCTGTTGTGGCGACCACAATACCTTGTTTATCGCAGCTTATAATAGTGCCAGGCAGGTGCTGATGCTCAAGTTCAATAACGCTAGCTTGCCAAACCCGAATACGGTGTTGTTGACTGTTGTCATCAAAGGTAAATTGCGCCACTGGCCATGGAATGTAGGCTCTGATTTTTCGATCAAGTATGCTTGCGGGTTGTTGCCAGTCTAACTCAGCATCTGCTTTATCAAGTTTGGCCGCATGAGTGGCTTGTAGATTATTTTGTGCTTGGCGTTGATGCTTGCCTAAAGCCATCAAGGCTAAGGTGTTTAATAATGCTTTTGGACCTAGTTCAGCTAACTTGTCGTATAAACTTGCGCTCGTGTCTTTTAGGGTAATGTCACACGTTGCGGTTAATATCATATCACCTGTGTCTAGGCCTTTATCCATTTGCATTATGGTCACGCCAGTTTGTGAGTCACCCGCTTCTAAAGCACGTTGAATCGGTGCAGCACCACGCCATTTAGGCAAAATAGAACCATGAACATTAATACAGCCTAATCTGGGTGTTTGTAAAATCACCGTCGGCAATAATAAACCATAAGCCACCACTACCATGACATCTGCTTGGTAATTTGCCAGCGTTAACTGTGTTTGTTCCGCTTTAAAGTTCACCGGCTGCTGAACTGGAATGTCGTGCGCTAGGGCTAATAGTTTAGTTGCACAAGCCGTAAGCTTTTTACCGCGGCCAGCCGGTTTATCTGGCGGGCAATAAACCGCAACAATGTTATGCTCTGAGTGAATTAGCGCCGCTAAATGTTGCGCGGCAAAGTCAGGGGTACCAGCAAAAATGATATTTAATGGTGTAGTTACGGCACTGGGCAAAGGAGTTTCCAAAATGCAATTGATACCAATTGAAATAAATAATCGCTCATTTACTTAATTTAATTGGTATGAGTTATAAAAGAGCGATGACACTTAAGCGTTGGCATTATCCAAACGCGCTTCTTTTTCTAATTTCTTTTTGAATCGCTGGCGCTTAAGTGGTGACAAATAGTCAACAAATAAGATGCCATTAAGATGATCCAGTTCATGCTGAATACAAATAGCTAATAGCTCTTCACCATCTAAAGTAAAGGCTTTGCCATTTTCATCAAGGGCGGTAACTGTGACATCAATACTACGGTCAACTTTGGCATAACAGCCAGGTACCGATAAACAACCTTCTTCATTAATAATGGTGTCATCACTTTTGCGAGTGATTTCAGGATTTATTAACACGTAAGGGTGTTCTTTATTTTCTGAAACATCAATAACGACAATTCGTTGGTGAATATCAACTTGAGTTGCCGCCAAACCAACACCATTTTCATCATACATAGTTTCAAACATGTTACTGATAATAGTACGAATTTCATCGTTAACTTCAGTTACAGGTTGCGCTTTTGTTCTTAATCTCTCATCAGGAAATCGTAATACAGGTAAAATAGCCATAATTTATCAAAAGAGTTCGCGAAATGTCGCATAGAGTGTTATGTTTCAATTTTAGCCATTAATTATAGTTAATCATAGTGGTTTAGGATAAAACCTCTAATAATAGGGAAATTAACATGCTAATAAGAGTTTTATCCTTACTATTTGGCATTGCTCTGTCAGTTTCTTTAATGGCCAATGAGCTAGCATTAAAGCCAGATGCTCCAAAATCTTATATCGTTAAGAAAGGCGATACCTTGTGGGATATATCAGGTATATTTCTCAATCAACCTTGGTTGTGGCCTAAGTTATGGCGTCTTAATCCTGATATTAATAACCCACATTTAATTTACCCTGGGGATGAGTTGCGGCTAGTATTTGATGCCCAAGGCCAACCCATGCTGGTTAAAGGCAAGCCTGAACTTAAATGGTCACCTAAAGTACGTAAACAATTAAAAGATCAAAAACCCGTTAGTACACTACCTTTGCACGTTATTGCGCCCTATATTCGCTACGATACCGTGAGAAGTTTAGCTGAGTTAACTGACTTACCTCATGTTATTGGCAGTGAGGATGGCTATAAATCAAGTGTTGATGGCTTTAAGGTTTATGTTAATAGTGACCTCATTGTTGGTCAAAGTTATGGTATTTACCATAAAGCGGATGCCATTGTTGATCCCGAAACACAGCAAAATTTGGGTTATAATATTCGACTTATTGGTACGGGCAAGGCACTACAAAGTGGCAATATGAGTCAGCAGCAGCCAAGCACTATTTTTGTTGAGGGTGCAAAACGCGAAATTCGTTCGGGTGCTTATGTTATGCCAGTCAATGACGAGCAAGATTACCCCGCTATTTTTACCATGCGAGCAGGTGCTAAAAGCACTGACGGTTTAATTATTAGCTCGGTGACCAAACTACGTGAATTTGCTAAATTTGACGTGATAATGATTAATAAAGGCAATAGCCAAGCCGTACAAACTGGCGATGTGTTAACGGTTAGCCGAAAAAGCCCCGGCGTTATTGAAACAGACCATGGACCGCAATACAGTAAAGACACTTCTCATTGGAACAAAATAACCAATAACAGCTATTCAGATTACGATATGCCAACCGAAGTAATCGGCAAAGTGATGGTATTTAAAGTTTATGACAAGGTCAGTATGGCCTTGATTCTTAATGCTGAAAAGCCATTACGAATCCTTGATGGAGTTACGGCACCCTAGCTCTAAAATTGGGCCACGCTTAAGGAGAAGCAAGTGGTAAATACCAGCAACACGCTAACGTTGGAGTTAACTTTAACGCATTATTGGCTAGCAGTGAAAGCTATTCCAAGGTTAGCCAGTCATAAAAAAATCGCCCTAGTCGAAAAGTTTGGTTTAACGGCTTTATTCGTGGAGACTACTGACTTAACCTTGTCAAGTCTCACCAATCCACAGCGTGCTGCAATAACTTCTCCTGCCTGGGATTCGTTGACAAAAATAATCTCTGATTCAAGCCACTGTCACAGTCAAATCATTGCCTTTGATGATCCCCTATACCCACCATTACTAAAAGAAATTTATGATCCACCGTTAGTGCTTTTTGTTCGTGGTAATGTGGATTTATTGTTATTACCTAAAATTGCCATTGTCGGTAGCCGCAATGCCAGTATTTCAGGTAGAGAGATTGCTTATAAGTTGGCGGGTCAGTTAACCAGTCACTTCGTTGTTACTAGTGGTTTAGCATTAGGTATTGACGGGCAAGCGCATTTAGGGGCTTTGTATCAGCAGGGCTATACTATTGCGGTAGTAGCAACAGGACTAGATATAACCTATCCCGCTCGCCATAAAAAATTACAAAAAGATATTGTTGAAAACCAGGGGCTCATCATTAGTGAGTTTGCCCCCGGTATCGCACCTAAGCCCGGACATTTTCCAAAGCGAAATCGTTTAATAAGCGGTTTAAGTTTGGGGGTTTTGGTCGTTGAAGCGTCTTTAAAAAGTGGTTCGTTGATCACGGCGCGTTGTGCCTTAGAACAAGGCCGAGAAGTATTTGCTATACCTAGCTCTATTTATAATGTGCAGGCGAAAGGTTGTCATTGGTTAATTAAACAAGGCGCTAAGCTTGTCGAAGATACCAGTGATATAGTGGATGAGTTTGAAGCGTTGGTTACAGATAATTTAAACTTGAGTAGAAACAAAGCGAAAGATAATTTAGCAGAAAAAAGTAAAAAACAGCACTTGTGTAACGATCCAATGTTAGCTAGTGTGGGTTATGAAATTACGCCCGTAGATTTAGTCGTTTCGCGCAGTAAACTACCGATAGACGAAGTGCTAACTCGATTAACCGTGCTTGAACTTAGAGGTCTGGTGTCTGCTGTGCCAGGGGGTTACCTTAAATTAAATAGGGGCTAGTGATGTTTGATATCTTGATGTACCTTTTTGAAAACTATATTCATTCTGAAGCCGAAGTCATGGTCGACCATGAGCTACTTACTGATGAATTAACGCGTGCTGGTTTTCACCAAGATGAAATTTATAAAGCGCTTGCTTGGCTGGAAAAACTTACCGCCTTACAGGACACAGAGGCTTATCCTTATTTAACACGAGTAGGTAACCAATCTATTCGAATTTATACGGCACAAGAGAGCCAAATTCTTGATGTAGAATGTCGTGGTTTTCTGATGTTTTTAGAGCAGGTTAATTTATTAGACTTTACTACCCGTGAAATGGTTATTGACCGAGTTATGGAACTAGACACTAAATTTTTCTCTATTGATGATTTAAAGTGGGTTGTGTTGATGGTGCTGTTTAATGTGCCAGGTAAAGAAAGTGCCTACTCTCAAATGGAAGACCTGATTTTTGATGAGCAAGAAGGCCCGTTGCATTAGCTTTTTTTGTCTAAGACAAAAAGTGCACGAAAAATAGCCACGTTAATATGGTAAAAATATGGCATAATAGGTACCTAATATTTTAGGTGCATTACTATGTCAAACTCCGAAAAACCCCTGTTTTCACGTCATGAACATGCCTTAGAAAAAACCACTGAAATTTGTCCTGACTGTGCTTCGCAGCTCACCATTAAGCATGGTAAGTCAGGCTCATTTTTTGGTTGTGTTACCTATCCTAACTGCCAATACACTCGAGCGGTTGTCGAACATGAGCGCGTTGATGACAAAATATTGGTTGGTAGTGAATGTCCTGAATGCAATCAAGAATTGGCGGTCAAACAAGGTCGTTATGGTATGTTTATTGGCTGTACAAACTACCCTGACTGTTCTTACATCGTGGCGCAAGATCACAATGAACTTGAGCAACAAAATGTCAGTTGTCCACAGTGTAAAAAGGGCCAACTACAATCAAAAATCAGCCGTTTTGGTAAAACATTTTATTCCTGTGATCACTATCCCAAATGTAAGTTTGTTGTGAATCATGAGCCAGTTGTGGGTGAATGTGAAAAATGTGGCTTTGCTTTATTACTAAAAAGACAGATGGCAGCAGGTGAAAAGTTACAATGCGCGTCTAAATCCTGCAGTCACTTTCAGCCGCATTAATTTTCTTATCAATCGAGATATACATTGAGGTAGGAATTGAGGTAGAAAAAAGCCAGTGACTTATCCATAAGGCATCACTGGCTGTGTAATCGCTAATTTGGTGTTAGCTCAGTTTTTTTTGGTAACTGGCGACATAAGGCTTAAGTTCATCAAATGCTGCTTCTGGTAGCATGTCAGCTAATAAGATTAATCGCTCTGCTAATTGTTTTTCATCATGGCCTGAGACATTAATATGACCCATTTTACGGCCTGGGCGTTTGCTTTTTCCATACCAATGTAAAGTGGTACTCGCCACACTCAATATTTCATTGGGTACTTCATCTTCACCCAAGATATTAATCATGGCTGATGGACGAATTAACTCAGTACTGCCAAGTGGTAAATCACATACCGCACGTAAATGGTTTTCAAATTGACAAGTATCTGCACCTTGTTGGGTCCAATGACCTGAGTTGTGTACGCGAGGAGCAATTTCATTTACCAATAATTGCTCGCCAATTTGGAAGAATTCAATGGCTAATATACCAATGTAATTTAACTCTTTTGCTATGCTATCAAACACCTGTTTTGCTTGTGCTTGTAGCGCTTCATCTATTTCAATGGCAATTGACACACTCAGCACGCCATTGGTGTGATGGTTTTGAGTTAAGGGGTAAACTACGGTATTACCTTGACTGTCACGCGCGCCAACTAACGAGACTTCACGATCAAAAGGCACCATTTGTTCGGCCACTACCGCATGTTGAAGGCCCTGTATGCCACCATCGAAAAAAGCTTTAATATCAAGCCAAATGTCTTCCGCTTGTGCTTTATCTTTTAATCGCCATTGACCTTTACCATCATAACCTGCCAAAGCGCTTTTTAAAATTAACGGCATAGACAAGTTATTTAAAGCTTGGTCAAAGTCTGCTTTGGTCGCAATAATTTGGTGTTGGGCATTGGCCACACCGCACTTGATGAGCAGATCTTTTTCTAATCTTCTATCGCCGCCGACTTTAATGGCTTGGCTGCTCGGACGTAGTTTTCCAGACGCTTGGCAAAGTGCAAGTGTTTGGTGATCAATATGCTCAAACTCAGCCGTGATAAAGTCAGCGAACTCAATGCCTTGAGTTAATCCACCAAAAACAATGTCAGTTGAAAGTGGATCAACTACAGTGTCTGAGCCAACATCAAAAGCGCGTATATTGATATTTAAAGGCTTAACTGCCAAGGCCATCATACGAGCCAGTTGGCCAGCACCTAATACTAAAACATTCATTTAGCTAGCCTATTCTGCAGGGTTTGGGTTATCAAGAATTGTTTGTGTTTGCTCTGCTCTAAATTTTTCTACAGCAGCTTGTACTGCTGGGTCAGAAAGACCAATAATTTGAGCGGCTAATAAGCCAGCATTGGCCGCACCTGCCGTGCCAATGGCTAATGTACCAACCGCAATGCCTTTTGGCATTTGTACAATAGAGAGTAATGAGTCTTGACCATTTAAGGCTTTTGATTGCACGGGCACACCCAAAACTGGCAAGCTTGTATAAGCAGCGGTCATACCAGGTAAATGCGCGGCGCCACCTGCGCCACCAATGATAACTTGAATACCACGATCTTTAGCGCCTTGTGCATACTCAGCAAGTAAATGCGGTGTTCTATGTGCAGAAACAACTTTTGTTTCATAAGCTACATTAAATAGATCTAACATTTCAGCAGCGTGCTGCATGGTTGGCCAATCTGACTTTGACCCCATGATAATCCCAACTTTCATACGCGTAGTGCCTTTTGATGAGGTGATTTGAAACCTAACGTTATGCTTAAGGCGGTAATGTTAGGTGAAATTTAATACCATATTGTAACGTGTTTGAAAATATTCTGAAATGACAATTCTTTCATAGCATTTATAATTTTCTTTGATGTAGAACGGGTATAGACCAAAGGATAATTTTTTAATTTAATTATTGGCGTATGATTATTTTAAATTGTAAAGCCGAACATAATATAAAATCACCGCGTTATACTAATTTAAAGAATGAATGAGTTTACTTATCATTAAGTTAATTAGTATTAAGAGTCGCTTCGGTAAAATAAATGAGGAAAGAAATGAGTAACATTTATAGCCAAAGTTTAGACAAGGTTGCTGCTAACAGTCAGCCACTAACACCAATAAACTTTTTAAATCGTAGCGCTGATGTCTATCCAGACAAAATTGCAATTATCCATGGTAAGCAAAAATTTACCTATCAAGAATATCGTAAGAATGTTCGTCGACTCGCCTCAAGCCTCATTAAAAATGGGGTGAATCCAGGGCAAACCGTGAGTATTATGGCCGCTAATATTCCGGCATTTTTGGATGCCCATTATGGTGTGCCACTAACGGGTGCTGTGCTTAACGCGATTAATATTCGCCTCGATGCGGAAAATATCGCTTTTATTCTTGATCACGCCGAATGTGATGTACTGTTTACCGATACCGCATTTTCCGGTGTGATTAAACAAGCATTAGCACTGTCAAAGCGTAAACCTTTGGTGATTGATATTGACGATCCAGAAGGTCCAGGCGGAGAGCGCCTTGGTACCATGGAGTATCAAGAGTTACTGGCTCAAGGGGATGAAAATTTCACTGGTTCATTGATTCATGATGAATGGCAAGCTTTGGCGCTAAATTATACCTCAGGCACTACGGGTAATCCTAAAGGTGTAGTTTACTCACATCGCGGTGCTTATTTGAATTCTCTTGGCCATAACTTTGTTTGGCCGACCGACAGCAATACCAATTATCTGTGGACTTTGCCGATGTTCCATTGCAATGGTTGGTGTTTTCCTTGGACGATAGTGGCTGTTGGCGGTACGCAAATTTGTTTGAGGCAAGTTGAAGTAGGCGCTATCGTTAATGCGATGATTGAGCATAAGGTCAGTCATTTTTGTGGCGCGCCAATCGTGCTTAATATGATTTTAAATGCTGACGAAAACTTGCTGGCGCAATTACCTAAAAATATTAAAGCGATGACTGCTGGTGCTCCGCCACCTGCCGCGGTTATTAAGGGCATTGAAAGCTTAGGTATTGAAATCACCCAAAGTTATGGCTTAACTGAAGTTTATGGGCCTTGTGTCGTGAGTGAGTGGAAAGATGAATGGAATAAGCGCAGCGATGATGAACGGGCGGCATTAAAAGCGCGTCAAGGTGTGCGTTATATCACGCAAGAAGACGTTGATGTGCTAAATCCGGATACTATGGAGCCTGTTCGCCCAGATGGAATCACTATGGGTGAAATAATGTTTCGGGGTAATAGCACAATGAAAGGCTACTTGAAAAACGAACAAGCCACAGAAGAGGCTTTTGCTCATGGTTGGTTTCATTCAGGGGACTTAGCGGTTAAACATCCAGATGGTTATATTGAAATTCGTGATCGTTCGAAAGATATTATAATTTCGGGAGGTGAAAATATTTCATCAGTCGAAGTAGAAGGGGTGTTATATACCCATCCAGCCATTTTAGAAGCCGCCGTAGTGGCCAAAAAAGATGAAAAGTGGGGAGAAACTCCCTGTGCATTTATAGCACTGAAACGCGGGCAAACGTTGACAGAACAAGAGGTAATTCAATATTGCCGTGAACATATGGCGGGCTTTAAAGTACCTAAAACCATTGTTTTTAGCGAGTTGCCTAAAACCTCAACCGGTAAAGTGCAGAAGTTCGTGCTTAGGCAGAAAATTAAAGAGCTGTTTGAAGCTTAATTTATTATTAGCGTTGGACGGGGGTTAATCCAAACGGTAAGAGTTTACAGACTCTTACCGTTTTTTTTTACTAGCCATGTTGTTTGTCAGTAAAAAACGTATAATCATCATTAAATTAATTTTACTAAGCGCCATCATAAAACGCCATGACGACAGCATTAGAAACATTTCAACAGGGTGGCATTTTAGCTTACCCAACCGAGGCCGTATTTGGTTTAGGCTGTGATCCTGATAACGATGAGGCAATTGAAAAGCTGCTGTTGATCAAGTCACGTTTAGTAGATAAAGGCTTAATACTACTTGCGGGTGATTATAGACAACTTTTACCTTATATAGATGAGTGTAAAATACCTCAAGACAAACGCCTGGCGATATTATCTCGCTGGCCCGACGGCATTACGCAACTAGTGGCTAAAAATGCTAACACTTCTAGGCTGTTGACGGGGCGTTTTGACACTATTGCGGTGCGTGTTACTAGCCAGCCAGACGTTGTGGCACTTTGTCTTGCCACTAATAAGCCGATTGTTTCTACGAGCGCGAACTTAAGTGGTAAACCTCCGGCCAAAACATGGCAAGGAATTCCCAATGATCTCGCTAATAAAATTGATTTTATTATTAAAGGAAAAACTCTAGGCTTTGATCAGCCTTCTACTATTATTGATGCATTATCTGGAGATGTTATTCGCTCATGAGCACTATAAATATTAATGTTGTTGTTGAATTTTTAAAATCGTTGCAAGACCAAATTTGTTCCGCGTTAGAGGCTGCCGACGGTAGTGGTAAATTTATTGAAGATAATTGGCAGCGCGCTGAAGGCGGTGGTGGCAGAACCCGAGTACTCACAAATGGTAGCGTTATCGAGCAAGGCGGGGTCAATTTTTCAGTGGTTTCTGGTGATAAGTTACCACCATCTGCAACAGCACACCGTCCAGAATTGGCTGGCCGTAAATGGCAAGCTTGTGGTGTATCATTAGTTATTCATCCTAAAAATCCTTTTATTCCAACATCTCATGCCAATGTCCGATTTTTTATTGCTGAAAAAGAAGGTGAAGAACCTGTGTGGTGGTTTGGTGGTGGTATTGACCTCACGCCTTTTTACCCGTTCAAAGAAGATGTTGTGCATTGGCATCAAACGGCAAAAGATATTTGTCAGCCTTTTGGTGACGATGTTTATCCAAAATATAAAAAGTGGTGTGATGAATATTTTCATTTAAAACACCGCAATGAAACTCGTGGCGTTGGTGGCTTATTTTTTGATGATCTTAATAAATGGGAATTCGATAAGTGCTTTGATTATATGAAAGCAGTTGGAAAAGGCTTTCTTGATGCTTACATACCTTTAATAGAAAAGCGTAAAGCAACGCCCTTTGATGATAATCATCGTCAATTTCAACTTTATCGTCGTGGCCGCTACGTTGAATTTAATTTAGTTTTTGATCGCGGCACCTTATTTGGTTTGCAATCAGGTGGCAGAACAGAATCCATTTTGATGTCAATGCCGCCACTGGCACGTTGGGAATATAATTTTCAGCCGGAAGCTGGCAGCCCAGAAGCAGCACTACAAGACTATTTAGTACCGCAAGATTGGTTATAACCTAGCATTACCGCTTGTTGTTTATTAACCTAGCAATCCACATCAACAGAAAAGTTCGCTGTAGGTGTGGTTGCTACGTTAAGTTACCCAAGTTAAGTTTTTAATTTCAAGACCATTAAAGCCTATTTTTTTAGGGTTTATGATAAAGCTTGAGCTAGATCAAACTGTCGAAAACCAGGCGCGCGTAAAATTACCTTAGTGAACAAATTTAATATTTTTTCTATTTATAAAAGGTAACGCTCTAATGAAAACCTCAGTAATTAATGGACTCATCCTCTCCGCTCTTACATTATCTCCCCTTGCACTGGCTAACCAAGCTGGCGACTTTGTCGTTCGTGGTGGCGCCACTATGGTTGATCCTGCCAGTAATAAAGCTAACGTGTTCCTCGATGGCGCTGATTCAGGTTTAGATGTCTCAGCGGATGGTGATACTCAGCTTGGTGTTAATTTTGTATATTTTTATGATAAAAACTGGGCTATTGAACTCTTAGCCTCAACCCCGTTTTCTCATGACATAAAACTGCATGCCGATGGCGCAACCACAACGCTTGGTAAAATATCTCATTTACCACCGACATTAAGTGCACTGTATTACTTTGATACTCACTCAGCGTTTAAGCCCTATGTGGGTGCGGGTATCAACTATACAATTTTCTTTGATGAGAAGTTTTCTTCAACTTATAAAGAGGCCGGTTTTAGTGATTTAGACTTAGACGGGTCGTTCGGACTGTCTGTTCAACTTGGTGCTGATTACCAACTTGACAAAAACTGGTCATTAAATGCTTCCGCTCGTTATATTGATATTAATACGGATACCAGTTTTAAAGTAGGTGGTAGTGTTAATGGCAGTGCTGAAGTTGAAATAGACCCTATGGTTTATTCACTAATGTTAGCTTATAAATTTTAAAGAGACTTTAACCATATTCAGCACGGGTCAAAGTGATGAAAAAAGCAGTTACCCAGTGACTGCTTTTTTGTTTTCATTGTTTAACAACTAGGGTAGTCTACCGCTAAACATTTAAGCTAGTAATCTTATGGATCAGTATCGCGTATTTGGTAATCCTATCGCTCAATCAAAATCTCCCTTTATTCACCAACAGTTTGCGCTACAGTCAAAGCAAACAATGAACTACCAAAGTCAGTGGGTTGCATTAGATCAATTCGACAATGCCGTAAAAGAATTAATCGGTAACAATGGCAAAGGCGCCAATGTTACCGCACCATTTAAAGAACAAGCATTTGCCCTGTGTCATGAGTTGAGTGAAAGAGCCAAGTTAGCTGGCGCAGTGAACACCTTAATTTTTTCTAATGGAATTATTTATGGTGATACTACAGATGGTGTCGGCTTAGTTAGTGACTTACTCAAGCATCAAGTGCAACTGCGAGATAGTAAGGTGTTATTACTCGGTGCTGGCGGAGCCGCAAAAGGCGTTGTTCAATCAATATTAGAGCAGTCTCCTCAATCATTAACTATTGCCAATAGAACATTAAGTAAAGCACAGGCCATTACTAGCCAGTATCCTAATGAGGCTATTGATGCTGTTACTTTCGCAGAGACCCATAACTTAGCATTTGATATTATCATCAATGCCACATCAGCAGGTCTATCCGGCGATAGCTTACCGATATCAGATCACACAATTAAAAGTTCAACAGTTTGTTATGACATGGTGTATGGCAAAGAGCCAACCGCATTTTTAAAACAAGCAAAACAGCTAGGTGTTGAACATATTATTGATGGCTTAGGCATGTTAGTGGGGCAAGCTGCGGCAAGCTTTCATTTGTGGAGAGCCGTTAGCCCAGCAGTAGAGCCTGTACTTGTCTCCTTAAGAGCTCAGTTAAAGTAATGAAAGTGAAGCGAGCATAAGATGAACCAAGCAATTTTATTTAATGATGATCTACATTTTGATCAGCAGCATGATGCTTGGTCTTTTACCGGACAAGTTTCAGGACAGCGTATAAGGTTATATTTTCATTCTATGCAGCTAAAGAAATTAACCGAAATTGATGATGGCACTAAATTTGATTTAGAAGAAGTAACAGAAAGCTGGCTCGAGGAAAACGAGCCAGAAGGTAATGAAATACATATAGAGTTGGAGTAACGTAACCTCAAAGGTTAATGGTTATCAGCTAAGTACTCAGCTTTTAATTCAACATAGTTTATTGCAGACTGTTTGAGAAAATCAGCTTCACTCTGCTTTAACTCTCTCGCTTGTTTAACTGGGTTACCAACATACAAGTAGCCGCTTTTAAGTGTTTTGTTTGGCGGCACTAAACTACCCGCACCGATAAACACATCATCCTCAACAATAACACCATCCATAATAATAGCGCCCATACCAACCAGTATTCGGTTACCCAAAGCACATCCGTGTAACATACACTTATGACCAACCGTAACATCGTCACCAATAACTAAAGGGTTACCATTGGGATTACCGGTACTTTTGCGTGTGACATGTAAAACCGTACCGTCTTGTATATTAGTGCGAGCGCCAATGGTAATTTTATTCACATCACCTCTAGCGGCAACTAAAGGCCAAACACTAGTATCATCACCTAAGGTAATGTCACCAACAAGCACGGCCGTTTCATCAACATAAACGGCATTACCTAATATAGGAGTAATGCCATGATAGCTTCGAAAATTATTTTTCTGCATAAATAAGAGATTTTAGATGACTGATATAGCTATCTTAGCAAAAAAAGCCATTAAACAGCATTTTTCAATGCACTGAGTTACTCTCGGTACTTAGCAGTTAAGACAAAGTTACTTCAAAGGCACAATATAACTGGGTGATTTTTCAGCGTATCGAGCATTAAAAACCCAGCCACAGCAAGGGTTGTATAAATAAAGAGCAAACAAACCTTTATTTGTAAATTAATGGCAATTAAGGGTTGACGTGAAGCCAGAAATCTCTAGAATGCGCTCCAGTTCCAAGGGGTAACCCAAACGAACGGTTTTAATGAGTTATCTAACTCGGTCTAGGCTGTTTAAGTTAACTTAACGTTTTAAAAATGAGTTTGAATCTTCTGAAAAGAAAGTTTAAAAAATCTAAATAAAACGTTGACATTAAAAATCAGGTGCGTATAATGCGCATCTCGCTTCAGGCAAGGCCTGCAGCAACGAATTACTTTACGGTATAGAGCGAATGAGATTCTGTATCGGTTAGTTATCTTCTTAGAAGAAACTAACTTTCTTTAACAATTAGTTATCATGCAATTTGTGTGGACACTCACATTAACGTTGATTTTACATAGTTATCCTCGGATAACAAAAAAACAGCTTAATATGATGTCACACAAAAA
>NZ_JACGVF010000066.1:0-68622 GCF_014077085.1 Colwellia sp. MB02u-9
GAATGTTTTTAGCATAGGAGAACAAAAAATATAACAAGCCATTCAAAAGGACAAAAAACAGCTTGCTGTCCTTCGTTCCTCAGGCATTATAGCAAGCTGTTTTTTGCCTCTTAATGGGGCGTTATCGATACAAAATCTAATCTGAATTCAATTTTAGTCACTTGATGCTAATGTTTATACTGTGGCAAAAGTTAGCGTTCAGAAACGAAATGCGACTGGCGGCTTTGAGCTTAAACAAGCCCTATAAACAAGTTGAGTATTTTGGTTAAAATCAACCTGAATATGATCATGGTTTCACAATAACTCAATGACCGCTTATGGCTATCAGTTGACCTAAAGAATAACCAATAGCTAACGTCAACAAAGCGCACCAACCAGACCTAAATGACAAAAGAAAGGAACCACAAAATATAGTGGTTGATTGGGCTAAGTGGATAGCCCTTCAATTTTTATAGCTATTGAGATGGATAAGTACTGAGTTTTATAACTACTGCGTTTTAAAAGTACTCCGCCTTACGAAGACTTAGTTTTGCTCTATGATTAGTTTCTATAAATGGTTTGAATAAGGTGATAACCAAATTTGGTTTTAATTGGACCATGTACCGTTAATATCGCTTTTTTAAAAACCACATCATCAAAGGCTTTTACCATTTGGCCTGGCTTAAATTCGCCTAAATCTCCACCCTTCTTACCTGATGGGCAAGTCGAGTTTTTCTTAGCTAACTGTCCAAAGTCAGCCCCTTTGGCGATTTTAGCCTTTAATTCTTGCGCCAGATTTTCGCTTTTAACTAAAATATGACGGGCACATGCAGCAGCCACATTATTCTCCAATTTAGGGTTAATAGCGTTATTATAACTAATTATGGCCAAGGCAAAGTAAATACTTTTAATTAACGCTGTAATTAGTTAAAACGGTAATTAACGCTGAATCATCTTGAGAAAAACTCATCACTTTATCCATAGCTAGGCGAATAGCCTTAGATATAAGACCAGTTTTTTCTTTACTTGTTAGCGTAACAACTTAGAATCACGGTATATTTTCCTTAGTTGTTCCCCCCATGAGTTCAATACAGCATTTATTTGACAATAATCAGCAATGGTCTGACAAGATAAAACAAGAAGATCCTAATTTTTTCAAGCATTTATCAGAACAACAAAACCCTGAATATTTATGGATAGGTTGCTCAGACTCTCGCGTACCGGCTAATGAATTACTGGGTATGCAACCGGGTGAAGTTTTTGTGCACCGTAATATTGCTAATCAAGTTATCCATACTGACCTAAATTGCCTTTCTGTGATTCAGTTCGCGGTTGATGTTTTAAAAATAAAACACATCATTGTTTGTGGACATTATGGCTGTGGCGGCGTTATTGCTTCTGTAGACAATCAAAGCCATGGTTTAATTGATAATTGGTTGCATCATATTAAAGATGTTTATCGCTTTCATAAAGCGCGTCTAGACGCTGTTGAAAATAAAACTGAACGACTAAAATTGCTCTGCGAATTAAATGTCATAGAACAAGTTGCCAACGTTTGTAACACAACTATCTTAAAAAAAGCTTGGGATATAAAGCAAGATGTTACCGTGCATGGCTTTGTTTATAATTTGCATGACGGTATTTTAAAAGACTTACAGGTCTCGGTTGATTGCAATAAATAATGGCGCTTAAAACTAGCCCTATAGCAAATGTTGTTACCGGGTCATAAGACACTAAAAAGACTTAACTTTTATTGTCCTCAGCTTATACAATGGTGCACTCACCTTGTACAATAGTGAATTTTCCAGCACTAACATTGCAACTATTATGAACAAAATATTTATTATTGGCTTACCTAGAACCGGTACTACCAGTATTTGTGCTGCTATGCTTGAGCTAGGTTTTCATGTCGCACATACCGCGTATACCGATCGCTCATTCACTGAAGCGCAAGTGATGGCTGACACGCCGATATTTTGTGATTATCAATATTTAGATAAGGCTTATCCCAACGCTAAGTTTATCTACTTAGGACGTGCTATGGATAAATGGCTACCTTCCATCCAGAAGTTACTCGCCCGTATGCATACCAACCTTATTCGCGACGATGGTGGCTTTAATCCGATAATTAAACGCTGTTATCAAACAATATTTACGCCCTATAATCTAGATAACATCAATGATTTTGAGTTTTTAGCACTATGCTACCAACAACATCAAAGTCAGGTTTATCAGTATTTTCAAGGCCGGGAAGATGACTTTTTATCGATAGATATTAGCGACAGTCAGAGCTATAAACACTTACTGAGCTTTTTAGCGTTAACTGGCGATATTAATGCTCATAAAGCCGCTGGCTTAGGTTTTGAAAAACTTAATGTCGGCGGTAAGATCACCGCTTGGAAAGATATAAAAAACACCTTAAAAGTTAACTCTACCAATAAAGGTAGAGTAACTAAACTGCCCTATTTAACCTAAACACCATCATCAAGTGTATCTCGCCTAATTAAGCGCTGTTGCTTGATTGCTTGGTCAAGTCACCACTAGCGGGATTAATTAAGCCGGCAAATAGCACAGCGAAAGCAATAAAAGCTGCTGATATATATAGACAGGCCACTAAGCCATAAAGCTGAAAAATCCAGCCTGAAAGTACAGTACCTAACAACCGGCCACAGGCATTAGCCATATAATAAAAACCTACATCAAGCGACACACCGTCTTTACCCGCCATATCAACAATCAAAAAACTATGTAATGACGAATTAATGGCAAATAAAACCGCGAACACCATTAAGCCAATAATAACCACCCATTTTGCTGAAAAATCGCTCTGTAAGGCAAGCGCCATTGCTGCAGGAACAACAACCAATATAGCACCCCATATCGCGGCATCTCTGCCTGTGGGTGCTTTATTGGCAGGTTTTTTAGTTAATGTTGGCGCTAGCGTTTGCATTAGACCATAAAGCACGATCCAACCAGCCATAAAGCCACTGACCCCACTATGTGACCAAGCGAATTCGGTGGCTAAAAAAACAGGTAAAGCGACAACAAACCACACATCACGCGCGGCAAATAAAAATAACCTCGCGGCTGAAAGTAAATTAATCGCTCGGCTCTTTGATAGTATCTCTTTAAATTTAGGTTGGTATTTAGCCTTACCTAAGTCTGCTTGCAACTTAAACAGACTGAACAGCCACACAATCGTTAACATGGCCGCCATCAGTGCAATGGCGCCGGTAAAACCTAACCAGGTTAACAACACGCCACCGAGAAAAAACCCGATGCCTTTTAAGGTGTTTTTAGAGCCAGTTAATAGTGCCACCCATTGATACAGTTTACCGCTCTGCCCTGCTGGTACTAAAAGTTTAATGGCGCTTTTTGCGCTCATTTTATTAAGGTCTTTAGCGATACCAGACAAAGCTTGCGCCACCATGACATAGGCCACAGTAAGAAAACCACTTGGCACCAGTAGCATAACCAAAGCGATTATTTGTAGGGCCAAACCAATATTCATCGTTTTGTTTAGCCCAATACGAGCGCCCAACCAGCCCCCCACTAAATTGGTGATTACGCCAAAAATTTCGTAAAACAAAAACAGCAAGGCGATATTTAGCGGGCTATAGCCGAGCTGATAAAAATACAGCACAACCAACATCCGCAGCGCACCATCGGTTAGGGTAAATGCCCAATAATTACCGGTGATCATTAAATATTGTTTTACCTGAACTGATAGGCCACTGAGTGCTTTCATTTATGCAAATCTACTTTAGCTTTTAGCTTGGTGAGTTTTATGTCTAACTATTCAGATCAGAATTCAGATCAGAGTTCAGGTTAGAGTTCAGATCAGAGCGACCCACCATACGAGCGATTTCCGCTGTACGATTTGCATAGCCCCATTCGTTGTCATACCAAACATAAAGTTTAACTTGTGTGCCATTAACCACCATAGTTGAAGGTGCGTCGATAATACACGAGCGTGGATCGGTTTTATAATCAATTGAAACCAGTGGCCGCTGTTCAAAACCTAAAATATCTTTTAGCTCGCCTTTCGCCGCCGCTTGTAAATAGTCATTCACTTCTTGTTCTGTTGTAGCTCGTTCTAGCTCAAAAACACAATCGGTAATTGACGCATTAGCCAGTGGCACTCGTACCGCATGGCCATTAAGTTTACCTTTAAGTTCGGGGAAAATATGGGTAATAGCCGTTGCTGAGCCGGTAGTGGTTGGAATTAAGCTCATGCCACAAGCACGAGCGCGACGTAAATCTTTATGCGGTGCATCCAAGATGGTTTGCGTATTGGTGATATTATGAATGGTGGTCATTGAACCATGTTTAATGCCAATATTTTCGTGAATCACTTTTACCACTGGGGCAAGACAGTTAGTGGTGCAAGAGGCAGCAGTGACTATCGGGTGCTTGTCGCTGTCGTATTGGTCATCATTAACGCCCATAACAATATTTAATACGCCGTCTTCTTTCACTGGCGCAGTAACGACCACACGTTTCACCCCTTGGTCTAAATAAGCTTGCAATAATGCTGTAGATTTCATCACACCCGTTGCTTCAATAACCACGTCACAACCTGACCAATCTGTGTCGGCAATAGTGCTGTTTTGGCTACAGGTAATTTCATGGTTGTTAATCACTATATTTTCAGCTTTATGCTGCGCCTGATGTTGCCAAATACCGTGTATTGAATCAAAATTAAGTAAATGTGCTAAGGTTTCTGCGTTACCAGCGGGGTCGTTAATTTTAATAATTTCAATATCATCCCAGCCATAGGCCACCCGCATCGATAAACGTCCAATACGGCCGAAACCGTTAATACCAATTTTAATTGTCATGATGATTTTCCTGTCAAAATTTATTTTATAATCACTTAGCCCGCTAAGTGATCTGGCTCATTTAAGCTTGGTGTCGCTTACTCACAACAATTTGCAATGCGTTCAGGCCTAGCGCCCATAAGATGTAACGCTTGCAAATGTGGAGTAATAAAGTTGATATTTTCTTTTAAGGTTAAACTGATAACCTGTTGTGCCCATGTGGCTACATCAGGATTAATGCTATAAAAAACCCACTGTTTTTGTTTACGTGTTAATAATAAGCCCGAGCTTTTTAATACCGCCAAATGTCGGGATATTTTTGGCTGACTAGACTCAGCAAGTGCCGCCATGAGTTCGCAAACACAAAGCTCACCTTCTTGGGCAATCAGCAATATACTTTTAAGCCGTATATCATCAGCCAAATTTTTATAAAACTCAGTTGGATTCATTTGCTGCTCTTCTGGTTAATGCTCAGTTTAGGTGATAATAACCCAAGCCACTTAATAACGAAATAGTTATATAATAAAGCAATTATATTAAAATAAAAGTGGCTTAACGAACCTGGGTATTAAAATGCCCAGCACGCTTTAATAATTTAAATTATTAGGTTTATCAGTGTACTAATAAAAAGCACAAATTAATTGTTGAAACGAAACTAAATAAGAACTATTATCAATCGTGTTATCAATCACCAGCGAATTTTTATCATGTTTGTTTGTATTTGCAAAAGCATCACAGATCATCAAATTAAACAATTAGTCACTGAATCCGGTGTCGGGTCTATCCGTGAACTAAAACAGCACTTACCATTAGGTTCACAGTGTGGTACTTGCGTTAAGGTTGCTCAAAATATTATTAATAACACTATTATCAATGAGAGCTTATTTAAAGAAGTCGGCTAAAGAGCCCACTTGCGTTAATAACCTGACTGCAACTGATAACGATTAACATTCTCAAGTTGTTGTTTTTAAATATTTTTTTAATCTATCCTTTTCATTTACCTACTTTCTTTCTATAATTGCAGCCAATATTTAATTAACTTAAATTTGAGATGCTAATGAAAGGCAACACCTCAGTACTCACCATACTTAATAAAGTACTCACCAGTGAACTAACATCGATTAATCAATATTTTCTACACGCTCGCATGTACAAAAATTGGGGTATTAATGCCTTAAACAGCAAGTGCTATAAAAAATCAATCCTAGATATGAAGCAAGCTGACAAGGTTATCGAGCGGATATTATTTCTTGAAGGCCTACCTAACTTACAACAATTAGCACCACTGGCTATCGGTGAACATACCGAAGAAATGATCCGTTGTGATCTTGGTTTTCAAACCGCACAAATTGCGGTAGTGCGTAACGCCATTACTATTTGTGAACAACAACAAGATTATGTCAGCCGTGAAATGTTAGACACTATACTCAATGACGAAGAAGAACATTTAGATTGGCTGGAAACTCAGCAATACCAAATTAACGCTATGGGTATTGAAAAATTTATTCAGGCACAGCTGTAAACGGCTTAATCTAGACCATTTAGAAGGAAAATAATATGAAAGGTAATACGCAAGTTATTGCAGCATTAAACGGCCTACTCTCCTATGAACTAGCCGCAATGGACCAATATTTCATTCATTCTCGGATGTATGAAGATTGGGGCATGAATAAGTTATTTGAACGTATCGATCACGAATTTGACGACGAAAAGTTACATGCCTCAATGCTCATTCAGCGTATTTTATTCTTAGAAGGTATACCTGATATGCATACGCGCCAAGGCTTAAATATTGGCAAAACGGTTCCTGAAATGCTGCAAAGTGATTTAGATGTGGAATATGCCGATGCAAAAGCGCTTAGAGCCGCTATTGCGCTGTGTGAACAGGAAAAAGATTACGTAACACGTGAGATTCTAGAAAAATTATTAGACGATACTGAAGTTGATCATGCCTTCTGGTTGGAACAACAATTAGGTCTCATTAAAACTATCGGTTTACAAAACTATATTCAATCGCAGTTATAACCAATATAGCCAATATAGTCACTAAAATAGTCTATAGGTAGCCTTAATATTGTCACACTTTCACACCGACCTGCATGTGCTTACATGGAGGTAAGTTATTAGGGGCAATTATAGAGCTGTATTAATGCTCTACAGCGCTATGGATGGTTAATACTTAAGAGCGGCAGCGTGATCATAGCAGTGCCTACATCCTGACCGCCATTCTATAGATAAAAAGCCAGTGAGTTTGCTCGCTGGCTTTTTTAATGCGCCAACGCCATATCTTCACTGAATAAAAAGCAATCACCCTTTGTAACTTTGTCAGCACTCATCTAGGTTTAGATAAGCAATCAATGGCTTATTTAATCATTAGCATAAAACGTGATTAAAATACCCCTTACCTTGGTCAATGTCTCTTCGCATAGAATAGCTCAGCGAGTAAATCAAGCCATGAGTTATAAAGTGCTGATCAAAAAAAGGCCCGCATAATGCGAGCCTTAATGAAATCTAACCATAAGCGCTAAGGGCGTTTTACGGTCTCATTTCTTCTTGATCCGCACCTTCTTTTTCAATCACTTCAGGAATTAAGTCTTCTTTAGAAATACCTAATGCCAACGCAACCGAGCTGGCTACATAAACTGATGAGTAAGTACCGACAAAAACCCCTAATAATAATGCTGTCGCAAAACCATGTATTAGCGCTCCACCTTTAAAGAACAAAGCAGCAAGTACTAACAAGGTAGTAATTGAAGTAATAACGGTCCGTGATAAGGTTTGTGTTAAAGAAATGTTGATCACATCTTCAGGCGTACCAGAACGCACTTTTCTAAAGTTTTCTCGGATACGATCCGAGACCACTATGGTATCGTTGAGTGAGTAACCTATTACCGCCAGTACCGCTGCAAGTACCGTTAAATCAAACTGTAACTGTAAAACAGAGAACAAGCCTAACGTTAACAATACATCATGAAATAACGCGATAACTGAGCCTAAGGCAAAACGCCATTCAAAACGAAAGGCAACATAGACTAAAATACAGATCAGCGCCGTTAACATAGCTAAACCGCCCTGCTCTGCTAAATCATCGCCAACACTCGCCCCGACAAACTCGATGCGACGCATATCAATAGTTTGCCCAGTACCTGCTTGTAAAATATCAAGTACTTGGTTACCTAGCATTTCTGCTTTAACATCTTCACGTGGTGCTAAACGAATCACCACATCACGACTTGAACCATATAACTGAACTACCGCATCATCAAAACCGTTTGAGTCCATAATAGCGCGAACTTTTGTCAAATCAGCCGATTCATCGAAACCAATTTCGATTAAAGTACCACCCGTAAAGTCTAAACCAAAGTTAAGCTTATTGGTCGCCAATGAAACAACCGAGGCTAGCATGAGTACAATGCTGAATATCAAGGCCACCTTGCGGTAGCGCATAAAGGCAACAGTTTCTTTTAATTGTAAAATTTGCATATAATTGAAGCCCTATATAGAAAGTTTATCGAGACGTTTACCACCCCAAACAGCGTTAACGATAGTACGAGTACCAATAACTGCGGTAAACATCGAAGTGATAATACCGATTGATAACGTGATCGCAAAACCTTTAACGGGTCCTGTGCCGATAGCAAATAAAATCAAGGCAGCAATTAACGTGGTAATGTTGGCATCAATGATAGTTGAAAAGGCCGCGTCATAACCCTGATGGATTGACTGCTGAATTGATTTACCTTCACGAATTTCTTCACGAATACGCTCAAAAATAAGTACGTTAGCATCAACCGCCATACCGACAGTTAACACTATGCCGGCCATTCCTGGTAACGATAGTGTTGCACCTGGGATCAACGACATAATGCCAATAATTAAGATTAAGTTCGCCCCTAACGCTATGTTTGCCACCACACCAAAGGCACGGTAATAAATCAGCATAAAGATGAAGACTAAACCAAAGCCCATCATAATGGCTTGGAAACCCAGTCTTACGTTTTCAGCACCTAATGTTGGACCAACAGTACGTTCTTCTACAATTTGAATCGGCGCAACCAAAGCACCCGCTCGAAGCAGTAAGGCTAAGTTATGTGCTTCAGATTGGCTACCCGCACCCGTAATTCTAAACGTTTTACCTAAGCGTGCTTGGATAGTAGCAACACTGATCACTTCTTCAACTTTCTCGAAGATAGTATTACCTTCAGCATCAACACGGTCGGTTGGTTTGAATTCAATAAATACCGTCGCCATCGGCTTACCAATATTACTTTTAGTGCTGCTTGACATTTTATTACCGCCAGCAGAATCTAAGGTAATATTAACTTGTGGGCGGCTATATTCGTCAAAACTTGAACCCGCATCAACAATATGATCACCTGTAAGCATCACACGTTTTTTCAACAATACCGGTTGGCCATTACGTTCTTTTAGTAACTCTGAGCTACCTGGAACACGACCATTAAGCGCTGCACCTAAATCACCTTCAGTATCAACTAAACGAAATTCAATCGTCGCAGTTGCACTTAAAATTTCTTTTGCTTTCGCTGTATCTTGCACGCCCGGTAATTCAATAACAATGTGCTTTTGACCTTGACGTTGTACTAGCGGCTCAGCAACACCTAGCTCATTAACACGATTACGAATAATGGTAATGTTTTGTTGCAATGCATATTCACGGGTTTCTTTTAATTTTTGATCAGTCATTCTGGCGGATAAGGTTAAGCTATCCTCATCACTAACAAATTCTACATCACGGTTTTGTTTTTCTAGATATGACTCTGCACTTGCTAAGTCTTCAGCATTACGAAATTGAATACTAATGGCATCATTAACTTCTTTAACTGAGCGATAACGAATTTTTTCGCCACGTAAACCCGTGCGAAAATCATCAATTAAACTTTTTTGTACTTTAACAATCGCTTCCTGCATGTTTACTTCCATTAGGAAGCTAACACCACCACTTAAATCTAAACCTAACTTCATTGGCGTACCGCCAATGCTTGCTAACCAAGAAGGTGTTGCAGGTGTTAAGTTTAAGGCAACTGAATACTCATCACCAATATTGTCATCAAGTAGATCACGCGCACGTAATTGTTGTTCTGTGTCATTGAAACGCGCCAATATTTGACCGTTTTCCATCACAAGACTTAAGTAGGAGATTTTCTTTTCATCTAAGTGTGACTTAACTACGTCTAACGTTGCTGCGTTTGTTTCAATACCGCGCAAGCCAGAAATTTGTACTGCGGGATCTTCACCATAAAGGTTAGGAGTCGCATACAAAGCACCAACAGCTACTATAAATAGCACCATCAATGTCTTCCATAATGGATATTTGTTTAACACAATATCACCCTATTTTCTTTTGAATCGCGCGCTAATACTAAACTAAGTTATCGCACGAAAGTTTGTTATAATTTTTGTTATCACTATTGCATAAGCTATGTAAGGCGTGCAATTGATCACTATCAATGCACACCTTCAAAACCGCTATAGCGAAAAAAGCCAACAAGATCTCATTATAGAGATTTCATTGTACCTTTAGGTAATACAGCATTAATTGCACTTTTTTGTACTGTAACTTCAGTACCTTCGGCGATGCTTACGACGATAAAATCTTTTTCATCTGAAACTTTAGCAATTTTACCAACAATGCCGCCTTGTGTTAGTACTTCGTCACCTTTTGATAATTCAGACATCAAACTTTTATGCTCTTTCACACGTTTAGCTTGTGGACGATAGATCATAAAATAAAATACTAAACCAAATACAGCTAGCATAATTAACATTGACATACCATCAGCCCCTTGAGCGGGACCTGCAGCAGCGTGGGCTTGACTAATAAATAAACTCATAAATACCTCTTTTTATTTTTCTGATTAATTTTATAAAATGGCGAAATTACAGCTGTTTATGCTGTTTCATTGTCCGCTAATGAACTAGCTAATGGCGGAACAGGTAAATCACGTAGCGCATAAAACTCAGCAACAAACGTATCTAGTTTGCCTTGCTCTATCGCGTCACGCAATCCTTGCATTACACGTTGGTAAAAACGTAAATTATGCATGGTATTTAATTGCGAGCCTAAAATTTCATTACATTTGTCTAAATGATGTAAATAAGCACGCGAATAATTTTTACAAGTATAACAATCACATTCAGGATCTAATGGGCCAGTATCCGTTTTGTGACGAGCATTTCTAATTTTGATAACCCCGTTAGTAACAAATAAATGTCCGTTACGGGCATTACGTGTTGGCATCACACAATCGAACATGTCAATACCGCGGCGCACACCTTCAACTAAGTCTTCAGGTTTACCAACTCCCATAAGATATCGGGGTTTATTTTCTGGTATCAAGGGCGCGGTATGATCTAATATTCGAATCATATCTTCTTTGGGTTCACCAACTGATAAGCCACCAATAGCATAGCCATCAAAACCGATACTGGTTAAGCCATTAACAGAGACTTCACGTAGATCTTCATACATGCCGCCTTGTACAATACCAAATAAAGCATTGAGGTTACCCTCATGGGCATCTTTTGAACGCTGCGCCCAACGCAATGAAAGCTCCATTGACACTTTTGATTCTTCATGACTCGCGGGATAAGGGGTACATTCATCAAATATCATCACGATGTCAGAGCCTAAACTGCGCTGAACTTCCATTGAGCGTTCAGGTGTTAGCATAATTTTTTCACCGTTCACGGGCGAGCTAAATTTAACCCCTTCTTCGGTGATTTTACGCATTTTACCTAAGCTAAATACTTGGAAGCCGCCTGAATCGGTTAGAATGGGCTTATCCCAATTCATGAAGCCATGTAAGCCACCGTGTTGTTCGATAATTTCAGTACCTGGGCGTAACATCAAGTGAAAGGTATTGCCTAAAATAATTTCGGCACCTGTTTCTGCTACTTCTTCAGCTTTCATACCTTTTACTGTGCCGTAAGTACCTACTGGCATAAACGCTGGGGTTTCTATTGTGCCACGGTCAAAGGTTAAGCGACCACGTCGAGCTTTACCGTCTGTGGTGAGTAACTCGTACTGCATAGCGTTTTTTTCTGTTTTATCTGTCATATTTCATCCTTCGCCCACTAGCGAAACAGGCTAGCTGCTTTTACGTTTAAGTGGCTAAACCTAGCCAACTTGTATTTTTTACGATTAAGTATTGTGATCT
This sequence comes from Colwellia sp. MB02u-9, assembly GCF_014077085.1. Taxonomy (NCBI): domain Bacteria; kingdom Pseudomonadati; phylum Pseudomonadota; class Gammaproteobacteria; order Alteromonadales; family Colwelliaceae; genus Colwellia; species Colwellia sp. MB02u-9. Next base: position 11,978 of record NZ_JACGVF010000066.1, read on the forward strand.
TTTTTCGTTAACAGCATGGCATCACCATAACTGAAAAAGCGATATTGCTGTGCAACCGCATGTTGATAAGCCGCGATAATATTGTCGTAACCGGCAAAGGCACTAACTAACATCAGTAAGGTTGATTCCGATAAGTGAAAATTAGTAATTAAACTATCAACAATTTGAAATTCATAACCTGGGGTAATAAAAATATCGGTATCACCATAAAATTCACTAAAGGCTTTACCTTGTTCTTTAGCCACTTTAGCGGCACTTTCTAGCGAACGAACTGACGTGGTGCCCACCGCAATAACTTTACCGCCATTGGCCTTAGTTTGCTCAATTTGAGTGACAACACTCGCGGGCACTTCAACATATTCAGCATGCATAATATGGTCAGCGATTTCCTCAACCTTTACGGGTTGAAAGGTGCCTGCACCTACATGTAAAGTCACAAAAGCAAAATCTACACCTTTGGCTTTCAGTGCTGCCATGAGTGCATCATCAAAATGCAAACCCGCTGTTGGCGCGGCTACCGCACCCGGTTTTTCATTATAAACTGTTTGATAGCGTTCACGATCGCTGTCTTCATCAGGTCGATCAATATAAGGCGGCAACGGCATATGGCCAACGTCATCTAATATGGATAACACTGATTGTTCACCATGAAATTTAAGCTCAAACAAGGCGTCATGTCTTGCTACCATAGTGGCTTTAACTTTACCTTCTAATAGTATTTCACTACCCGGCTTTGGCGATTTACTGCAGCGAATGTGTGCTAACACCCGATGTTCATCGAGTAAACGTTCAACTAAAACCTCTAATTTACCACCACTGGCTTTTTGACCAAACATGCGCGCTGGAATCACCCGCGTATTGTTAAAAACTAACAAGTCTCCCGCTTTAACATGGGCAACAAGGTCAGTAAAATTCTCATCATTAAGCACGCCACTATTACCATTTAAGGTCATTAAACGGCTGGCTGAACGGTTGGCTTTTGGGTATCGAGCGATAAGCTCTTCGGGTAAATCAAATGAAAAATCAGCAACACGCATGGTAAATAAACTAGTTTAAAGGTTAAAAAACGCGTAATTTTAGTGCTGCACGTCACGAATAGCAAGTATTAACTTGTAAAACTCAGCATAGGTTATAACAGCAATATCACCTAAAGTACCTCAGTGCTATCACGAGCATAAATAGCGACTATAATTTAAAATTAATCACCTAAAACCTTCATTTTGACGTATGCTGAAATAAAATAACTTAGTCAGGTAAGCACATGAAAAATCTTGCTTTCGCTATCGCAAAAACTATTATCAACGGTTTTGAGCGACATATTTATCTTTACAGTGAAATAACAAAAACGGCAAAACAACGTTTTGAGCAACAACGTTGGCATGACATACAATTAGCCGCTAAAGCCCGTACTGACTTTTATGATCAACGTATAGAAGAAACACTCACCACTATTAAACAAGATTTTCTGGTCACTGAGTTAAGTGATGAACTTTGGCAATATGTTAAAAGTTGCTATATAGACATACTTAGTAAACATCCTCAACCAGAGTTAGCTGAGAGTTTTTATAATTCAATATTTTGCCATCTGTTTGAGCGTGAATATTATCATAATGCCTATATTTTCGTGCAATCAACCGCCACACGCTTAGATACGTTACCGACACCAAAAATATTTACCAGTTACTTTCCTGCCGAACAAGGATTGTTTCAAACCATCAACCACATTATGAATAAACAAAATTTTTCAGTGCCATTTACGCACTTGAAAAAAGATATCAATATTCTGATAGCAAAATTTCGTCAACACGCAGATAAAACGCTCTATCAGCTATCAGATTTACAATTCGATATTTTAGATTCTGTATTCTACCGTAATAAAGGCGCTTACATTATTGGCCGGGTAATTTCCCCAGGTGGTGAAACACCCTTTATTATTTCGCTATTAAACACTGAAAAAGAAGGTTTGTTTATTGACGCTTTGATCACCGAAGGTGAAGATATGGCGGTGGTTTTTGGTTTTGCTCGTGCTTATTTCTTTGTTGATTGTCAGCACCCACACGCGTTAATTGTTTTTCTTAATCGTTTAACCCCCCATAAAACTAGCGCAGATTTATATTCTGCCATCGGTTTTCACAAACAGGGAAAAACCCAGTTTTATCGTGACTTTTTAAACCACCTGAATAACAGTGATGACAAACTTGTACTCGCGCCGGGTATCAAAGGTATGGTGATGTCGGTATTTATGCTGCCATCATATCCCTATGTTTTTAAAATTATTAAAGACAAGTTTTCCCCCAGTAAAAATATGACTCGGGAAGATGTTAAAGGCAAATATCGTTTAGTTAAATTGCATGATCGAGTGGGACGAATGGCTGATACGATGGAATATTCAGAAGTGGCCTTTCCAAAACAGCGCTTCTCAGCCGAGCTACTTGAAGAACTCAATACCGTTGCCCCTTCGTTGTTAAGATATGAAGATGATTTAGTGATCATTAAACATATGTATATCGAACGTAAAATGACGCCACTGAATTTGTACTTGGCAACAGCCAATGATGCCCAAGTAGACAACGCTATGTATGGTTACGGCGAAGCGATTAAACAGCTAATTGCCGCCAATATATTTCCAGGCGATATGTTGTTGAAAAATTTTGGTGTCACGCGCCATGGTCGAGTAATTTTTTATGACTACGATGAAATTACCTATATGAATGAGGTTAATTTTCGCGTTAAACCAGAAGCCGTCACAGAAGAGCAAATTTACGCGGCAGAGCCATGGTACTCAGTTGACCCTGGTGATGTATTTCCAGAAGAAATAGCCACTTTTGCATTAGCCAATAAGCGTTATCGACAAGCATTTTTAGGTCATCATGCTAATTTACTGCAAGCTCAATATTGGCAAGACTGCCAAGCGAGTGTGGCTAAAGGCGTTTTTGCCGATGTTTACCCGTATCCTGAAGAATCACGTTTTTGTCATTGGAAAAGTAAATAAAACCACACGAAATAGCCAAACAACTTTAGTTGTCTGGCTATTTCGCTATTCTACTTCAAGCAGAACCTTGAAGTGAACGACTATAAAACCAACAAAAACTAATAGAAATGAATAAAAACCCGCACATCTGCTGTTTATTTAGCCGAACAGTCATTTTTTTTAAATTTACGCTTTACCTTTAGCTCGGCATCAGTATAATTCGAATCTGTTGCAGGGGTGTAGTTCCAATTGGTAGAACAGCGGTCTCCAAAACCGACGGTTGGGAGTTCGAATCTCTCCACCCCTGCCAATATCCTTTCTTATGTTAGATCATGTTAGTTCTTACTAATTTGATTAATTAACTAACAAATCGTATTTATAACAAATTCTAGTTCTTCCTATTTCAAAACTCTGTCATGATAACTGTGATTTCTAACTGTAGCTAAAATGATATGAGCATTAACAAAAGACAATTTGAATTATTACAAGCCATGGGCATCACCGTTTGGCAAAGGCGAGAATTATCCAGCCATAACTTATTGTCAGCTAATGCTACTGAGACTGCTCAAAATAACGCTACAAATAGCGACTCAAGCACCGCAGTTACCTCACCCGCATTATCACAATCAAGTCCGGATACAACTAAGCAAACAGCACAAAGTGACTATATTACTGTCGATCTACAGTCATTGCTTAAACAACCGCTATTTAAAGATATTATTCGTTGTTTAGGTGCGAATAGCGCCGATTTATCCATTAGCCATAATAAAATCGATTTAGGTATTATTAATTGGCAATTCACGGAAAATGAACGCATTGAATTTCAGCATAACTGCTTAAGTACACCCGATTTAACCACGCTTGCCAACTCGCCAGAATTAAAAAAATTATTGTGGCAATCAATAGGATCTTTAAGCTCAACATGAAACAAATAATAAACACTACTTTTACGCCTGTGCATCAGGATATAGTTGAACAGCTTATGGTGATTGAACTTGCCTGCCACCCACACCCGTGGAGTGAAAAAACCTTTAGAAGTTGTATCAGTGGGCGATATTTTGGTGATTATTTAACTGTAGATAATAGTATTGTCGGTTTTTATGTTGGCGAGTTCATCTTAGGTGAAGCAACATTAATGGATATTTGTGTTAGCCCAGAGCAACAAGGTAAAGGTTACGGTAAAGCTCTGTTGTTACAGTTTTTCGCACACTGTAAAACACTCGCTAGCGACAGTATTTTCCTCGAAGTACGGGCAAAAAATATTAGCGCACAAATGCTTTATATTAATCAGGGCTTTACTGAAATATCACGCAGAACCGGCTATTACCCAAGCAATACCGGCTTTGGTTATGAAGACGCTATAGTGATGTCAAAAAAACTAAAATAAAATAAGCTAAAGTTAGGTGAAGTTAGGTGAAGTTAAATTAAAGTCTGTGTGATTTTGCCATAATAATGCACAGTAAAACCCTGACCATTTTTCTCCTCAACACTTGGGATAATACTGACTTTATTATCGAGCCATTGTGTCTGGAAAATAGTGTCAGGCAAATTCTGTCTGGCCAAAATTGTCTGGTTAAGCTGAGCAATTACCGCTTAACCTATCTCTAGCCGCCTCAGTAGAATTACACAGCCCTTAACAACTTATAACGATCACTAAATTTATAGCCAATAACTCAGCCATTAACTAAACCATTACTGCTTGCTATATTATCTTGAGTCATTACAATTATATTTTACCTATTATTTCTCATATTTTTAATAGTCGATTATTCAACACCTTGTCTAAAACATAATAATGTCTCGATTACTAGATTAATGCTAATTTTGGAGCTCTAATGAATAAAATAAATTACTTGCTAGCCATTATGCCACTGGCTTTATCACTCACTGTGCAGGCAAATTCAACGCACTTAAACACGGTTAGCGACGAGCTTGTTAGCCAGCAAAGAGCCGCACTTGCTCACAACACAAAAAATAAAGGTTTTGGCCCACAATCTCCTAGAGATATAGATGCTGTTGTGGGCACAAACACTATTGATTTTGGCACAGCACCCGCCTACGAAACCATGAACTTATGTAACATTCATTTTCACAAAAATGCTGAGCATACCGGTGGACAATTTACCCAATATGCCGGTAATGGTGATGGTCAAGGATATCAAAGCGGCTATCTATATTCAGGCAAGTTAACTGCACAGCAACTACAACCAGTATCTAAAAATGTTTGTCCTAGTAAACACGGCGGCTTACAATCTGGCGATACCATTGAAGTACATTACGTTCATTCATCTGCGCAGATAAAACCTGGAGCGACCTTAGGTGCTTGTTTAAGTGAGTCGATTAAAAACCCCCAACTACGAGTGGAAACTCAAGTCTATGTCCTGGTTAACGATAATAACGCCTTGAACTTTACTCAGTTAACCTTAGTTGGCGAACAAAACGAACAGTATCAAGCATTAAACCTGCCCAACAATACCGGTAAACCCGTGGTATATAGTGGTTCAACCACTGGCCCTAGTTATAATGAAGTAGGCTCACCTTTTCAAGTCACTTGGAGTGTTCGACCTGAAGTGGCTAAAGTCAATATTGATACAATAGCTCAGTGGTGTGAAAGCAATGAGTTTAACGAAGATCATGCCCATGGGGTCAGAAACTTAATCACTAATCATGAACTACTTTCACCGATCAAGTAGTCAGATGTTAATAATATCAATAACTCAGTAACACAAAAATAAAAGGCAAAAAGCAATCCATAGGGTTTGCTTTTTTACCTTAGGCGGTTCTAATTGACCGACAATACAACGCCTTCCTTTCCTTTACTTAAAACAAATCAAATATCTACTGCACTGAACAGACAAAAACTTTAAATAATATAAGCTTATTTAGAAAAATCACATCATCAGTTATAAAACATTCAAAGGCTGATCATACTTATATTTTTTTAACTACTTTCTTAACTATTTTTTAGTTGTTTATTAGATATTCATTAGATAAAAAAGCTAACCCAACATTGATTAAGCGCACATCAATAATTTAAATTTGCCTTAGCACAATTAAAGAAATGCCTTGGCTAGCAAGAACTATTGCCTATCAGGGTAAAAAATAGCAAATAAAGTGACAATACAAGATATTGTTACTGCCCTTCGCACTTGTTTTCGCTATAATGTTGCGCTTTAAAATTTAAGTTAATTTTTTTTCATCCACTTTAAAAACAGGTAATTTGCATGTCTGTACAACAGCAAGAAGTCGACCTTAGACGCACCTTCGCTATTATTAGTCACCCTGATGCAGGTAAAACGACTATCACTGAAAAGGTCTTACTTTTTGGTCAAGCTATACAAAAAGCAGGTACCGTGAAAGGTAAAAAGTCGGGACAACATGCAAAATCTGACTGGATGGAAATGGAAAAAGAACGTGGTATTTCAATTACCACTTCTGTAATGCAATTTCCGTATAACAATTGTTTAGTCAATTTGCTCGATACCCCCGGCCATGAAGACTTCTCAGAAGATACTTATCGAACACTGACCGCAGTCGACTCTTGCTTAATGGTGATTGACGTAGCTAAAGGTGTTGAAGCGCGTACCATTAAACTGATGGAAGTTACCCGTTTACGCGACACCCCTATCATTACCTTCATGAATAAAATGGACCGCGATGTGCGAGATCCAATGGAAGTCATGGATGAAGTTGAAGACATACTGAAAATAAAATGTGCCCCTATTACTTGGCCAATTGGCATGGGTAAAGAGTTTAAAGGTGTCTATAATATTTTGACTGATGAGATATTTTTATATCAGACAGGTCAAGGTCATACTATTCAAGAAAAACGCGTCATTAAAGGCTTAGATAACCCAGAGCTAGATGCCGTTATTGGTAATTACGCTGAAGACTTACGTGAAGAATTAGCACTGGTTGTTGGCGCTTCTCATGAATTTAATCATGAAGAATTTTTAAAAGGCGAATTAACACCGGTATATTTTGGTACCGCATTGGGCAACTTTGGTGTTGACCATATGCTAAACGGCCTAACTCGCTGGGCTCCCAAGCCATTATCGCGCGAAACTGACACCCGAATTGTTAGAGCTGAAGAAGAGAAGTTTTCTGGTTTTGTCTTTAAAATTCAAGCCAACATGGACCCTAAACATCGTGATCGCATTGCCTTTATGCGCATTTGTTCAGGCAAGTACGAAAAAGGCATGAAGATGAAACAAGTCCGCATCGGCAAAGACGTTAGAATTGCGGATGCTGTAACTTTTATGGCCGGTGATCGCGCTAATGTTGAGCAAGCTTATGCCGGCGATATTATTGGCTTACATAACCACGGTAGTATTCAAATTGGCGATACCTTTACCGCAGGTGAAGATATGAAATTTAGTGGTATTCCAAATTTTGCGCCAGAAATGTTCCGTCGTATTCGTTTACGCGATCCACTCAAAGCCAAACAATTACAAAAAGGCCTGATCCAATTATCAGAAGAAGGTGCAGTACAAGTATTTAGACCTTTCAACTCTAACGATATGATCGTTGGTGCGGTAGGTGTATTGCAGTTTGAAGTTGTCGTACAACGCTTAAAAACTGAATACAAAGTTGACGCTATTTATGAACCGATCAGCGTAGCAACTGCACGTTGGTGTAGTTGTGATAATGAGCGTACTTTAGAGCAATTTCAAAAGAAAGCTTATGATAACCTAGCACTTGATGGTGGCAATAATTTAACCTATATCGCCCCTACTATGGTTAACTTAAACCTAGCGCAAGAGCGCCACCCAGATATTGAGTTTCACAAAACACGCGAGCATTAATAAGTGTCTTGTAAGTGAAAACCATTGATAGCCGATAATTTATCCATAAGCGTAATGAAAAACATCACGCTTATTCACTCAAGTTATCGCCGCTCACTTGAGCCTTTAATCGAAGAAGAGTTAATTTAAATGAATATTAGCAACATCCTGAATGAAAAAGTTAGCGCAGCCATGACAGCGGCAGGTTTACCAGAAGGCACAAACCCTGCGATAAGTTTATCTAACCGAGCAAATTTTGGTGACTACCAAGCTAATGGTGTCATGGGTGCGGCTAAAAAATTAAAAACCAATCCACGTGAACTGGCAACTAAAGTCGTTGCCGCCCTGGACTTAACCGGTATCGCTGAAAAAGTTGAATTAGCCGGCCCTGGCTTTATTAATATTCATTTAGACAAAAGCTGGTTAGCAAAGCAATTAAATGAAATATCAAATGACAAAAATTTAGGCGTAATACAAGCAATAAAGCCTCAAAATGTTGTCGTTGATTACTCTGCTCCTAACCTGGCAAAAGAAATGCACGTAGGGCATTTACGCTCGACCATTATTGGTGATGCCGTTGTGCGCGCGCTTGAGTTTCGTGGTGAACATGTTATCCGCCAAAATCACATGGGTGATTGGGGTACACAGTTTGGTATGTTATTAGCCCATTTAAGCGACAAGTTGGCGTCTAATGAAGTGGCAGAAACTGCCCTGTCAGATCTAGAAAACTTTTATCGTGAAGCGAAAGTGCGTTTTGATAACGAAGACGGTTTTGCTGATCGTGCTCGTGATTACGTCGTAAAATTGCAAAGTGGCGATGGCCATTGTGCAAAACTTTGGCAACAGTTTATTGATATTTCAATTAGCCATAGTGAAGATATTTATCAAAAACTCAACGTGACCTTAACCCGTAAAGATATTATGGGTGAAAGTGCTTATAACAATGATTTATCAAACGTTATTGATGAACTCATGGCACAAAAAATAGCGGTAGAAGATCAAGGCGCTAAAGTTGTGTTTATTAATGAAATGGCCAACAAAGATGGTGAGCCCTCAGTATTTATCGTGCAAAAGTCTGGCGGCGGTTACTTATATGCCACCACCGACCTTTCAGCTTGTCGCTACAGAAGTGGTCAGTTAAAAGCTGATCGTATTATTATTTTTACTGACGCTCGTCAAGCTTTACACTTTAAGCAAGTTGAAATTGTCGCGCGTAAAGCCGGTTTCTTACCTGAACATGTCAGTTATGATCATTGCCCATTTGGTATGATGATGGGAGACGACGGTAAGCCTTTTAAAACACGAACGGGTGGCACAATAAAACTAGCTGAATTACTTGATGAAGCCGTTATTAGAGCCAAAGCCGTTATTGCTGAAAAGAACCCTGATTACAGCGAAGCACATTTAACTGAAATTGCCAAAAAAGTGGGAATTGGCGCGGTCAAGTTTGCTGATTTATCAAAAAACCGTACCAGTGATTATATTTTCAACTGGAAAACCATGCTGAGTTTTGAAGGTGCTACCGCGCCCTACTTACAGTATGCTTATTCACGTATTCAAAGTATTTTTACTAAAGCCGACTTTTCAGCCAATAATAACTTACCCGCCATTGCTATTGTTGAACCACAAGAAAAAGCGTTAGCACTAAAGTTATTGCAGCTAGAAAATGTTATCGACTCAGTTATTAGTGAATGTACACCCAACTTGCTGTGTAATTATTTATATGAACTGGCCAGTCTTTATATGAGTTTTTACGAAGCCTGCCCAATATTAAAAGATGATATAGCCAGTGATGTACAGCAATCGCGACTGGCACTAAGCTACATAATTGCCAATACGCTTAAACAAGGTTTAGATATTTTAGGCATTGACGTAATGGAACGCATGTAAATAAAATAGCCATTCTAGGTAGTGTTGATTCGCTCATTAAAAAAGTGAATTAACACTTCGAAAATGGTTAGTTAACCTAAGGTGGGGGGAGCAAATGACAGACATGCTAAGCTTTACCGACAGCCATTGTCATCTTGATTTTGACGCTTTTTCTGCAAATTTACCCGACTTACTTAAGCAATGCCAGCAAGCGAATATTCACCATATCGTTATACCTAGCATTGGCCCTAAAAACTGGCATAAGACACTAACACTAGCAAAAAATCACAGTAGTGAAACACTAACATTGCATCCGTGTTTAGGTATTCACCCTTGGTTTCTCAATGACTTACATGCTGATAGTCTGACTGTTTTAGAACACTTAGTTAAAAGCCACCGCAATGAGATTGTGGCTATCGGTGAAGCGGGTATTGATGGCGTTATTGCTCAAGCAGAAAATAATTTAGCGCAACAAATTCAAATTTTTGAACAACAACTGACCTTAGCAAAATCCTACCAATTACCCATTATTGTTCATCATCGCAAATCGCATCAGCATATTGTCGCTATGCTACGACAAAAAAACCTCACTAAAGGTGGAATTATTCACGCTTTTTCAGGTAGTTACCAGCAAGCATGTCAGTATATTGATTTAGGTTTTAAGCTGGGTATCGGCGGCACAATTACCTATCCACGCGCGGAAAAAACCATTAAAGCCATAAAGCGACTACCACTAGCAAGCTTAGTGTTGGAAACAGACGCACCGTCAATGCCATTATATGGTTTTCAAGGCCAAGATAATTCGCCCTTACAGCTGATCAAAGTATTTCAAGCACTGGTGAGCATTCGTTCTGAATCAGCGAGTGAACTTGCCCATGCATTGGAGTCGAATATAAACACTGTTTTAGCTTTCGCTAAAAGCTAGGTAAAACATAATATTAAAACATTACTAAACAGTGTTAAAAAATGCTTTACACTAACGGCTAGGTGGCCTGAAACCTTGACGGCTGAAACGATTTAAACCACGGGTTAAGAGAAAGCCAATAACACCGGCAACCATCATCAACAAACGCATAATATCGTATTGATCACGGCTATTTTTAATCAGTTCATCGGCTAATATTGAGCGATAGAGTGAGAGTCGAATATAGCCGTGCAATTTATCTGTGCGCAGTTCCTGCACGAAAGGGATCACATCATCAGTTTGGTTGATTTTTCGCAGACTAAGACCAAAAAGATCATTAATAGATTCTGCTTGCTCTGAACTGGCGATGTTTTGTCCAGTAATACCATAAATATGCACACTCTTTACTAACGGCTGCTGCACTAAGTTGTCGGTATATTGCTTTAACTGGCTAGGGTTTTGCGCCAAATAAGGCAATGTGCTTGTTGCTGCTTGTGCTAAATAAAGCTTGCCCATTTTCTTGGCATGAGCTTGGATCTGCAGTTGCTGACTATCACGACTAGTTACCCAAAAATCCATCAAAAATACCAACAATAAAATAGCGAGCGCTAATTGTAATATTTTATTATAAATCGGTGATAATTTAGGGTATAAAGGCTGTTCTATTTGCTTCATCAAACGAATTGCTTCCTATATTTCTATAACTGCATTATAGAACCATATTTCAACTTTTTATACTAGGACAGTTATTTTAAATCGTGTTTTTCATATAAGGCAGTATCGTGACAACCCAAAAAAAATCAGTTTCTTTAGACAATATCCAGCACTTAAATTTAACACAATGGCTACCGGTTGACTCAAGCTCGAACAATATCGCCATTGTTTTTGATAAAACGCAACAAGCCTTTGTTTTATTTGATAATAACAACTTATCAACCCCAACAAATTCATCAGAAACCCTAGAGCTTATTGTTTTTGGTGATCTTAAAGTTACTACCTTAGTCAATTTGCTGAGCGTGTGTGAATTAACCCTGCACTGTCTGCATAAAATTAATCAGCGTAATAACGCCACAAGCTATCGATTTGGCGTACAAGTAAAGGATATTAAACAGGCACGAGATCGCCTCGCCAACTTTAATATTAGTGAACAAATTGAATCGGCGTTATTACTGAATGCGCCAACACTTTCAATACCTGGCTTATTGGTTATGGATATGGACTCAACCACCATAAAAATTGAATGTATCGATGAAATAGCGGCACTGGCGGGTGTTGGTGAAGAAGTAGCAGCAGTGACTGAACTGGCCATGTTAGGAGAGCTAGATTTCAGCCAGAGTTTACATCAACGTGTTGCTAAACTTGAGCATGCGCCTGAAAACATTTTGGCACAAGTCGCCAGTAACATACCCTTAATGGAAGGCTTAGAAACCTTAGTTAGCGAACTGAAAAAACATCACTGGCGCGTTGCTATTGCCTCAGGCGGCTTTACCTATTTTGCCGACCACTTAAAACAAATGTTATCACTTGACGCTGCTGTGGCTAACGTTTTAGAAATAAAAAATAATCTTTTAACCGGAAAAGTGCTAGGTGAAGTTATTGACGCCAAAGCCAAAGCAAATTGCTTAGTGCAGCTGAAAAATGAATTTAATATTGCGCCGACACAAACAGTTGCTATGGGCGATGGTGCCAACGATTTAGTCATGATGGCCGCAGCACACTTAGGTGTTGCCTTTCACGCTAAGCCTTTAGTACTAGCGCAAGCTGATGCTTGTATTACCACCTCAGGCCTAGATTGTTTGTTGCATTGGCTTAAGTAGATCTTCAGGGGCCGTTAGCCCTTAGCTAACTTGCCCCAACATTTTCAGCGTTAATATGTCATAGCCAGTTGATTCATTATCTGCTCATGGTTAATGGTTAATGGTTAAGATGAGAAAGCTGATCACTTAATTAATCAACTTGGTATCAGCCCTAGTAATAAAGTTTTAAGCGTTGCGCGTTAAACGATAGCGAAAAAGCGCTTCTTGGCTGATATCAAAAATTTGTGCAATGCCGGAAACACTCCAAATATTTTGTTCAATTTGTTTGCCGCGATGAAGTGCATAAGCACTTATATAACTTAATTCATGATGAAGATAACTCATGTCAGGTTCGCCAACGCGTGAAAGCTTTATCATCAGACAGAAAAATTGGCCATTTTTCAGCGCCTGATGAATAAAGCCTTGTTTTAATGCTTCACTGTTTAACTCTGAAGACAATTTTATACTGACCGCTTTGTCTACCGTGTCAACACTAGCCTTAAGCGCAATATAAAGTACATGGCAACTGGGCGAGTCCATTTCCTGCATTTTTTTTAGCTTAACACTTAAGCTTGGCATTATATCCGCGTGACCCAAGATAGGATATAAGTTGTAATATAAATTCCCATCACTTAATTGCTGCATTACTGACATTAAGTTGCTATGACAGTCTCCACCAGCAATAACTTCTGATTTATAACGACTACCGCTTGTTTGCATAACAAGCGCAGGAACGGTTGAACTTGCACTGTAGATATTACGCAATGCTCTGGCTAAGTCGGGGCTAAACGTATCATATTCGTCAGAGGTCAATTTATCGCTGTTTTTATCAATCAAAGCTTTAAAAAATTTACGGCCAATATGTTGATGCTGCTGAACAAAAACCCGTAAATTAATAATATTTTTAGCACTATTTACCCGCACAACTTCATAGGGTAAGTCAGTTAAAGCAAACGCTGAAGTTATTTTTTGTAGCTTAGGGAAACTTAAGTAAACCATGTCACCCTTGAGCAACATGGTTGTTTTATCGAGTGAAACCTTCAAACCAGAGGGAGAAAAATCAAGAGAAACACCGGTTAAAATAACATCATTAATTTCAACATGAACTGGCGTTTTATAAGTAAAACGTAACTCTTGTCGCTTATTTCTATAGTTTATGCCGATGTTATCAACAATCAACTTTTCACTTAAGCGTTTATGACCAAATCTTTTCAATTTAACGCTGTTAATGCCCTCATAAGACAAGGATTGATATGCCTGAACGCTTTCATTTTGTGTAACATCATTTACCACAACAATATAAGGTGTTTTAGCCAATAATGCCTGAATCTCATTAGATAGTGGCGCATTTAAATACGCGTTTTTCTCAGTCATACTATTAGATAAAGTAAAATTTGACTGGCCGCGACTTGGCACTACATCCAACAAAGCGAGTTGGGTAATTAAGAAGTTTTCTTTTGACGCTGCAAAAGCCAAAAATTGAGTCATAAATTCAGCATCATCGCCAAGCTGTAGTTCATCGGCAGTATAAAAATATGACTTACCTTGGCTTTGATGAATAAAACTAAACACTAATAGCGACTGTCCAGATAGCGCCAGCTTTTTAAGTCGAGTGATTCGTTCTGGTGTAATTAAACAAAATAATGTCGAATTATGTTGTTCATCCTGCCAATACTGATAAAGACCTTGGTTATTAGGGCAAGTCAGCGCATATTTTGGCGTTAAGCTAGTATTATTTTTTTCAATAAAAACAGCTAGTTCATTAGATTTAGGCAGCACATATTGTTCAAAACTGCGAGCTTGCAAGGCACTAATACTATTATCTAAATTTATTTTGTAGCGACGTTTATTCTCTTGAATAAAGCTAAGCATATATTGGGTAAAACTATTGGGGCCAGACTTGTCTTGATGAGCTCTTTTAACACCCACTAGCTGCATGTTATCCAATACGGTCAAATTTTTAACTTCATAAGTAAAGTCGCTCTCAGCCATTAGTTGAAACTGGTCTTCCAAGCCACTGAAACGTATTGTGATTTTTTGACCAATAGCAATAGGCCTGAGGTCATTCACTTTGAACTTACAGCCACTGACACTTAAGTCTAAAGTGCTACATTTAAATGTTCGATCATTACCGATCGTGACTTGAATCGAGATGACAAAATTCATCCGCTCTTCAATGCGGTTATGATAAGGACCAAAGCTATAAAATTTTGCTGGATATTGTGATTTTTCAAGTATTTTAGTACTGGCTTCTGGCGAGCCTTTACTGAGCTGAGCTTTCTCTTTTTGATAAATAACCCGAAAGTTATTTTCGGTATTCATCGTTGCTTCGTAGACAGCCAAACTATAGCTGCCATAACGCGTAAACGCTTCTGTAAAAACTAAACTGGCCACATTGTCTAAAAAGTGTATCCTTTGTTCATGTTGAAAAATCTTACATTCACCATCGACAAGACCTCGTAAATCAATCAAACGAGTACAAGGTGCAGCAAGACGTTTTAATTCCATTTTTAACAGAAAACGTTCAGTCTGCGGAAGGTTCTTGGAGACAGCATAAAATTTAGTTTCAAAGTCACTGTTTAAGACTTGGCCACTAAATTCATCAATAATTTTTTTATATTTTGAAAAATCTTTATTCATTTACGCTTCAATATCTTTACAATAAAGCCAACTACGCATCGTATATTAACTTAGTATCCGTACCATGTTATAAAATCAACACCACAACACTATATTCAACGTTGAATAGTAAACAATTTATCTTTAACTGTTTTTATTTTACTGCAATAACTATACCGGTTAACTTGCTCTAAAAGCAGTAGAACTAAAAAACTTTGTTTACCATAAACTAAATACTGACATTAGTTCAACTAAAACCCTGAATATAAAGCATAATAATTTTTCTGACAAACAGCATTTAAGCATTTCACCTTGATGTTTTGTCATAATTTTGACTGATTGCATAGCAAGAGGTTAAAAAATTTAAATTTAGACAATAGGCAGCCCAATGGCAAAGTTAGCAAAATTAGAATTCGTTTGTACCGATTGCGGCATGAACTACCCTCGTTGGCAGGGACAATGCCGATGCGGGGCATGGAATACCTTAGCTGAGATGAAAATCCCCGCCAGCCAAAGTAAAAACCCAACAAAAAGTCGTATCTCAACCGGTGGCTATGCCGGTGGTACTGGCGGTGGCTCTAAAAAAATTAATGAAATAGCCTCTACTGAGGCTGAAAAGCAATTAACCGGCATAGGTGAGCTTGACCGAGTATTATGTGGCGGCGTTACCACAGGCTCTGTCAATATCGTATCAGGTGATCCAGGCGCGGGGAAAACTACCTTACTGTCCGATTTAGTTGCCCGTATGTCAAAAATAATGCCGTCACTTTATTGTACTGCCGAAGAGTCGCTTTCGCAGTTCAAAAATAGGGTCCAGCGTTTAAAGCTTGAGTATAATCCAGACGAATTGTACTTGTTGTCAGAAACCAGTGTTGAAGCCATTATTGAAGAACTAGAGCTAAAAAAAATCAAGTTTGCCGTTATTGACTCCATTCAAGCTGTGGTTACCGACAATGCCAATGGTAGCCCGGGCTCACCATCACAGGTAAAAGGTGCTGCTCAGTTGTTAACGCAATACTGTAAACAAAATAACGTCACCATGTTTCTGATTGCCCATGTTAATAAAAACAATGAAATTGCCGGACCTCAAACCTTAGTGCATATTGTTGACGCCTTACTACATATCGACACTAATGATGGCCAAATACGCACCTTAAGAGCGAATAAAAATCGCTTTGGTGACATTGATACCGTGGGCATTTTTAAAATGTGTGAACGCGGTATGCTCAGTGTTGATAATCCCAGTGAAATATTTTTATCCGGCTCGAGCACTGAATCACCTGGCTCAGCCATTACTTGTATTCGCAAAGGCAATCGAAACTTATTATTAGAAATTCAGTGTCTCACCACAGAAACCGAAGCTGAGTTTCCACAACGCGTTTGTGTTGGCCTCAATATGAACCGTATTAAGATGTTAACCGGAATTTTACGCAAACATACCAAAACCAAAATTTATCATGATACATTTTTCAATATTATTGGCGGTCTAAAAATAGACGAGTCAGAAACCTGTATTGATCTTGCGTTAGTGACAGCATTGTTAAGCAGCTTGAATGAATTTGTTATCCCAAGAACCACCTGCATCATGGGTGAGTTGAGCTTAAATGGTGATGTGCGTCCGATTGACAGCGGTGTGCCGCGGGTTAAAGAAGCGGCCCAACATGGCTTTACTGAAATATTTATTCCGTTTCGAAATTATCATAAATCGATGGAAGGCTTAGGCGCTAAAATATCACCCGTAAAAACTATTCATGAGTTAATTGAACTGATTAAATAGCGCCTTTGTAACAGACATAATTAGCGAGATTATTGCACAGTAAATGTGCATAAAATAGCATTAGTTCAATTGGCACTAATGCGACAAAGTGCGCTACATTGTGATAAAAATCACTTTGTTTAACGATCACTTGAATACGATAGCGACGGTTCAGGTTGAAAAATTGAGAGGGATTAGAGATTTTGATTTTGATTAAATATTATATTGCTAACGCCGGCTTCAGTTATGCCACAATTTGAGCTTTTGCTATCAAACTGTAAACGCTGGTGACTATATGAAGTAGCTCATTTTACTTTAAAGCATGTCTCGTAAGGATAAAAATGTTTTCTTACCACGGTTCGGATTCTCTTTAATCATGGTAATAGGAGACATTTTTAGGTTAAATTCCTCATACCCAGCTGAAATCATTTTGATGATATTTTCGTCAAGTAGCTTAAATGCCATTGACCATTCACTAAAAGCTCTATCTTTGATATTCCCTTCATAGATCACTTCAATATTTCTATGTCGATTATCCATAAGAATAGTTTGAAACAGTGCTTTAACTTTATCTTCTTCTCCTTCTAGAATTTGCATGATCTCACGGTCGTGATATAACAGCATTCCGGTTATATCGAGCGCTTGGTTTTTTAATCGCCACTGTTTTAGCATACCCATTAATTCGACCTCTGATAGGCCTGCAGGAGAAATACTTGTATAAAGCAATTCAAACATAATAAGTTAACCCCATTTTAATCATTCTAAGTAGATTGAAACCCTAACAATATTATGCAAACTTCTCAGTAATATCTGCTGAACAATATTTCACAATTTTAAATAATTAGAAAGAGTAAATTTAATGTTTATTAAAATCTCACAAAATATTCTTTAGCTATCATGACAATCGTTTTACAGGTTTATTTACCCCATGAGATTGGCCATACAAAATGGAGCCGTGTTATGTCGATAACGCCTGCTAAGAATTTAAACCTCTGATTCACCTAGTTGATATGAAATAATGGCAATTAGCGAGCAGAAGCACTAGCGTTAAAGCAATAGTCAGCACTTTAAATGCACAAAAAAGTCGTTAATTTTTTCAGTGCAACATTTTCAGTCCAACAACCGCTCACTAAATCTGAATCTGACAACTTAAAATTCAACTTAGCTCAACCACCATCACTGATGAAACACTTGCCTTAGCTGAGTCTGCTTGTTGAGATAGTGTCACTCAATATAACTATTGATATCATCAAAGCTACATTATTGCTGAAAGTAATTTAACTCCAACATAGGTTCACTTAAGGGGGGCGTTATTGTATAACGTGAATTAAGTACACAATGACCTGAATCTTACGACATTATCTTGTCTAAAAATAACGCTGATGACCAATATTAAAAAAGCGCTATAGCTTGTCTTGCTATAGCGCTTTTTAGCTTTTATACCGTTTATTTATTATCTTATCTTTGCTATTACTTCTGCGCTGTTACTTCTACGCTATAAGATAGGCTAATAAAACATCTCCCCTCGTCACTTCAAGCTAAAGCTTATAATTTATAGTTTACGAAGGTTCATAATCTAAATTAGCCGACAACCAACGTTCAGCTTGTGGCATGGTCATTTCTTTACGGGCTGCATAACTTTCAACTTGGTCTTGTGCCACTTTTGCCACAGCAAAGTATTTAGACTCTGGATGCGCGAAGTACCAACCACTTACCGCGGCACCAGGCCACATAGCAAAACTTGAGGTTAAGTCCATACCAATGTTTTCTTCGACATTAAGTAAGGTCCAAAGCAAGCCTTTTTCTGTGTGTTCTGGACAGGCAGGATAACCTGGCGCAGGCCTAATACCCTGATATCTTTCACGAATTAAACTATCGTTATCCAAGGTTTCATCTGGCGCGTAGCCCCAATATTCTTTGCGAATTTGCTGGTGTAAATATTCAGCGCTGGCTTCAGCTAGTCTATCGGCAACCGCTTTAATTAAAATACTATTATAATCATCGTGATCGGCATTAAAGGCTTTCACTAACGCCTCAACACCAAAACCAGCCGATACGGCAAATGCGCCAATGTAGTCATCAACACCTGAGGTTTTATCAGCGACATAATCGGCTAAGCAACGATTATATTGGCCCGTGGGCTTTTTGCTTTGTTGACGTAATTGGTGCAATTTCATTAAGGGTTCAGTACGCGAGTCGTCGGTATAAAGTTGTAAGTCATCTTGCTCACGATTGGCTGGGAACAAACCAAATACCGCTTTTGCGGTTAATTTTTTATTATTAATAACATCATCTAACATCGCATTAGCGTCATTAAATAACTTAGTTGCTTCCACGCCGACGACTTCATGCTTAAGAATTAAGGGATACTTACCAGATAACTGCCAAGTCATAAAAAATGGCGTCCAATCGATATAGTGCCTAACAATATTTAAGTCGATATTATCCAGTACAGTCACACCTAATTTATTTGGCACCTTAGGGGTATAGTTATCAAAGTTAATCGGCACCGCATTGGCGCGCGCGTCTTTCAAAGAAATCAAACTTGAACGCGGGCCTTTTTTGTAATGGCGCTCACGCACTTTAACGTATTCAGCGTTTTGGCGCTCAACAAAGGCCGCTCTATGCTCATCAGAGAGTAGTGTACTTACCACAGAAACCGAACGTGAAGCATTAGGTACATAAACCACAGGATGTTGATATTGAGGTTCAATTTTAACGGCGGTATGCGCTTTAGAGGTTGTAGCGCCACCAATAAGCAAGGGTAAGTTAAATTCTTGGCGCTTCATTTCTTTAGCAACATGCACCATTTCATCAAGTGAGGGAGTGATCAACCCTGACAAACCAATAATATCGACCTTTTCAGCACGGGCAACACGTAAAATCTCTTCACATGACACCATCACACCTAAGTCGATAATCTCGTAATTATTACACTGTAAAACCACGCCAACGATATTTTTACCTATGTCATGAACATCGCCTTTCACCGTTGCCAGTAATATTTTACCGTTAGATCTTACTTCAGTTTTTTCTGCTTCAATAAAAGGGTTTAAATGCGCGACCGCTTGTTTCATTACGCGGGCAGATTTTACCACTTGCGGTAAAAACATTTCGCCAGCACCAAATAAATCACCGACCACATTCATGCCGTCCATCAACGGCCCTTCGATAACATCTAATGGCCGTTTAGCGACTAATCTAGCTGCTTCAGTGTCCTCAAGAATAAACTCATTAATACCTTTAACGAGCGAATATTCTAGGCGCTTATTCACTTCTAATTCACGCCAGGTTAAATCAGCTTTGCTATTTTGACTACCGGCTTGGCCACGATATTCTTGTGCCACATCGAGTAGGCGTTCAGTAGCGCCATCATCAGAGTTTTGTATCACGTCTTCAACGGCTAGACGTAGGTTGTCAGGGATATCAGAATAAATCGCTAACTGGCCGGCATTAACTATGCCCATGTCCATACCATTTTTTATCGCATGATAAAGAAAAACCGCATGTATTGCTTCGCGCACTGGGTTATTGCCGCGAAATGAGAACGAGACATTAGACACACCACCAGAAATCATGGCGTGGGGTAAGTTTTGCTTAATGTCACCTACCGCTTCAATAAAATCACGCGCATAATTGTTATGCTCGTCGATGCCAGTAGCCACCGCAAAAACATTAGGATCAAAAATAATATCTTCCGCGGGATAGCCAATTTCATCGACCAAAATATGATAAGCGCGCTGACAAATTTGATACTTACGTTCACGAGTATCAGCTTGACCTTTTTCATCAAACGCCATAATAATCACCGCAGCACCATAGCGGCGCAGCAGTTCGGCTTGTTCACGAAAGTTGTCTTCACCCTCTTTTAAACTGATTGAATTTACAATGCCCTTACCTTGAATACATTTTAAACCCGCTTCTAAAATATCCCATTTAGAAGAGTCCAACATAATCGGCACTTTGGCGATATCTGGCTCACCCGCAATTAAATTCAGGAATCGAACCATGGCTGCTTGTGAGTCCAACATGCCTTCATCCATGTTGATATCGATAATCTGTGCGCCGTTTTCAACTTGTTGCAAGGCTACTGCGATGGCTTGATCGTAATTTTCGTCGGTAATTAAGCGTTTAAAAACCGCAGATCCCGTGACGTTGGTACGCTCGCCTACGTTAACAAACAAGCTATCGTCTTTAATGGTCAGTGCTTCTAAGCCGGATAATCGACAAGCTATTTCTTTCGCTTTAATTTCTCGAGGTGCGATATTCGCTACGGCATCAGCCATGCCTTTAATATGCGCTGGTGTGGTGCCACAACAGCCACCAATAATATTTAAAAAACCTGCATTGGCCCATTCAGCAACATGCTCGTCCATATCTTCAACGGTAAAATCATATTCACCAAAAGCATTAGGCAAACCCGCATTAGGATGAGCAGAAATCGCCACATCTGAAATATGGCTTAATTCCTCCACATATTGGCGTAATTCAACCGGGCCAAGCGCACAGTTCAAACCAAATGAAATCGGTCTAGCGTGACGTAAAGAATTGTAAAAAGCTTCGGTGGTTTGCCCTGATAACGTTCGCCCTGAGGCATCGGTAATCGTGCCTGAGATCATCACAGGTAAACGTTCACCGCGACTTTCAAAGACGGTTTCAACAGCAAATATAGCGGCTTTAGCATTGAGGGTATCAAATATTGTTTCAATTAAGATGATGTCACTGCCGCCGTCAATCAAGGCGTTGGTCGATTCAATGTAAGCGTCTTTGAGCTGATCAAAGGTGACATTACGATACGCTGGGTCGTTAACATCAGGGGAAATTGAACAAGTGCGGTTTGTTGGCCCTAACACGCCAGCCACAAAACGGGGTTTATCTGGGTTTTTCGCGGTGAATTCATCAGCCACTTCACGTGCTAATTGCGCCGCCGCGAAATTAATATCAGCACTGTACTCCGCCATATCGTAATCCGACATGGCAATAGTGGTGGCGTTAAAAGTATTGGTTTCAAGAATGTCAGCACCGGCAACAAGGTATTCGCGGTGAATAGCTTTAATAACCTCAGGTTGAGTCAGCACCAACAAATCGTTGTTACCTTTAACATCGCTATGCCAATCAGCAAACTGCTCGCCACGATAATCTTGCTCTTCAAATTTATACGCTTGGATCATAGTGCCCATAGCACCATCTAAAATAAGAATGCGCTTTTTTAATTCGGCTTGTAATCGGCCATAAGAAACTGACTGCACCACAGGTGCTTTTGATTGAGTATTTACTTGCTTAGACACGAGATTTCCCTGGATGGATGGCTTTAATATGGTTTGCATCTAGTTGATACGGCGTAATTTGATAAACGTAATAATTTAACCAATTGGTAAAAAGCAAACTACCATGGCTGCGCCAGGTGTTTGCTGTGGTTGAATGGGGATCATTTTCAGTAAAATAATGCTCAGGCATTGACGTGGTACGGCCCATTTCAAGGTCACGAAAATACTCTTCACTCAAGGTTGTTGCGTCATACTCTGGATGGCCAGTAAGGTAGACTTGCTGCTTATTTTTACTCGCAGATAAATACACCCCTGCCTCAGCTGACTCCGCCAATATTTCTAGATGTTCCAGTGTTTGATAATCCGACTTATCGATATAACCATAGCGAGAATGAGGCACATTAAAACTTTCATCGAAGCCTCGGGTTAACTGCTCTTCTGGTTTCAAACAATGGTGGTGGTAGACGCCAGAGAGCTTTTTTTTACGCAAATGTCGCTTCAAACCATAATGATGATAAAGCGCGGCATGTGCTGCCCAACAAGAAAACATGGTTGAAGTCACATTTTTTTCTGCCCAGTCAAACACTTGACAAATTTTGTCCCAAAAGGTTACTTGCTGATAATCCAACAATGCCAGCGGCGCACCGGTAATAATTAAACCGTCATATTGTTTATGTTTTATATCGTCGAATAAGCGGTAGAAATTATCTAGATGTGCTTGCGGCGTATTCTTAGATTCATTGGCATGTATGCGGACAAATTCAACATTAATTTGCAATGGTGTATTGGCCAACATGCGCAGAATTTGCACTTCAGTTTCAATTTTATTGGGCATTAGGTTAAGAATAGCCACTTCCATTGGGCGAATTTCTTGATCTGCAGCGCGACGTTCAGACATAACAAAAATATTTTCTTTGTCTAAAATCGTTAAAGCGGGCAATTCATCGGGGATTTTTATGGGCATAGTAATAACCTAATGTCGGGTAATTCGTTATATCTGTAATAGTAATAAAATAACGCTGAAAAAAAATATTGCTCTTTACCATTTATATCTAACTACAATGTGACTTGGATTGCTAGCTATGTCAACCTCTAAACGTATAGACGTCTAAACATTTTAATATGATTTAGCATTTTATCGTTTAGTCGCAAAGAAAATTCGCGACAAAAAAGCTGTATCAGCTAAATTATAGCGCACGAAATATATTGTCATTTAAGCTAAACACTGTACTCTTAGCCGACTCGCGCACTTTGTCATTTGTCTTAAGAGACTTGGCTCCGCGCCTACCTAGGCAGCACAATGACAAACCTTCGTTACAGTTATCAAACCATCGAGTTTGGTAACACTGATATCCATCTTTGTACCTTACGTGATAAACAAGAATTTTATGACCCTGAAGACATCGCCCAAAACTTAGGCATTTCATCGGCAACTTGGTCTTTATTTGGTGTTATTTGGCCATCAAGCTTAGTGCTGGCACATTTTATTTCGCAATACCCCGTTGGCACAAAACGGGTATTAGAAGTAGGCTGTGGCATAGCGCTTAGTAGCTTACTCTTAAACAAACAAAAAGCGGATATAACCGCAACAGATTACCACCCCGAAGTAGGGAAATTTTTACTGAGAAACACCCTGCTTAATCAAGACGGTCCGATTAACTATGAGCAAACTAATTGGTCAAATAAACAAGATAGCTTAGGACTTTTTGATTTAATCATAGGTAGTGACCTACTATATGAAAATGAACATATTGAATTGCTTGCCAACTTCATCCAAGCCCATGCAAACAAAAGTTGTGAAGTTATTCTTGTTGATCCGGGTCGCGGGCGCAAAACTAAATTAAGTACAAAAATGCTAGATTTTGGTTTTAGCTCTACCCATATTAAACCTGAGCATACCGATTACATTAAACAAGACTTCAAAGGTCATATTCTTAAATTTAAAAGATAGAAGCTTAGCTGTTTGTTGACTTATATATTAACAAGCAGCTAAGGCATTGCTCTACACACCTAGAAGTTTTATTACCGCTACGCGTTGCGTAACCAGCCTTTTTCTACGGCAAAATCAATTTGCTCAGCAACATAAATCCATAATTTTGGGGCTAAACCATCTAAGAGATTGTTACGGGCAATAACTTCAGATCGGCTAACATTATGCTTAGCCCAACTCCCTCCGTCATTTTTCATATTTTGCAGTAAAGGTAAGACCCGATCCATTGCTTTGGCAAATTTAGCATCGGTTGTTTCTGCCGCTTCAAACTCTAGCCACAAGTTTAACATTTCTGAGCATTGCTGTTCAGGCAACAAACCAAAAATACGCTTTGCCGCTGCAAGCTCTTTTGCTTCTTGTGCATCAAGTTCGGCTTGTGCTGCAAAGGCAAAAGTATCGCCGGCATCAATTTCTACTATGTCATGAATAAGTAACATGCTGGTAACTCGAGCAACATTGACTGGCTCTGCGGCATAAACATGTAAGGTTTGCGCCATCATGGCAATATGCCAGCTATGCTCAGCACTGTTTTCTGGTCTATTTTTATCCGACTTTACCATCACTTTTCGGTAGACAGCTTTAAGACGGTCTAACTCTAAAATAAAATCTAATTGTTGCTTCAAGTCTTGCATTACTTCTCCTATATGAAAGCTAGCACGATGATTTTATACTCACATAAGTTGATATGGGGTCTTTCATCGATAACTCCACCTTAGTAACAACACAATCTGCTGAAGTGTCGATAAAGCGAGCTAATATACTAGTGATAAATTTACCACCTACCTTGGTAACCTGAAAAAATGGTAAAAGTGCTAGCTCTTAGCTTGGGCATTAGCATTATAAATTGAATAGATTAAGGCTAATAAAATACAAATACCTGCGGGTACAAATAGCGCATAAAATTTAAACAAACTAAATAAATAAGTACCTAAGCCCCCACCGACAATAAATCCTATAATAATTAACAGAAATAATAATGCCTTTCTATTATCAAATGTATCGCCCCTTAATTTTGCACCTAACATAATACCCAAATCAGTAAAAATACCGGTGACATGAGTTGTTCTGATCACCGCACCACTATAAGTAGTGGCTAAGGCATTCTGCAATCCACACGCTGCTGAGGCCAAATAATGGCCATTTAAAGAATCTTTGGTTAAGAAATAAATAGCGCCAAAAAGCAATGCCGCTTCTAGGTAAAGCAAACCACTATAATTGCGGCCTAATTTTAAGGCCCCACCATGAATAAAGTAACCCGATATACCCGCCCCCATTAAAAAGCTAAATAGAATAAGCAGTAAATGAAAAGCATCAGTAAATGTTGAGTTTACGACTCCTGTGCCAAGCAGTGTAGCCGTGCCAGATAAATGCGAAATAGATTGATGTTTAAAGCCTAACAATCCAACCGCATTAATAAGTCCTGCCACTAAAGCAAGCACAAATGCACCGTATTCTACCCATCGGGGTAATTTTGAAGTCACTATATTCCTTAGGCTGCTAGCACCTATTTGAGTATAAAATTAAGCTCAGCTGAAATTAAATAAGTTAAATAAGTTAAAATAAAAACTAGCTAAAATAATTAACGCTATCAAAATAGCGAGTTACTCCCCTAGTGACAAGTTGATCAGCATTTATATTGCCTTACATGTTTAAAAAACTTTCGAGGTCTATTGTTTAATTAACTCGAGTTAATCATCTTGAATAACCGCTTAAGTTTCTTTAACAGCAAATAATCAACTTGATATAAATTCATCGGTACATATATCTGAGTTAAATATATCTGACTTAAATATACCTGACTTAAATAAGGCTCAGTAAGCACAACTAAGGCCACCTAAGTTGTGCAATTACTCATCTATTTTAAACCTTACTTTATACCGAGTTAAATAAACCCGCTAACCACTCAAAAGTTAACACTGTGGTAAATACCTTTAAGCCAACCAAGCTTAAAAGAAAAACAATGAGCAGGGTTTTATTTCTCTTACTTTTTATATTACGCCAATACAATAGTTTTGCTTTAATTTCATCCGTAACTTCATTTTTTACATCTTTCATCATAAAACTTCTCAATATAAGTAATAACTTAGTCTTATTTTATAGCTGATAAAACCTCAACTGCTCATCAGATTTCCTTACTTATTGGCCAAGTACGTGTAATAGAGTTTCAGTATTCTTGGCAATAATATTAAATAATACCTGCACTGTAACATACGAGTTTTTATTAACTCTTACCAATGGCATAAAATCGCAATATCTAGACAGATTTAGCGAAAAACGCCAAATTGTGCTGAACTTCAACCAAATTAATCTCTGACGATCTATCCGTTTTAATTGCTCTGTTGTCGTTCATTATGTCGTCTAGATGAAATTAACTTGGCCATACATATTCGGCCCATCACATTAAGCGCCGGCTTAGCGCTTGATGGACTGAAGTGGCACCTAAAAAATGCCCAACGCTATAAAGTGTTTAATACAAATGAGTGTTTTTATCAATAAGTCTGCTTTCTAAACTAATATTTGCAGCTATATTTTAGCAGTGTTAATTTAGTAATGAGTTTTGTTCATGTTATCGATATAGGTGTTATTAGTCGCTTTTTAGGCTATTTTACGAGAATATTTTTAAGGTGGCTGTTTAGGGAATACTCATGGATTTAATGCAAGGCTTACTATTAATAACCTCCATACATTTGTTGGCGGCAGCATCACCAGGGCCTGATTTTGTTTTGGTGTCGCAACAAACTTTGTCTAACGGCAAACAAACAGGTTTTATGGTCAGTATTGGTATTGCATTGGGCTTGTCGGTGCATATTATTTATTCTGCGCTAGGTTTAGCTGCTGTTATCGCTAACTCAACAACCGCATTGTGGGCGATAAAAATTATCGGTGGTGGTTATTTAATTTACTTAGGTGTGCAAGGTTTAAGCGCTAAACCGGTCAGTAACCTTGACCCTATTGGCAAAGCCAGCGAGCAAAAAGTGCTGAAAAAACACACCCATTTAAGCGCAATTGCGAAAGGGTTTTTATGCAATGCCTTAAACCCAAAAGCGCCAATATATTTTGTAGCCTTGTTTACTGTGGTTTTATCACCGAATTTACCACTCTTACACTTGGTTATTTACGGTATATGGATGATGATATTACAACTGCTGTGGTTTTCTACTGTGGTGGTTTTACTTTCTCGGCCAAGTGTTAATGAAAAATTTCAACGCTTAGGCCATTGGATCGACCGTGTACTTGGTGGCGCTATGATTTTAATCGGCTTAAAAGTATTGCTCAGCAAAATAAATTAGGTGATTTTCATGACAAATACAGCCGTTAAAAAATATAAAAATTTCAAGTCGTTTTATCCGTTTTATTTAAGCCAACATGAAAATATTACCTGCAGACGGTTACATTTTATTGGCTCTAGTTTAATTATAATTACTCTGGCCTATGTCTTGATTAATGCTGCTTGGATATTGCTCTGGACCTTACCTTTTCTAGGTTATGGCTTTGCTTGGCTTGGTCATTTTTTCTTTGAGAAAAATACACCAGCGACCTTCACTTATCCTTGGTATAGCCTGTTAGGTGACTGGGTTATGTATAAAGACATCTTGATGGGTAAACTTAAGTTCTAAGGGTTTTTTCTTGGCTTTAGTTTGCTTAGCTTTAGTTTACTTGAGTATAGCAAAAGGTTACTTAGTAGGATTGAGCTTGCCAACCAACATAAAATTAAAATAGTAGACTTGATAGCGCAGTCGCAACAATAGCGCTTTAAGAGCAATAGAATCACATAACAAATGTTGGCTGACATGTCGGGGCTGGTGACAAATTATAGTTGTGATTCAAAGCTATTCGCCGTCATTAGCGCTCACATTTAACAAAGCGTCAGACTTAAACACCCCCTTAGAAACACAGTTTAACTCCCCATAAGCTTGCTTAAATACCGCTTACCATAGCACCTGGTCTATTTCATTCAACAATTGTTGGGTGTGATGATTGATCACCAAACTTTGATTTTTTTGATTGCTTTTAATGGTCATTTCTAGTTGCAGGGCACATTTAGATAGCTCCGCAAAGCCAAACATTTGCGCAGCTCCAGCAATGCGATGCGACAGTCTGCCCAGTTGTTCCAAGTCATTATTATTAATGTGTAACACTAAGTCTTGCTGCTCTAATACCAAATTTGATTTAAATTTCTGCACTAAGTCTGACATATCAAGGTTACTAAAAATTTCACTGGCTTTTTCGTACGAAAAACTGCCATCGTAAAATTTTGTAATCGTTGGTATAAAAACATTTCGTTCAATGGGTTTAGATAAATGGCCACTAAAGCCCAAGGATAAATAATGCGTTATTTCATGCGACATGGCGTTTGCCGTTAAGGCAATAATCGGCGTTTTACAGCCCTTTTGCCGCAAAATATTAAACGCTTCGATACCATCCATTTCTGGCATTTGAATATCCATTAAAATTAACGTCGGCTGGTGTTGTTCAAATAAAGCGACCGCTTCTAAACCGTTACGTGCGGTTAACACCTCTAGCCCCAATGACGCTAATAATCGAGCAATAAGTCGTCGATTATCCTTGTGATCTTCAGCCAGTAAAATAGTGCCCTGTAATGGCGCAGCTTCTTCAACAGTGACTTTGGTAGACGATATGCTACTTTCACGGCATTGCTCACTGAAACTGGCTGTACAGGGTAAACTAAAAGCAAAAACACTGCCCTGATTTAGCTCACTTTCAACTTCAATCTTACCCCCCATAATTTTGGCTAACTGGTCTGATAAACATAGTCCTAAGCCGGTACCACCAAAGCGTCGGCTAATACTGCTATCCCCTTGGGTAAAGCTTTCAAATATGCTTTGCAGCTGCGAACTGCTCATACCGATACCACTGTCAGTAATTTTAAACATTAAGTTATTTTCACTTTGACTAATGTTTAATTCTACATGGCCTTTTGGGGTGAATTTAACCGCATTAGCGCATAAGTTGATCAAAATCTGCTTAACTCGAAAACTATCCATCTTGATCAAAAAGGGCTCTGGCAAGTAATGAATAATTTTAAAAGTTAAACCTTTTGAGCTTGCTTGCAAGCTGAACATATTCGCGAGCTCTTGCAAAATGTCGTGCAAGTTTTGTGTTTGTATTTCAAGTTCTATTTTGTTGGCTTCAATTTTACTTAAATCGAGAATGTTGTTCGTCAGTTCGAGTAAATGTAAGCTATTGCCATGAATAATTTTAACTTCTTTACCAATAAACTCTTCTTCAACATCACCACTCATTATCGCTTCGGCTTGACCAATAACTGTGGTTAATGGTGTTCTAATTTCATGACTCATGTTCGCTAAAAACTGACTTTTAATATTATTAGCACTTTGCAACTCTTGCATTAAATATTCGAGTTCGGTGGTTCTTTGTTTTACTTTTGACTCAAGTGCTTGCTTTGAACGCTGCTCTATTAGTCGACGTGCAATTAAAAAACCAATCATTAAGATGGCAATAACCACAATAATTATAATAATACGCGTTTGTGAAGACTGCTCTACTTCGAGTGCTTGTAAACGTTTTTGTTGCTTTAATTGTTCTACTTCTTGTTTTAATTGATCAGAGTTAAATAAGGCTAATTTTGAATTAAGTTCGTTATTATCTAACTCAAATTTTACTTGCAAAAAATCACGTTGACTTTTAACTGCTTTAAAGTTTTCATGCTGCGCGGCATATATAAGTGATTGTAGTGAAAGGTTATATTGCATTTGATCTTTATGATCCCTCTTTTCAGCCATTTCACTTGAACGCTCAGTATATTGTAATGCCAAGTCATATTTCCCTTGATAAAAATAGGCTTTAGCTAAACTATATAATGCAGCTACATAAGCAGTGTCGTGTTCTTGCTCAATACTTAAGCGAAGAGCTTCTGTGGCATAAGCTATAGCTTGGTCGATATTATAAAGGTCGTTATGTAGTTCGGCTAAGTGATATAACACCGTAGCAGTATAAAAATCATATTTATTTTTACGGGAAGAGTTAAGCGACAGTGTCATGTAGTACTCAGCTTTTTCATAATCACCAGCATATTTGTAAGCCTTGCCTATATCACTATATGCCATAACGATACCTTTTTTATCTGAAATTTTTATCCGACTTTCTATTACGTCCAGATACATAGATATCGCTATATCGTAGCGTTTTAGCTCTAAATGAAAGTCGGCAATATTAAATTTCACATCAATTTTATCGGTTTCATTACCAAATTTTTGATATATTTTTTCCGCTAGTTGATAGCTCAACAGCGCACTTTCAAACTCACTGGTTTTTGCATGAACTAAGGCAATATTATTATACAAATTTGCTTGGGCAATGGGCTCATCGAGGATAAAGTAATAATTAAGTGCTTGCTGATATGAATGTAAAGCCAAAGCATATTTACCTTTATAGTAGGCATAAACTCCCACTCTTTTATAGGCGTCAGCTTCAAGTTGTTTTAAGTCAAATTCCTGAGCAAGTTGTTGCTCTTTTTGGGCAACGTCAATGGCATGGTCAAGTTGGCCTAATTGATGAAGTATTCTACTTTGACTAGCTAAAACCGAGATTTTATCTAAGGTAGATAAGGTTTTATCTGTACTGAGCGAGGTAATTAAAACTAAAGCTTGTTTTTTGTCTGCCATGGCTTCGATTATCGATAGCTGCTGGCCAAAGTTTTTACCTATATATTGACTTTGGTTCTGACTGTGCACCGCAGAACTGGTGAACAAATTTGTCAATAAAATGAATAAAGGTAATAACAATATTCGCTTGAAAATTACTTTCGATGACAGCTTAAAATACGCGTGTTTTTTACTAACAAGTAAATTATTCTTTGTGCTCATTTAGCTTTAGTCTATTATTTCAATTGATAAATATATTATTTAGCCGCTAGTTATAGCATTTTAGTATTCGACTAACAACGCTCTAGGTCATTGATTTATTTTGTTGCTTTAAGCAGATATAACACCAACATTTAATCAACAATAAAACACAACTTAATAATTAAAAAATAACCTTTAATTTACATAGCAAAGTTTATTTAGTTACGTTTTACCATAGCACTTGGTCTATCTCATTCAATAATTCTTGGGTGTGATGACTAACACTCGAGTTTTGATTGTTTGGATTATTTTTAATCACTGTTTCTAATTGCAGGGCACATTTAGATAGCTCAGCAAAGCCAAACATTTGCGCGGCACCAGCAATGCGATGCGACAGTCTGCCCAGTTGATCCAAGTCATTATTATTAATGTGTAAGACTAAATCTTGTTGCTCTAACACTAGGTTTGATTTAAATTTTTGCACTAAGTCTGACATATCAAGGTTATTAAAAATTTCACTGGCTTTTTCGTGCGAAAGACTACCGTCATAAAATTTTATAATGGTTGGTATAAAAATATTTCGTTCAATAGGTTTAGATAAATGGCCATTAAAGCCCAAGGATAAATAATGCGTTATTTCATGCGACATGGCGTTTGCCGTTAAGGCAATAATCGGCGTTTTACAGCCCTTTTGCCGCAAAATATTAAATGCCTCGATACCATCCATTTCTGGCATTTGAATATCCATTAAAATCAACTCAGGTTGGTGTTGTTCAAATAAAGCGACTGCTTCTAAACCGTTACGGGCAGTTAACACCTCTAGCCCCAATGACGCTAATAACCGAGCAATAAGTCGTCGATTATCGTTGTGATCGTCCGCCAGTAAAATGGTGCCCTGCAATTTTGGGTGTTCTTCCTCAATAGTAACTTCGGTGGACGATATTTTACTTTCACCGCATTGCTCACTGAAATTGGCGGTACAAGGTAAGCTAAAGGCAAAAACACTGCCCTGATTTAACTCACTTTCAACTTCAATTTTACCGCCCATGATTTTAGCTAACTGGTCTGATAAACATAAGCCTAAGCCGGTACCACCAAAGCGTCGACTAATACTACTATCCCCTTGGGTGAAGCTTTCAAATAGGCTTTGCAGCTGCGAACTACTCATGCCGATGCCACTGTCGGTAATTTTAAATATCAAATTACCTTTGCTTTGACTAATGTTTAATTCTACATGTCCTCTTGGGGTGAACTTAACGGCATTAGCGCATAAGTTGATCAAGATTTGTTTAACTCGAAAACCATCCATCTCGATTAAAAAAGGCTCAGGCAAGCAATGAATAATGTCAAAAGTTAAGCCTTTAGAACTTGCTTGTAAGCTGAACATATTCGCGAGTTCTTGCAAAATGTCGTGCAAGTTTTGTGTTTGTATTTCAAGTTCTATTTTATTGGCTTCAATTTTACTTAAATCGAGAATGTTGTTCGTCAGTTCAAGTAAATGTAAGCTATTGCCATGAATAATTTTAACTTCTTTACCAATAAATTCATCTTCAACATCACCACTCATTATCGCCTCAGCTTGACCAATAACTGTGGTTAAAGGTGTTCTAATTTCATGACTCATGTTCGCTAAAAATTGACTTTTGATCTTGTTAGCACTTTGTAGCTCTTGCATTAAATATTCGAGTTCGGTGGTTCTTTGTTTGACTTTTGACTCAAGTGCTTGCTTTGAGCGCCGCTCTATTAGTCGACGTGCAATTAAAAAACCAATCAGTAAGCTGGCAATAATCATAATCATAATCATAATACGCACTTGTGACGAACGGCTCATTTCCAGTACTTGTAAACGTTTTTGTTGCTTTAACTGCTCAACTTGTTGCTTTAGTTGCTCAGAATCAAAAATAGCCAATTGCGAGTTAAGTTGGTTATTGGCTAATTCAAGTTGTGTTTGCATAAAATCACGTAGGCTTTTAACGGCTTTAAACGGATGATGTTGCGCTGCATATATAAGGGCTTGTAGTGATAAGTTGTGCTTAAGTTGTTCTTTATTGCCGATTTGGTTGATCACTTCAGTAGATTGTTCAAGATGCTGCAATGCTAGTTCATACTTTCCTTGATAAAAATAAGCGGTAGCTAAGCTATATTTTGCCCCCAAATAAGCATTGTTGTGTCCCTGTTCAAGACTTAAGTTAATACCTTCCTTAGCATAAGTTATCGCTTGGTCGATGTTGTGAAGATCATTATTAAGTTCGGCCAAGTTATGTAATGTAGACGCGGCATTATAATCATCTTTATTTTGACGATGTAAACTAAGTGCCAATTTCATGAAGTGTTCAGCTTGTTGATAATCGCCAGCATACTTATAGGAGGAGCCTAAATCACTATACGCCATTGCTAGACCAATTTTATCTGAAATTTCTTTGCGTTTTTCTATAATGTCATAAAACATTTGAATTGATGCATCGTAGCGCTTTAAGCGTAAATGCAAATTGGCAATATTATTTAAGACGTCAAGTTGATCTTTTTTACTGCCAAACTTCTGATAAATAGGTTGAATTTTCTGATATATCGCTAGCTCAAGTTCATTTTGGGCTGTTCTACCATAAACCAAAGCAATGTTGTTGTATAAGTTGGCTTGGGCAATAGGCTCGTCGAGAGTAAGGTAGTAATTAAGTGCTTGTTGGTATGAGTATAAAGCCAAGCGATTTTTACCGTTATAATAGGCATAAACGCCCACTCTTTTATAAGCATTAGCAGCAAGCCTTTTTAAGTCAAATTCATTGGCAAGTTGCTGCTCTTTTTGGGCCGTTTCAATGGCGTGCTCAAGTTGGCCTAATTGATGATATATTCTACTTTGACTGGCTAAAACGGAAAGTTTATCTAAGGTTGATAAGGTTTTGTCTGCACTGAGTAAGGTGATTAAATCTAAAGCTTGGTGTTGATCCACCATGGCTTCGATTGTCGATAGCTGCTGACCAAAGTTTTTATCGACGAATTGGCTTGGGTCTTGGTCTTGGCTTTGACTTTGACCTTGACTTTGCGCAGTAAAGCCAACCAATAGGTTTGTAAATAAAATCAAGAAAAATACTAACAACGTTCGGTTGGGAACCGTCATCCATAACACCTTAAAATACGCTGATTGTTTACTACCAAGTGAATGCTTATATTTGCTCATATAGTTATAATCTATTATTTCAATTGATAAAAGTATATGTGGTTGGTAGTTATAGCATTTTACTATTCTACTAACAATGCAAAGGGTAATTGATTTTTACCTTATCTTACATTGTCTTATGTTTTATTATATTGTGTTATATTTTATTATATTGTCTTACTTTAACATTAGAGCTGTACGACCTCGACAATTTATCCAGAAAAATGGCTGTTATTTCAACATAAATAGTTACTAAAACTTTACTAAAAATTTCACTAAAAACTTAGCCAAAAGCGTAACAAAAGGCTTATAATCCGAGGTTAAATATCCCCATAATCCATGATTAAAGTTATCCCAATGTATCAGAAAACTAAAGTTGCATTCACCCAGTTAAAAAACAATAAATTTTTCGAATTAAGTGTTATCTGTGTCATTATAATTTCTGCACTTGAAATTGGCGCTAAGACTTTCCCGCTTTCAAATACAGCTATTTCTATTACCTCACTGCTCGATACTTTCATCACACTTTTTTTCTTATTTGAAATTTCGTTACGCTTTCTGACAGAAGAAAAGAAAATAAACTTTTTTAAATCAGCTTGGAATATCTTCGATACGCTAGTTGTTGTTATCAGCCTTATCCCGATAAATGATTCTGAAATGGCTTTACTGGCTAGATTAGTGAGAGTGTTTCGTGTTTTAAGAATGGTTTCTGTTGTGCCTGAACTTAGAATACTCATTAACTCACTGGTTAAGGCCATGCCGCAATTAGGCTATGTCGTGTTGTTGATGTTTATAATTTTTTATATCTATGCGGCTGTTGGTAGTTTTTTGTTTAATACCATTAACCCGAAATTATGGGGTGACATCGCTATATCGATGCTGACACTTTTTAGGGTGATGACGTTTGAAGATTGGACCGACATTCAGTATGAGACGATGGAAATTTATCCTTATAGCTGGATTTACTACATGACCTTTATCTTTTTTACCGCATTCGCCTTTCTCAACATGGTCATTGGCATTGTGGTTAATGTGATGGAAGAAGAGCGCTCAAAAGTAAAGAACAAAAATCAGCCAACGTTGAGTGACTTAAAACAAGAGATAACAGAATTAAAAACACTTATTTTGCAGCTGGATAACAAAAAGGATCACTAGGTAAGTGGCTTTTTGGCTACGCGCGTTACAAGTTAACGCCTTAGCCATACTGATAACTTTATCGACAACTTTTAATTATCAGTATGAATAACATAAAAATCTGGCGTCACTGCAAGTAACAGCAAATTTAACCCTATCGTTTAACCAGTCAAGCCCTATTTAACATGGCTGAAAATCGCTAATACCTAGTGATTATCCGCTGCGTCATTATCAATAAAGCGAGTGATAATACTGGCACAATAGCGCTATTTATCTAAACCACCCAGGCATAAATATTTAATTTCTAAATAATCATCTAAGCCATATTTCGAGCCTTCACGGCCACTACCTGATTGCTTAACACCACCAAATGGCGCAGCAGCATTAGAAATAATGCCTTCATTAATGCCAATCATTCCATACTCAAGCCCTTCAGCAACACGCCAAATTCTGCCAATATCTCTGGCATAAAAATAAGCGGCTAGACCAAATTTTGTATCATTAGCCATAGCGATGACCTCGGCTTCATTATCGAAGGCGATAATGGGAGAAACTGGACCAAATATTTCATTTTTAGCAACGGGCATATCATTGGTAACATGACTCAAAATTGTTGCTTGGTAAAAGTTTTCGCCCGCGGGGTCTTTCTTAGCACCCAAAATGACTTTCGCGCCCGCGGCAATAGATGCTTGCACTAATTTATCAACATCATTAACCGCCTGGCTAGAAATCATAGGACCAATAATAGTCCCGTCATCTAAACCATTACCTATAACTAATTTCGCCACGCTAGCTGTGAATTTTTCAGTAAATTCTTCCAACACTTGGTTTTGAACGAAAATACGATTAGTGCAAACACAAGTTTGGCCAGCATTACGATATTTTGAAAGCAACGCCCCTTGTACAGCCGCATCAATGTCAGCATCGGCAAAAACGATAAAAGGCGCATTGCCGCCCAACTCCATTGATACCTTCTTCACGGTTGTAGCACATTGGCTCAACAACGTTTTTCCTACGGGCGTTGACCCTGTGAAGGTAAACTTAGCAACATCAGGGTGCTGAGTTAACACTTTGCCTATACCACTAGCATCGTCACCAACCACCACATTAAATACCCCTGCAGGAATGCCTGCTCGCTCGGCAAGCTCAGCCATGGCTAACGCTGAAAGTGGTGTTTGTGTTGCCGGACGAACAACGAAGGTACAACCGGCGGCTAGTGCAGCCCCGGCTTTTCTGGCGATCATAGCATTAGGGAAGTTCCAGGGTGTGATCGAGGCAACGACACCTACCGGCTGTTTAATCACTATAATGCGCTTATCCCCTGATGGTCCTGGGATAGTATCACCATAAACCCGCTTGCCTTCTTCTGCAAACCATTCAATAAATGCCGCGCCATAAGCTACTTCGCCTTTAGCTTCGGCAAGTGGCTTACCTTGTTCTAAGGTTAATATTCGCCCAAGATCGTCTTGATGTTGCATCATCAAATTAAACCAATTACGCATTATGCCTGCACGTTCGTTAGCCGATTTTCCCGACCACATTTTTAATGCACCTTTAGCGGCATTTACCGCTAATTCTGTTTCAACAACACCAGCATTACTGACCTTCGCCACTTCACTGCCATCAGCTGGATTGGTCACAATGATCTGAGCTTCACTGCTACGCCAATGACCATTAATGTATGAACAATTTTTAACTAACTGACTATCTTGTAAACCAAGATCTGAGTTATTTTGCATATTAAGCTCCATTGCAATCTGTTTAGTTATGAATATCAATTAAAATAAGGAATACGTCAACTGACATCTCTGCTGATGATCTTAAAATAAGTAAAAGCTATTTATGCCCATTTGATTAATTACTTGCTCACGTTAAGGGTTAACATAAACAGCTGCTCTGTGATGAGATTTATAAGTAGCCTAACTACTGACTACGTTTTATGACTGGTCATTATTCATTTTCAGTTATAAAAAAGCTGAGTTCCTCATTAATCAAATCGATACTAACGATGACTTTAATAAAAAGTTATAAAATAACAGGCTCTAGCAGTTTCATTAAGTTTGTGATCTTGTTGTGCGGGGAAATATAGTGATCATCAGCCTAGCTAAAACTTAAACTCAGTTATGCCAATTAGCACTTAAGCATTTAAGCTAAGAGTAAAAATAAAGGTTATTAAATTTTTTGAAGTGAAAATAAATTAGGGGTAGTAAGAATTTTTAAATAAAAATAAGGCCGCTTGAATACGACAGTAACGCAGATAAAGCGAAATTAGTATTCAACAGCGGCCCTTGTTGTTATATCAAAGTGATTAACTATTCACCTTGAACAGGTTCATCCCAAGAAAGATGATGTTCAGCCAATACGACTAAATTTTCACTGTTAATCAAACGATGTGATGCAGCATAGCCAAGTATATTCTCAACAGTCTCTTCTGGACGGCTTGAAATAATAGCAGTTTCATCTGATGAGAAATTACACAAACCACGTGCTATTTCTTCACCTTTTTCATCATAGACGTGAAGTACGTCTGCACGTTCGAAATTTCCGTGTATAGAAACAACATCATGGCAGGTAAAACCATCGTCACCACCATATAATGAGTCAGCTACATCTTGTTTTATCACTAGGCTACCAGCCATTTGCAAGCGATCTGTTAACCAAATATTCCATGCCGATGAAGGAGATGAATGGGCAATACATTTGGTGTGCTTGCGTTCGCCACGTAGTATTGCAGTAACAGGATCTTCCATTGTTCCTCTCGCAATAATGGTGGTGCAACCGGCATTCTGTGCCATATTTGCTGCTTGCAATTTAGTTAGCATACCGCCGGTACCTAAAGAACTGGTACTGCTTGCCGCTTCCATATAACTGCTCACATCTTCAATAGACTCAACAAATATCGCACCTTCTTCTGAAGGGTTTCGGTCATAAACGCCGTCGATACAAGTTAAAATAAACAGATACTCAGCACCAATCATTTGAGCGACTTTCGCTGCTAGTCTATCGTTGTCACCAACACGAATTTCTTCGGTGGTCACGGTATCATTTTCGTTGACAATCGGCATTACACCCTGTTTTATCAAACGGTGTACCGTATTTTTGACGTTAAGAAAGCGACGTCGATTTTCGAGATCATCTAAGGTAACTAATACCTGTGCAATATCAAAACCATACTCTAATGCAATTTGCTTATAAGCATGCATTAAGATGGGTTGTCCACAAGCCGCTGCTGCTTGCTTGTCTTGAACGCTGGCGTTTTCAATGGTACAGCCAACGGTATTAAGACCTAATGCAACTGATCCTGAAGACGTAAGTACAACTTCGTATCCTTGATCACGTAACGCAGAAATATCACTAAGCAAGCCATGCATGAAGGCGAAACTAGGTGTTAAATTCTTAACGTTTGCTAAAAGGCTCGAGCCAACTTTAATGACTATACGAGGTTTGATTCGTGAAACTTTTTCTGATTTTGGTTGTTCGAATGAGGGCAAAATGACTCCGTTTTCTGATTAATATAATTAAACATCTGGGCTGAACCAATAAAAAGTTGGTGCATAAGTCTACAGATATTTCCGTAATATTTTTTGTCGTTGTGCGATTATCTTATTATCAAAACATCAGTTTTACTAGCAATATATTGCCTTGGGGATGATAGATAAAAGATAGATAAAAAATTGCTGAAACGTTTTAAAAAACGTTAAAATTTGACAACAATCGACAAATGAGTTGGGAGATTATATACTAAAAACCCTATTTTTTCAATTGAACTTAAAATCACCTTTGCAAAACGAATGCAAAACGAGTTTTTAAGATTATATTGAACACTTGCAAAACAGGCTGTATTTCATTCAACAGCAAACTAAAAGCATGAGGAGTTTTGTGTCATTAATTATGATTGGTTGTAGGACGATTGTGCTTCATTGTTGACTCACTGGGTAACTTCTACTGATCAGACAATGACCATCATTAACCCTTCTTTAGTCAAAACGCCTCCCAGTATTGTTGTCACACAAGCAATTAAAGAGCTGTCTAATCAAGGTTATGGCGATTAAAGCGCACTTATTGAAAAAGTATGGTTAGCCTATTGTCGCTACCTTACTGATTCAGCTTACCTTATTGCTATCGCCGAGGGCTACTCGGTATCTTCAATAGAAAAGCGGGTTGGCAAACAAACGATTCTGTCTTTGATGCAAAATGTGCTGGCGCAAATTGGTCGAGGTGTTAGCGCAATTAGACACTGTCGTTGGGTTAACTAAAGCATTGGGTTATACGGATTTGGCTGCCAGCGAAGCTGAGCTAAACCGAGTGACAGTATTGGTGAGAAACGGCTCTGTTTATGCTTTTAAAATTACGCGCTACTGAATTGAATCAGCGATAACAATGGGGTTTTTACCTCGCACCACCAAAGCATAGTTACTCGACACACTTGGTGGTTCAATGGAACTGCCAATGACGCACGAACAGCACGTCTAAATATGATGCAACTAAGTGATCAGTAAAAATGGTACAATGGAAACAGAATTAGCAGCGTCTAAATAAAATGTCAAATGAGATACACTCATTAACTCGACCGTTTTAGCGACTGCTCAACAGCCAGTCGCGCTGCGTTGATACTTCTTCGCCAAGGTGATGAAGTGGCTCAAGGTTAAATAAATAACGATTAAATTAACATCTAAAGTAGTATTGAGCACAGTGAATACTACTAAGTGCTTTAAGCTGAACTTTTACTATTTTTTTAATATTATTTTTAATATAAATATTGGCAATAAAAATAAAAGTTAACCATTCAATAGCATAACCTTGAATTTACCAAACAGTTTAGAGTGAAGCGAATAAGCAAAAGGAAACTCATTTATGTCAAATAGTAATAAAATTATCGATACTGAAACTATGATTGAAAATCTTGGTAAGCAGGCTAAAGCCGCAGCCAAGATTCTGGCCAGTGCCACTACCGAACAAAAAAACCAAGCATTAACCGTTGCCGCCGATGCTTTACGTCAGAATACGCCAGCACTACTCGAAGCAAATGCTTTAGACGTTTTAAGTGTTAGAAAAGCGGGTAAAGCTGAGTCATTTATTGATCGCCTTGAATTGAACCCTGAAAGAGTCGAAGCTATGGCTGTCGCTTTAGAAAGCATTGCCAAATTACCCGATCCTATTGGTCGAGCTCTAGCAGAATTTGATCGTCCCAATGGCCTAAAAATAACCCGTGTATCAACCCCTATCGGTGTTATTGGCATGATCTATGAGTCTCGCCCCAATGTGGGTGCAGATGCTGGTGCCTTATGTTTAAAATCAGGTAATACGGTGATATTGCGTGGCGGCTCTGAAAGTCTTAATTCTACTCGCATTATTGTTGAGTGTATGGCAACAGGCTTGCGTGCAGCTAATTTACCAACCACTTGTATACAACTCGTTGATACCGATGACCGTTCTGCCGTTGCTGCATTACTGCGTTGTGCTGAATATGTTGACTTAGTTATCCCTCGTGGTGGCCGTGGCCTTGTAGAGCTAGTGAGAAACGAAGCTCAGGTGCCAACATTATTGCATCTCGATGGCAACAACCACATTTATATTGATAAAGACGCCGACTTAGCAAAAGCATTGAGTATTGTTAAAAATGCCAAACTACGTAGAACCGGTGTTTGTGGTGCGACCGAAAGTTTAGTCGTAAACCAAGCAATAGCTGCTGAGTTTTTGCCTAAATTGCTTAATACCTTAGAGCATTGTGAAGTTCGAGGTGACCTTGCAGCTCAAGCCTGTGACGCACGAATTAATCCCGCTAATGACGCTGACTGGGACACCGAATATCTTGACGCTATTTTATCGGTCAAAGTTGTAGCCGATTTAGAAGAAGCGCTTGATTTTATCGACCAGCACTCGTCTAAACATACTGACGCTATTATTACTGAAAACGCAGAAACCGCAGAAATTTTCATGCGCGCCGTTGATTCAGCGGTAGTGATGCATAATGCATCAACCCAGTTTTCAGACGGTGGTGAATTTGGTATGGGCGCTGAAATCGGTATTGCTACCGGTAAAATTCACGCACGTGGACCTGTAGGTCTTGAGCAACTAACCATATTTAAATATCGTGTTGCTGGCCAAGGACAAATCCGTCCTTAATCCTAAGCACAAGATGAACTAAGTAAAACATAAAGCTATTAATCGCTATTGATTAATAGCTTTATGTTTATTTTATCTTTGTGCAGGCCATCGATTTCGACAAAATGATGAAATAGAAAAATGTCTTAGCAATTTATTTATAGAAACGGTCCATGTTTTTAAACCCTTCTTGTACATTTAAAATTTTTAATCCTTAACGTTTTATTAACTATTGCTTACTTAATAGCCCATAAGTCAGCCTGCAAAAATAAAATGATAAAAACATAAAATCAAAACCAACAAATCGTTAAAAAAACTTTGCTAACCCGTGTTAACTAGGTAAGCTCAAACCAAAGCATTAACAACCACAATAATAATTATCATTTATGAGTAATATCAGAGATTCATTTCATTCGAGAATAGGTTTTGTTCTCGCTGCCGCAGGTTCGGCCATTGGTTTAGGCAATATTTGGGGTTTTCCAACTCAAGCAGCCAATAATGGTGGTGGCGCCTTTTTATTTGTTTATTTAGTCGTTACCATATTACTTGCCCTACCGGCACTTTATGCCGAAGTTTATATTGGCAACCAAGCACAGAAAAACCCAGTTTCAGCATTAGAAGATGCTTGTCGCGATACCGCACCAAGGCTTGGTAAATATGCCGGTCTGATTGGTTTAGGCGGCGCTATCATGATGTTAAGTTTCTACACCATTGTGGCTGGCTGGATGCTCGCACATGCAATATCACCACTTGCAGAGTTATTAGGTTATCATGATATTTCTCAGTGGCTTGCTACATCAAGCACGTTAAGAAATTTATTATTTACACCCGTTTTTATATTACTTGGCGCGGCTATTATTCATCAAGGGGTTAACGCCGGCATTGAAAAGTGGTCTGCGCGATTAATGCCAGTTTTATTGATCATGCTAGTCGCGTTAATTACTTACATATTGCAACAACCCGGGGCTGAAAAAGGTTTAAGAACATATTTAATACCCGATTTTTCACAGGTCACTAATCCAAAGTTAATTATTTCTGCCATGGGCCAAGCCTTTTTCTCACTCTCTATTGGCGTTGGTGGCATGATGGTTTACGGCTCCTATATGAAGAAAGATGACGATATAGGTAAGCTCGCTATTTCTATTACCGTACTCGATACCTTTATTGCTTTTATGGCTGGTTTATTAATTATTCCAGCACTTTATGTTGCAGAAGCCGCCGGACAGCAAGTATTTCAAGGTGATAAGTTAATTGGTGAGGGTCAACTTATTTTCAACATATTGCCTGAGCTTTTTAACTCTATGGGCAACATAGGCATGGTAGTAGCCATAGGCTTTTTTTCGTTATTATCAATTGCTGCCCTCACCTCAACCATTTCCTCAACAGAAGTACCTGTGGCTTATCTTGTTGAAGATAAAAATCTTAGCCGTTCTAAGGCAACTTGGTTGGTATCAGCCATTGTATTAACCGCCAGTATGACCATAATCACATTTTTTGATAGCCTGTTTGGCATGGTAATTCGTCTACTTACGACTATTTTACAGCCACTGAGCTGTTTGTTTTACTTTATTGTTGTTGGCTGGTTATGGAAACGCGGTAACAAGCTACGCGATGTGTCTTTGCAAGAAGGCAGAAAGTGGTTACCCATATGGGGCAATTATTTACGCTTTGTTTGTCCGTTATTGTTAACGGTAGTTTTTGTCAATGTTGCTATATTAAATTAAAGTCGCTTCACTTAAGTTAAATTAAGGTAAGTCAAATAGATGGAATTGCTAATTGTGCGATTAACTTTACTTTAGCCTATTAGCGTAAACCATCATTTAAAAACGTCCCTATACCAGTGTATAGGGACGTTTTTAAAAGCATTATCATCCAACTATAGCTCGGTATTTATGCCGTAAACTTAACTGGCAAGCCTTATTAATCCTATAGGTATATAAAGATGTACCTATAAGTACTTAAGCTAAGCGTTTACTATCTCAATTATTGGCTCATATTATTTCGAGCGGTTTTAGGTCGGTATAATATTGGAGGGCTAACTTTACACTTTGTTTAGGATTGAGCTTTGATGTTATTGCCCAAGCGTAATACCGAGGTAAAATATCGACGTGGGCAACTTGGTATTTAGCGTTCGCTGTTAGCACTTACTGTTAGCTATGAGCATATAATTTATAGCTCTGATAATGATTGAGCATTAACCTACTGCTGCTAGAGCACTCAAGTTATAGTCGTATTTATTCCGATGTTATCGCTACACTCTCTTCTTCCTCTGCTTCTTTTTCACTTTCTTCTTTATCTTCTTGCTTTAATTCTACCTGCTCTATTTTATCAAAACGGTTGCTAATCTTATCCGCTGAGGTATGGATTTGTTTTACGTCACTTGCCGCTTGATCAATATGTTTTGCTAAATTGGCAAAGCGGCCCTTAAAGCGAGAAAAATCAGCTGAAAGATGCGACAAATGCGCTTGAATAACATGTATTTGTTTGCGGGTTGCTTCGTCTTTTAACACTGAACGTGCGGTGGTTAAAATCGCCATCAGTGTTGTTGGCGAGGCTAACCAGACGCGTTTTTTATTGGCATAATCAACCAAGTCACCGTGGTGTGCATGTATTTCTGCAAAAATAGCTTCTGCTGGAATAAACATTATCGCGCCATCGGCGGTTTCTTTTTCAATGAGATATTTATCGCTGATATCATTAATATGCTTCTTAATATCAATTTTAAATTGCCGCTCGGCTGCTTTACGCTCAAATTCACCTAAGGTATTGTCAGCCATTTTTTTAAAGCTTTCTAGCGGGAACTTGGAGTCAACCACCACATTACCGGTTGGCTTAGGTAGAAACAAAATACAGTCAGCAATTTTACCGTTTGACAAGGTATGTTGCAGTGAAAAGTGCTGTTCCGGTAATACGTTACGAATTAAAGCATTTAACTGTACTTCGCCAAAAGCACCACGTGAGCGTTTATCTGACAG
The DNA here is from genome assembly GCF_014077085.1 of Colwellia sp. MB02u-9. NCBI lineage: Bacteria > Pseudomonadati > Pseudomonadota > Gammaproteobacteria > Alteromonadales > Colwelliaceae > Colwellia > Colwellia sp. MB02u-9. Next base: position 56,129 of record NZ_JACGVF010000066.1, read on the forward strand.
TACTTCTTGCAAGCTCACCACATTAGTGGACAGTTCAGTAATTTTTTTCTGTGCATCATCAATCAAAGCTAATCGTTGTAAAATGTCATTAAAGGTTTTGGTGGTTTTTTCGAAGCCGTCGGCTAAACGCTTTTCGACCTGGCCACTAATATCTTTTAGACGGTTATCAGTTGAAATCGTTAAGTCATCAATTCTTTTAGCCATTTGCTCACTGGATAAATGCAGTGATTTTGCCATTTCTTCTCGGCCAAGTTTAGAGGTTGCTGTAAGTTGGCTGGATAATTGTTCTGTGGCGTTGCGTTGATTATCATTAAAAGTGATGTGGTGTTCATATAAGGTCTTTTTAAGTTGCTCACTATGGCTATATAGTTGCTGTGCTTGTTTTTCACCTTGCTCACCATGTTGGCGTAATAATTTTAATTTAAAATCAGAGATTTGCTGCTCAAAGTAGGTTTTTAGTTCACTTTGCTGATGAGCTAATTGCTGATGATTAAAACTTAACTGTTGTTGTAGTTGCTGCTGATTATTGCCGTTAACTTCATAACTAAGGTTTACTTTTTCAGCTAACTGCTGCAAAAGTTGCTGTTGTGCTAGAGAGGATACTTGGCTTTTTTTTACTTGGCGAAATAACACTAACGCAATGATAATTAAACTAATAATTAATACTAGCACCATAAAGACCAAGACAGGAAAATTATCTAAAGCTAACCAAGGTGAATTGAATGGGAAGTCAAGTGGCGGGTTAAGTGAAGAGTTGGATAGTGAATTCATTGTAAAGCCAAATACTGTAAATATTAACAGTTATTAAAGCATACTTTATTAATAAGGTTAATCGTTATTTAACATCAACTCGGGTCGGTTAATGAATACATATTTAGCCAATACAAACAATTTATCAATAACCTAAAAAGACACGTTTAAATTTATGCCAGACAAAATAATCACTACTTTAGTTTTATCTAGTCACATAGCGTGATTTTAGTCACAACAGCTAGCTATTAGTTAAACAATAAAAACAGCTAGTAGTAAAAATGATTTGTTCATACCCATTTAATTAATTAGGTAGTCTACTTTATACGTAGTAAAAATGGCCAAATATAAGGCATTTATTTAATCACTAGTTGTGCTAATTATTAAATAAATAACGCAGTAGTGGGTTATTTTAATCAGTAAAAATGATTAGATAATTAGTGAGATTGGTATCACTAACCTGAAACAGCCATGGCTGATGTTATTAGATTCTGTCGCCAAACTTATCGATAATAGCAACGGCACCATCACAAACCGCAATGATAGATTTATCCAGTTTAAAGCTTGCGGGGATCACGACTCGACCGGTTTTACTTTGCGGAAACGTGCGCACTTCATGCATAAGTTTTAATGATATATCACTATAAAAAATGATAGTAATAAGGCGATGTTCAACATCGTTATGTTCGTCCATTAATAATTTGCAACCTTTCAAATTTAGCTTTATAACTAGATGAATTAATTAAAATTCTACAGCAGAAATACAAAGTCGTCATGCAATTAATTAACTATCTTTTTTTATTATATTAAACAACACCTCACTTTTTTCACGTAACATTTTAATAGCACTTCAATAACATTTCGCTGGTGTTTTTGGCTAGTTCCATTGATATTAAGACCTTTATTTTGACCAAAAAAAAACGCCCTAATGGGCGTTTATACTAATCTAACGGGTTATTTTTCTTTTGATTTTCTGTCTAGCTCTTCAATCTTTACTTGCCAAATTGCTGGCCCAGTGACATGAACTGATTCACCTAAACTATCAACAGCGACAGTGACTGGCATATCTTCAACCACAAATTCGTAAATAGCTTCCATACCCATATCTTCAAAAGCCACTACTTTTGCTTTCTTAATAGCTTTAGAAACTAAATAGGCTGCGCCACCCACCGCCATTAAATAGACCGACTTATGGTTTTTAATTGACTGAACGGTTTCAGGGCCACGTTCGGCTTTACCGATAGTGCCGAGCAAACCCGTTTCTGCAAGCATCATTTCAGTAAACTTATCCATACGGGTTGCTGTTGTTGGTCCTGCTGGGCCTACGGCTTCATCGCCTATCGCATCAACAGGCCCCACGTAATAAATAAATTTATCCGTAAAGTCTACCGGCAATTTCTCTCCAGCAGCTAACATTTCTTGAATGCGTTTATGAGCCGCGTCACGACCGGTTAAAATGGTGCCGCTAAGTAAAACGGTTTCGCCAGTTTTCCAAGTACTAATATCAGTTTTTGATAATTCATCAACGTTAACGCGACGAACATTTTCACCCACTTCCCAGGTGATTTCTGGCCAGTCTTCTAATTTAGGTGGCGTTAAGTCGGCAGGACCCGAGCCGTCAAGATGAAAGTGTACATGACGAGTTGCCGCGCAATTTGGGATCATCACTACGGGTTTTGACGCCGCATGAGTAGGCACTGACATGATTTTGATATCAACAACCGTTGTTAAACCCCCTAAGCCTTGAGCGCCAATACCAAGTTTATTTACCCTATCGTAAATTTCTAAACGTAATTCTTCTTCGGCATTTTCTGGACCACGGTCGATAAGGTCTTGAATATTTACGGGTTCCATTAAGCTTTCTTTAGCTAATACACCCGCTTTTTCAGCCGTTCCACCAATACCTATGCCCAGCATACCCGGCGGACACCAACCAGCGCCCATAGTAGGTAAAGTTTTAACAACCCAGTCAGCAATAGAATCACTTGGGTTTAACATCGCCATTTTAGATTTGTTTTCACTGCCGCCGCCTTTGGCCGCGATCATCACGTCTATTTGATCACCTGGCACCATCTCAATATGCACAACCGCTGGCGTATTATCTTTCGTATTAATACGCTTACCTGCAGGGTCAGAAACAATAGATGCACGTAATGGGTTATCAGGATTAAGATAAGCACGACGCGTGCCTTCATCCACCATTTGCTGCACTGTCATATCGGTGTTATCCCACTGCACAGCCATACCCACTTTGACGAAACAGGTAACAATACCGGTATCTTGACAAATAGGTCGCTTACCATGAGCCGACATACGCGAGTTAATTAAAATTTGCGCAATGGCATCTTTAGCTGCCTGGCTTTCTTCTTTGTGGTAAGCCTTTTCAAGTGCTTGAATAAAATCTAGCGGATGGTAGTAAGAAATATATTGCAGCGCGTCTGCAACACTTTCGATTAAATCTTTTTGTTTAATAATGGCCATAACGGTCTCTTTTTTATTAATTGGGCGAGAGAAGAGTTGAAAGTTATAAATTTGCCGATATCATACCTTGCTTGTTAAAGACCTACTAGTATCAAATGGTCTAATAATAACGATCAAATATAGCAACCCCACTTCGAACTGCAGCATTGAATAGCTCAAGGTAGTTTGAATATAATGACTTAACATAAAACCTGTGAGAATATTTTGCCGACTAATTCCCCAACGCAGCTATCCGCTAAATTACTGCAGCTTGATCTAAGCTTTGATAGTCAGTCACTTTTTGCCACACTTGCTGAGCAACCTTGGGCAATGTGGCTAGACTCCTGTGAAAGTAGCCATGTTGATAGCCGCTATGACATTATGGTTTGGCAACCTCATACCACACTAACCACTGTCGGTAATGTGACTCGCATTAATCATAAACTCGACAACAGTGAGTATCACAGTCATGACGACCCATTATTGTTGTTAAAACGTGAACAAAAGGCGATCTTTAGTCATCTCGAGATTACTGAACACGACTTGCCTTTTAAAGGCGGTGCAGTCGGCTATTTCGCCTACGATTTAGGTAAACGTTTTGAGGCCATAAAACAGCAAAACAGTAAAGATATTGATATACCTGAAATGGCCATTGGTATCTACCAACATGCGGTAATCTATGATCGAAAATTACAACAATTTTGGTTGTTATGTCTTGATGAACAAAGAGCGGATTTTATTGCATTTTTTAACCGCGCCCTTTTACAAAATAAAGCGCAAGCTACTGAACAAGTCGTTGAGCTAAAAGCGCCAGAAAATAATTTCAAGTTAACTACGCCGTGGCAATCAAATATGGCGCCTGAACAATATCGCGATAAATTTAAGCAAGTGCATGACTACTTGCTGTCTGGCGATTGTTATCAAATCAATCTAGCCCAGCGTTTTACCGCCCAATATACCGGTAGCGAATATCAAGCGTATTGTGCCTTGAGACAAGCAAACATAGCACCTTTCTCAGCTTTTTTACGTTTTGAGGAGAGTGCCATTTTAAGTATTTCACCTGAGCGATTTTTACAACTGGTCGATAATAAAGTACAAAGTAAGCCGATTAAAGGTACCCGCCCACGCAGCGATGATGCAGCCCAAGATCACGCTAACGCCATTGAACTGCAGCAAGCCAGTAAAGATAAAGCAGAAAACCTGATGATAGTTGATCTGTTACGTAATGATATTAGTCGTGTTTGTCTACCCGGCACAGTAACCGTACCAGCACTTTTTGCCATTGAAAGCTTTCCAGCCGTACATCACTTAGTAAGCACTGTGGAAGGTAAGATAGACCCACAGTATGATGGCAGCGATTTATTACGTGCTGCGTTTCCTGGCGGTTCTATTACCGGTGCACCAAAAATAAGAGCCATGGATATCATTGAAGAATTAGAGCCTCACCAACGTAGTATTTATTGCGGCTCTATTGGATATTTGTCAGCTTGCGGTAATATGGATACTAGCATCACCATTCGCACTTTAGTTTGTCACAATCAGCAAATACATTGTTGGGCTGGCGGTGGCTTAGTCGCCGATTCAAATGTTGACAGCGAGTATCAAGAAACTTACGATAAAGTGCGTAAAATTTTGCCGGTATTAAGCCAACTAAACTCGGCATAATCTAAGGCCGAGTATCAAAGATAAAGCCCCCCCGAACGCCAAGTAGCCCCAGAGAACTTGGCACTTTTAGAGTAGCGTTAAGGTGTGTATGACTAGAGAAGAATTTATACAGCGCTTTCAAATGCAAGCATTGCCCGCTTCAGCACATAAATTTCGCTACCGACATAAGCTTAAAAGTGCCGCGGTCTTGATCCCCATTGTCCATCATCAAGGCCAGCTTGAAGTGGTATTGACCAAACGTGCCAGTCATCTTACCCATCACCCAGGACAAATCAGTTTTCCAGGTGGTAAAGTCGAGCGCTATGATGATGATATGATCGCAACAGCACTGCGTGAAACACAAGAAGAAATAGGCCTACACGCTAGTTGCATAGAGGTACTTGGGCAACTTAAACCTTACCAAACTATATCAGGTTATGAAGTAACGCCGATTGTCGCCCTTATTTCAAATAACAGCAGCTATCAAATTGACCTAAATGAAGTTTCAGAAGTGTTTCATGTGCCTTTATCACACTTTTTGCAACGACAACATCATATTCAAGTACCGGTTTATCATGATGGCAAGCAACACAATGTGCACTATATGCCTTATCAAGACTACAATATTTGGGGGGCAACCGCCGCTATGTTGCATGACTTGAGTATTTTATTAAACCAAAGAAACTAGCGTGATACGCATTAAATGAACAGTCAATTAATGAATATCACGCTTGAGCCAACCGATAAAAAATATTAGCTATAGTTATACCCATTGAACCAAATTTTTGTTTTGCATGTTGAAAGCTTTCAGCTACAATAACCGAACAAAATTTTAATTCCACCCACTTATAACAGTATATATTCAGGTTTTCTTATGATTAGTGTATTTGATATGTTTTCAATCGGAATTGGCCCATCCAGTTCTCATACCGTTGGCCCAATGAAAGCAGCAAAATTGTTTGTTCAAAATCTTATAGCAGATAATAAATTAATTAAGACAGATCGCGTGAAATGTGAACTGTTTGGCTCATTAGGTCAAACAGGTATTGGTCATGGTACCGGTAAAGCCGTTATTCTGGGGTTAACGGGGCAAAGCCCTGAAACCATTCCAGTTGATTCTATAGAATCTATTTTAGCTGAGGTGGTAGCGAGCGAAAAAATAAACCTGAATATGCAGCATTTTGTCGCTTTCCCTAAAGCCAATGCCATTATCTACCATCGCAGAAAATCCCTGCCCGCACATGCTAACGCCATGACATTTTTTGCTTATAGTGGTGATCTTGTCATCTTCGAAGAAACCTATTACTCCATTGGTGGCGGGTTCATTGTTAAAGATTGCGACTTTGAAAAAGAAAAAGACAAAGCCTTATCAACTCATGCCAATATTGATCGCCCTCACCGCTTTTCTAGTGCTGATAAGCTGTTAGAAATAGCCAATGAGAAAGGCTTAAGTATTAGTACCATCATGATGGATAACGAGAAGTGTTTGCAAGATGAAGCAAGTATTCGCTCGGGTCTAATAGAAATATGGGATGCCATGAAAGCAAGTATTGCACGTGGCATAGTCACCGAAGGTATATTGCCTGGCGGTTTAAAAGTCACTCGCAGAGCGCCCGCTTTACACAGAGCACTATGCGTTGAAAAAAATGCCGACCCACTGTCAGCCATGGATTGGGTTAATTTATTTGCCTTAGCGGTAAATGAAGAAAATGCAGCCGGCAGTCGTGTGGTAACCGCGCCAACCAATGGCGCGGCAGGAATACTTCCTGCGGTATTATCCTATTATGATAAATTTATTAAACCCGTAGATGACCAAGACTGTATTCGTTATTTATTAACCGCAGCAGCCATCGGTATTTTATATAAAACCAATGCTACTATTTCTGGCGCAGAAGGCGGATGCCAAGCAGAAGTAGGCGTTGCATGTTCAATGGCAGCCGGTGCATTAACAGAAATTATGGGTGGAACCCCAGAGCAAGTAGAAAATGCCGCGGAAATAGGCATGGAACATAACTTAGGATTAACTTGTGACCCCGTAGGAGGCCTAGTACAGGTTCCTTGTATCGAACGTAATGCCATGGGTTCAGTAAAAGCAATCAACGCTTCTCGTTTGGCACTTAGAGGTACAGGTAAGCAAAAGGTATCATTGGATAAAGTGATCAAAACCATGTGGGATACAGGTAATGATATGAAAACCAAATATAAAGAAACCTCACGTGGTGGCTTAGCGGTTAATATTACCGAGTGTTAGTATTCACTTTCATGTAAAAATCAGCTCTTAAAAACAAAAAAACCGTATTAAATAATACGGTTTTTTTATAGCTACTTTTACGTTTAACGCATAGGTAACTTAATATTGGCAAACATTTCATCTATCTCAGCATTATTCTTCAATAAGATAGCTTTGGTGACTAAGTCTCGATTTAAATGTGGCGCAAAACGCTCAATAAAGTCAAACATGTAACCCCGTAAAAAAGTACCACGCCTAAAGCCAATTTTAACCGTACTTGGACTAAATAGATGACTTGCATCGATAGTCACTAAATCATGGTCTATTTTTGGATCCATCGCCATGGTGGCAATAACTCCAACACCGACCCCAAGCCGCACATAAGTTTTAATCACATCAGCATCAGTTGCTGTAAAAGCAATTTTAGGTTCAACACCCATTTCATTAAAAGCGGCGTCTAGTTCTGAGCGTCCCGTAAAGCCAAAGACGTATGTTACTAAGGAATATTGAGCGATATCTTCAATAGTGATATTTTGTTTACTAGCGAGTGGATGATCCGCTTTTACAATAATACTGCGATTCCAATGGAAACAAGGCAGCATCACTAAATCGTTGTACAAATGTAAAGACTCGGTGGCAATAGCAAAGTCAGCATCACCTTTACTTGCCGCATCACTAATTTGAGCTGGTGTGCCTTGATACATATGCAATGAAACTTTTGAATATTTCTTCATGAAGCCTTGAATAACTTCAGGCAAAGCGTAACGTGCTTGAGTATGAGTCGTTGCAATACGCAGCTTGCCCTCATCGGGTTGCGTATGTTCTCGAGCAACCGCTTTAATCGCTTCAACTTTCGACAAAATCTCTGTCGCTATGTTAATAACTTCATTACCCGCAGGTGTCACATGAGTTAAGTGCTTGCCACTGCGGCCAAAAATTTGAATACCGAGTTCATCTTCAAGCATTCGTACTTGCTTACTAATACCAGGTTGCGAGGTAAAAAGACTTTCAGCGGTGGCGGAAACATTTAAGTTATTATTAAGTACTTCGACGATGTAGCGGAGTTGTTGCAGCTTCATAATTACCATTCAGAGTTTTCTTAGACGAAAAATATATACTTAAATAGACATTTATTCCATATTATTTTTTACATTAGGTGTAAATAACTTACTGATTACCCATTTGTTCACAAAACAAACCGCTAATCTGTTAGTCGAATCGAGCACATAAAATGTCACAAACAAGCTAATGTAGCCAAATACTTAAAAGAAGCCGCTTTATCCTTTGCATCATCGAACAATTTTTGTAGACTGGCGTATTAGTAATTTATATTTATCATAATAGAGAATTAAACATGGGCATTATCTTCGCTTTAATTATCGCTTTAATTATCATTGTCGTGGTACTGGGTGCAATTCAACAGCACAAAGAAAAAGTACAACGTGAAAAGCGAACTAAAGCAGCAAAACAAAAAGCCATCATCGATGAAACGGAAGAATTACTTTTAAGTATTGCCAACCTACCAAATAATCCACATTTAGTTCTGATACTTAATAACCGCAGTTTAAATGCAGCAAAATCTATGGCGAGAATATTACCAGATGATAAGCCGTTAATTAAACGCATAAGAGAAATGCAAGAGCGTGTCAATACTAGCCAATCTAACACTAGCCATCAAGCCGGTGAGCAAATCTTTATTTTGCCTGACAATGAGCAACAATTAGTCGCTGCTTTGCAATGCATAAAAAAATTGCGAGTGATATTAAAGTCAGAACAGTCAAAAGGTAATTTAGATGCACAAACCCTTGCTCAAGAAGATAATAAATTATCTGCTATGCAACTTAAAATTGGCGTAGAAACCTTGCAAAAACGTGGTGTAATAGCCTATCAAAAAGAAATGCTGGGGTCGGCAAGACAATATTTAGAAAAAGCCCTACAAACGATATCAGAAAGCCCTATTCAAACTGAATACTGTCTTAGCAAGCGTGAGGAAATACAAAGCGTGCTAGAAGATATTACTTCTTCGTTGAACAATACAAATGCTAAAGATGCCGCTAAAAAAGCCAAAACAGAAGAAGATGATTTAGACTTACTATTTCAACCAAAGAAAAAGTGGTAATTTTTTATTTGAGGCAAATAGCTGTCAGCAATGCCAGTTGTTATGGCTAACTTTTGATGAAAACGCCAAAAAATCATATCCCTTATATTACTCTACCCTCTTTTTTGCGTCGGGTGCTAAAGGCCTACGCACTTAAAGCCTTAATCCGTGAGCAAGGCTGCGAAATTAGCCGCATTGGTCGCTCACGGAACTGGCAGTTAAAAGCAACTTTTGAACAACTAGAACAAACCATTAGCCTGATAGAGCAAAGTGAAGAAACAAGTTGGCAATGGCTAGCAACACACCTATCCAAACAGCGTAAAAATTTAGGCTTTGACATGTTATTAACTATTGCTCAAAACAAACCTGAGATAACAGTCTCTGAGCTCATGCAGCGTACCGACTGCACAATAGCGGAAGCGAGACGGGTAATCGATACCCTCGAATTTGGTTAAAATAACGCTTTTCAGCCATTGAGTTAGTTAATAGCTAATTAACCATAACGAAAGATATACTACACACATCAACTCAGTTTATGTGGAGAAGTGTTAATTGTAACTTGGGTTCAATGCAGCTTTGGATAACTTTAACTGGCTCAGGTGGCCAATAACTGAAAAATTCAATACAGCGGATGGAACAGTAGAAGTAATTTTTCTAAACAATCAAATAATACATTGATAAATAAATTTTAATAGAAAAAGTGATGCATCAGCGCAATTAATCACTTTATTACAGAAGAGATTCAGATGAACCCAGAAAATAAAACCGTACTGTTATTCGATCTTGATGGCACTTTAGTTGATAGTGCTCCCGATCTTGCTGCAGCGATAAACAAAATGCTACTAGCATTAAACTTAACGACATTTCCCCAAGAAATTATCCGTAGTTGGGTAGGTAATGGTGCAAAAACCTTAGTTGAACGTGCTTTACATCACTCTTTTAACAACAATACAGCTGTAAATAACAGCTTAAGTGAAGCAAAAGTAAACAAAGCTTTGGCGATTTTCTTAAATTACTACCGACAGTGTTTATGCGTTGAATCAAGGTTATATAAGGGAGTAAGAGAAACCTTATTAGCCTTAAAGAATCAGGGCTATCGGTTAGCGATTATCACCAATAAACCGACAGAGTTTATCGAACCTATTGTTAGAGGTTTTGGACTTGAAGGTTTATTTGAGTTACAACTGGGTGGCGACAGTTTAGTCGAACGCAAACCGCATCCTTTACCACTTTTATATGCCTGTGAAACATTAAAAGTCTCAGCAGCGCAATGTCTAATGATAGGTGACTCTAAAAACGATATCTTGGCGGCAAAGGCGGCGAACATACAAAGCATTGGCTTAACTTATGGATATAACTATGGTGAAGATATTAGAGTCTACCAACCTGACTGGTGCCTAGATAACTTCGCTGAGTTGTTAGACTTACTCAGATAACATAAAATTAGCTAACATAAAATTTTTCGCTAACGCTGCAGGATAATCCCGTTGGCGAGCAAACATAATCGCTTTATTAGTCACCTCTACTTCTGAACATTGTAAAGTGATAGGAAAATAATAGTCATGTAAATGCTCTCCCACTTGTGCTGAGCTAACTAAACCAACATCAAGCAAATTTTGTAAAATAACATCCGCGGCTGTCAATGCAGAAGATGCTTTTACTATTTCGGTACGAGCATAATGCTTACCATAAAAAGAAACGTCTGCCGCACGTAAGGTGGCATCATCGCCAGGAATTTGTTGTGCGCCAAACATGGGCTTAGCCGCAACGTTTGCTTGCGAAAAATTAGTTATGTATTGTGCAAGGTATTCAATAGAACCGACTGTTCTATCCTTTATTAACTTTTCCGGCCATTGTTGCTCGATTTTTTTAATAAACCGCGATAACAATCTAGGCTGTGCACTCTGCTCGGCGCTGGCCACTAACCCTTTGTCAAATAAAGTAATGTCTTGTGTCATACCATGTAATTGAAAATAACCATCTGGGTAAGGCGTTAGCTGTGCCATGCCATTGGGTGTGCCACGTTCACCATAAAAAACCACTTCTGGCCACAAGCCCTGGCATTGCGCCCAATGAGCAACATATGCAGCTTTAAATTCAACCATACGTTCGCGCTTAGCGTGCAGCATGTCATCAATCTCACCGCTCTTAAAGCCACAGGCGTTAATAACATAATCAAAATCAGCCTGTTGGTGATTGTTATCTTGAGAGTTTTTATAAGTTACACGCCACTTTTTTGCGCTAGCTTGGTGTTCAATATTGACGACTTGGCTATTAAGTTTTAGCTGACAACAAGGTAATTTTTCAATCGCGAGTGTGGCGATAGCAGCCATACGAAAAGCAGACCAACCATATTCTTGCACAAGCAGAACGGGAAATTTTAATTTGTCTAAATCCACTTGTTGAGCAAAAGCCACCAACCAGTCTTCGTTGGCTTCAATCTGAGTGGGTAAAACTCGTTTCGCTAAGCTCTCTAAAGCATTGCGGTCAAATAACAGAAAATATTGCTCAGGATCACCCAGCACTTTATTACTAATATTTTGCTGTACGAGTTCAGCGTAACGTTCACGCAGTTTATTTAAGCGAGGTAATAGATCATTAATCTCACCTTGATCTGTTTTCGGTAAGGCAATAATAGTCGGGCGATAGTTAACACTATGCGGAAAAACTTTTACCGTGTCTATTGACTGCTCCAACAGTGTTATACATTGTTGTTCAGAAATCTCTCGATATAAATTACCACCGGCATGCAAATGACAAAAAGGAGGGCCATTCACCAAACTCTTGCCTTTTTCTATCAACGTAGTGTTAATGCCTAGTTCAGCAAAACGTAAAGCAATAGTTGATCCCGCCACTCCGCCACCAATAATACCGACTTTTACACTTGAGTTTATAAATGGCGGTTCAGGAGTTAAGATTTTATTCATAAAGTTGACAATATAATACTTTCATTGGGAAGTTTCACGTAGAAGAACGTCATTTACATAGGGTATATGGACTATAAAACTATTTTGATGTACTTTTTTATATTGAAAAATAGTGCTTAAATAATCTCGATACATAATAAAAATTAGTAGTTAAATAATCAAGTGATTCTGCATTAATATCTTGATATAAGTTATTCAAAACTAGCAATTGACTGAGGTTGGAGGGTTTTCTTAACGCTTTGTAACCTTTTATATTGTATCAAGCTAACTCAAGCTTTATTTATCAAATGCCAGAAAGCAAAAAACCCGTAGCGTCAGCTACGGGTTTCTCTAAATAGAAGCCTAGCAATGTCCTACTCTCACATGGGAACTCCCACACTACCAT
>NZ_JACGVF010000067.1:0-79047 GCF_014077085.1 Colwellia sp. MB02u-9
GGCAAAAAGGAAGGTAGATTGAACGGCACTTCCATTGCCAAACCAAAGAATTGAACCAAACGCAAAACTATGCGATTTGCACTAAACGATAAATAAAATCATTCGATTTAGTGCGGACAACTAACAGCTTATTATGGAGACTTCTCAGTAATGTCCGTTCCATAATTTTTATTAATTATCACTTAATATTCCACAATTTCAATAAATTAGAAAGATTAATTTAACCAAAACTTATTGTGTTCGGATATTACTGAGAAGTCTCAGTAATATCCTGTTAACACAAAAAAATAAAACACGTTTGTATTCAGCAAGATAACTTGAAATTTTAATGATGTATCAGGGTTTTGGTCATTTACTGAGACTTCTCAGTAATATCCATTTGATAAAATATTTGATCTTTATTTAATTGAAACCTATAACTGTATATAAATACAGCTATAGGTTGGTAATAATGTCTACATCGCCTTTTCTTGAAAGTATCCGTAATATCCTTCGTACAAAACATTACAGTATCCAAACTGAAAAAACGTATTTGCTTTGGATTAAACGCTTCATTCTTTTTAACCAAAAGCGACACCCCAAAGATATGGGAGAGCAAGAAGTAAGTAATTATCTCACTTACTTAGCTGTTGATAGGCAAGTAACGTCTTCAACCCAAAACTTAGCACTATGCTCAATTGTTTTCATGTACAAGCATGTATTCAAAAGAGAACTAACCCTCTTATCTGATACGGTCAGGGCTAAAGCGCCAACTAGGGTGCCAATGGTATTATCAAATCAAGAGGCTACTGCGATTATCAAAGAGTTAAAGCCCCCGTACCACCTAATGTTCAGCCTGTTATACGGGTGTGGATTAAGAAAAGCGGAACTATTGAGATTGCGTATAAAAGATATCGATTTTGACGGTAATTCAATTTACGTTTTTAGGGGGAAAGGGGCTAAAGACAGAATGACCTTATTGCCTAAAATACTCATAGAGCCACTCAAGACTCAAATAGACAAAGTCGAAGACTTGCATAGTAAAGATTTAGCTGAAGGAGAAGGTAAAACGAGTTTGCCTTCAGGATTATCACGCAAATACCCAAAAGCAATTACTCAGTTTAAGTGGCAATACTTATTTCCCTCAACCGTGAGATGTAAGCATCCAACGGATGGTTATTTTTGTCGTCATCACTTACATTGGACCTCATTAACCAAAGCTCTGAGATCTGCCGTAGTGAAAACTGAAATAAGAAAGCATGTCACAGCACATACTTTCAGACACAGTTTTGCGACTCAGTTGCTGTTAAATGGAGCTGATATTAGAACGGTACAAGAATTACTTGGCCATAATGATTTGAAGACTACTCAAATCTATACTCATGTGATTGGCCAGCATTCATCAGGGACTCTTAGCCCCATTGATAGATGACTTAACCATTAGAAAAAGTATCTCTTTTTTTATTTTGCGGATGTCCTCAGTTAGCATTAACTATTTGATGACGAATGACCGCTGTGGTGGCATTTTTGCCAGTCAGATTATTCGATTAATTGGTAATACTTATAGTCAAATTAATGCGTTTTTATATCTGTGGAGAACGTCCGCTATCGTATCAAAGTGAACATAAAACAGGGTGATTTTAATCTATTATTTAGGTCAGCAGTGTGGCATTTAGCGACATTTCAGTGATATTATCTAAAGAATGATTTTGTAAGTAAAAACGCTACACATGTGCTTCAAATAAAGCATAAACCCTAGGCTTAATTTACTTAATCCTTTGATTTTATTTGCAAGTCATTAACAGGGCGTCATGTGCTAAACGTGTATAAGCCGTAAGCCTGAACATTTAATTTTTTATGTTTAGGTCAATGATAAAATTAGAACTAAACAGGTTGTGTCATGCTCAAATATTTCAGAATTATCAGTGTTGTTGAGGGTTTGTCATTCTTAGCTATTTTATGCGTTACGCTTGGTGTAATAAGCAGAGAGTTCGTTTCTTATCTTGGCATGTTTCATGGTGTTTTATTCATGCTTTACATTGCGCTATCATTTGTTGTAGCCAAGAAAGAAGGTTGGTCTTTTCTATCTTGGATAGCATTGTTTTTAGCTTCTATTGTTCCGTTTGCTTTTATTATTGTCGAACTGTTCTTGCGAAAAGAATCCACGAAACAAGCATTGTCCGTAGCATAATTTAGTCAATGCGTGTCATACCTCATGCCAAGAATGCACATAACAACTTTAAACGGAACAAAAACAGTTGGCTAGGTTCCGCTTCGCAACACATTTTAGCCAACTGTTTTTGTCCGCTTAAGTGGGCGTTGGTTTTTTATTCATAGGTGAGTTCCCGTGGAAGTTTATTTGTTATATCCAATGTTTTTAATGGTGGTTTTAACTTTTGTTGTTGGTTTTCTAACGGTAAAATCTCGATTTTCAAGTGTGAAAAATGGTGATGTAAGTGCTAAATATTATCGGTTAATGGGTGGGCAAAACGTTCCTGAGATAATTACAAAAACGACTCGAAATTTTAATAATCAATTTGAAATACCGACTTTGTTTTATGTCGTATGTACTTTGTATATTAGCTTTGGTATCGAAAGTTTTCTTGCTTTAGTTTTTGCTTGGTTATTTACTATTTTGCGCATCGTACATTCATATATCCATATAACTTACAATCATGTAATGCATCGCATGCTCACATTTTTTGCGGCATTTATTTGCGTTATGGTTCTTTGGGTAAACTTGTTGCTCCAAAAAATATAAGCCATTCAAGCAGGACAAATAACAGTTGGTTATTTGCTCTTTCGTCGCCTATTTTAGCCAATAATTATTTGCCTCTTAATAGGGGCGTAGGCATACAAGGTCAGCATGCATAGAGCTATTACATTATCAGAGTACGTTAAAAAGCGTAATGGCGTAGTTCTTGGCTCATCTGGATCAATGACTAATATGCTCAAGCGTTCGTTAGGTGCGAGTTCGTTCTATTTATTTTGGCAATATTGGAATCCAATATGGGGTTACTATCTTTCTTGCAAGATAATGAAGCCACTGAGCGATCTGCTTCCTATATGGTTAGCAATTATTATGACTTTCGCTGTTAGTGGTGCATTACATGATTTAGCGATAACTTTGGTAAAATGGGAGTTAACGGTTTTTTTTACACCATGGTTTTCCTTAATGAGTTTAATAGTTTTAACGACAAAGAAACTTGGTATTTCATACAGTGATTATCATTGGCTGGTTCGAGCATTTATAAACATATCACTCATAACAGCATGTTTATTTTTAACTCGTCAGTATGCCTAAGAAGCTAATAAATAAGGATAAAAATCAGTTGGCTGCTTTCGTTCCTCGATATTTCGGCCAACAATTTTTAGCCAGTTATTTGGGCGTTATCGATACAAAATTTAATCCAGGTAAGCTAAACGGTGTCGAAGCCTAATGTCGCGAATGTGGCATAAGTGCTCGACGAGGTTAAGTCTAGCAAACACAAGATGTAGTGGTCGGTTGGGTTAAGTGGATAGCCCTTAAAAATTGGCATCTATTTAATTTAAGCGCTATTAAGGTTAAGCATCAAGGCTATGAATTTAGCGCTTATTCCTGCTCTTGATCTTTTTTAAGTTGTTCTGCCTTTCGGCTATCTACTTTTTTTTGTTGTTCGTCTGAGAGCTCAAATTTACTGGCTGATTGCTTGATCAATAAGATACCGGCGATAACAGAGCCAACAGCAACAACAAGAATTAACATGCTGGTAAAAGTCATATTTATATCCTTTGAAATAAAATTTATGGGTAAGAAACTTGTTTGCTATCTATCTTTTTAGTCTAAAAAAAAGACAGGTAGCGATACAGAATAATAGCATGTAATTTATGAATATGCTTGCAACACGCCAGCAAGATCACTTGTTTTAAACGGGTTTAATAAAGTCAGTTTAACCCGTATTTATAGCCAACATTTACCACAACATTTAGAATAAGTATCTAGCATAAGTATTTAGAATAATTAGCTAGCACTAGATACTATCCACTTGTCATGCGCTGATAGTAGGCTCGGCTTTTGTCTGCTTGCTGACATAAATCGGTCAGGGCGTGTAAACTGCGCGTGCTCATTCGATGCACAACATCAGCATCAAGGATGATTATTTGTTGATGTTTAATTGCCGACAATATCGGCCATTGCTGCCAATCATAACTATCATTACCCGCTTGCTTTTTTGATAAGGGTTGAATAATAACATCAACATTTGTTTGCAGTATTTGTTCAATATTTACTTGTGGATATTGGACTTTTGCTGCCACAAATGGATTACTAATGCTGCAAGCGTCTAAAAACTGTTGCGGCCAACTCCCTTTGGCAATGGTGGTTAAGGGTCTAGACCAGACCTCATAAAAACCGGTGAGTGCTTTTTTATCACCATATTGCTTTTTGATATTGGCTAAATCGGATAAAAACTTAGCCGCAACACCTTCAGCTTGTGCGCTGTGACCTGACAGTTTCCCAAACAAGCGTAGCTCTTTAGCGACATCTTCAAAGCTATTAGGCTGCGAGTAAACCACACGAAAGCCCAGTTGCTTAATACGGGCTAAATCATCACTTGGGTTACCACTTCTCCAAGCGATAACTAAGTCTGGTTGTAATTCAATGACCCGTTCTAATTGAATACGTAAAGCGCTGCCAATTCTGGGTATTTTCTTTGCCGCTAGCGGATAATCAGCGTGATCAGTCGTCGCAATGATTTGGTCACCGGCGCCAATATCAAACAACATCTCAACAATGTGTGGTGATAATGCAATGATGCGAGGTTTAGGCGCATCAATAACCGTGGCCTGATCAATACTTTTACTTGTGGCTTGTGTGCTCGCAACATAAGCAAAGCCCAGTAATATAATCCCTATGTATTGGCTGAATTTCATGACTATTCCATTTGTGTTTTATGACAGCAATATTGGCTACCAATCAATACCTTTTTGTGCTTTTATGCCGTTATCAAACGCATGCTTAAGCGGCTGAACTTCACTGACGGTATCGGCAAGTTCAATGATACTGCGATGACATGCACGGCCAGTGATAATAACATGCTGTTTAGCGGGGCGATTAACGATAGCTTCAATCACTTCATCTAAATCTAAATATTTGAATGACAGCATGTAGGTTAATTCATCAAGTAAAACCACGTCGACACTTTCATCTTTTAGTAAGCGTTTTGCTTCTTCCCATACTCTGACGGCAGCGGCAATGTCTTTTGACTTGTCTTGGGTGTCCCAAGTGAAACCGGTCGCCATGACATGAAACTCAACGCCATTGTTTTCTAATAAATTACGTTCACCACAGGCCCAATCGCCTTTAATAAATTGTAATGCCGCCGCTTTATAGCCATGCCCAACCGCGCGGGCTAGCGTGCCAAAGCCTGATGTTGATTTACCCTTACCATTACCTGTGATAACAATAAGTAAACCGCGCTCTTCTTGAGCGGAATCAATGCGGGCATCAACTTTTTCTTTAAGGCGTTGCATACGAGCTTGATGATTTTGAGTTTTATCTGTATCTGTTGTCATGTGATTTATCCTGTTTTACGTGTGCGATACATGATCGCTAAAAAGAAAATACTGCCAATGGCTGAAGTAATGATGCCAATGGGGATTTCGACATTACTCAGCAAACTGCGCGCGGCAACATCAACCCAAACTAAAAAGCATCCGCCAACCAAGGCGGAGCCAATAATTAACGGCATGGTGGTAACGCCAACCAGTTGCCTAACAATATGTGGGATCATCAGGCCAACAAAACCAATACCACCGCAATAAGCTACGATGGCGGCGGTCACTGCTGCACATAAAGCTAATAGAATTAAACGCAGTTTGTTAACGTTAACGCCAAGGCTTGCCGCACTTTCATCGCCCAGTAACAGGGCATCTATTTGTCGGTGTAAGGCAAAAATAGTCAGTAAAGTGAGTAATACCATGGCACTGATCAAATAAAAGTGGAACATTTCAACGCGCGTTAAACTGCCCATTAACCAAAAAATAACGCGGCTGGTGGCAAAAGGGTCACCAAGGTAAAGAATAAAGTGGCTAATAGAGCCAAGCATGAACGACACCGCAATACCGGTTAATAATAAATGGTTCATATTACGCAGTAGGGTCGCGATACCAAAGACAATGACCACAGAAAATAATGCCCCAAGAAATGCCGCCAATGGCAAGGCTAGCGCTTGTTGGTCACTGAGCACTAAAGTGGCGATGGTAGCACCTAAGCCTGCGCCAGAAATAATGCCAAATAAATAAGGATCGGCCAGTGGGTTACGAGTTACATTTTGCAGTATTGCCCCCGCACAAGCTAAACCCATGCCGGCCACTAAACCCACCAAAACACGTGGAATGCGTATTTGCCAAATCACCATGTCGTGCATAGTGGAGGCGCATTGATTAACCACACATTGAAATATATCTAGGCTAGTAATGCTTGCTGGCCCAAAGGTTATCGACATAATAATGGAGAATAAGGTAAAAGCAATAAGGGCTGAAAATACCCAGACATTTTTACCTTTGCGGTTGCCAAGAATACTCACGAGTGTTGACCTTTACTAGTTGACCCAGTTGACCCAGTTGACCCAGTTGACTCAGTTGACTCAGTTGACTCAGTTGAGTTCATTGCCCCAGTTGGTTTAACCGCCGAAGTATCATCAGCAGGATAGAAATAAACTCTAGGTACGCCACAATGTTGTGCGTCATCTCGATAACAGGGTAAACCAAAAACTTTGGTTAATAGCTCAGGCTTTAGCACTTGATCAACACTATTGTCGCTGACTAAGTTGCCTTTATCTAATAGCAACAAACGATTACAGTAATGTGCGGCTAAATTGAGATCATGTATGGTCATAATAACGGTAATATTTAACGCTTTCACGAGTTGTAATATTTGATGTTGGTAGAAAATATCTAAGTGATTAGTGGGTTCATCTAATACCAAGATTTTTGCTTTTTGTACTAGGGCTTTAGCAATTAATACCCGTTGTTGTTCGCCGCCAGATAAGGTGTTAAAAAATTTTGCTTGGCTGCTAGCTAACCCCACTTTTTCTAACGCGAGTATAATGTCTTTTTTATCGACATCATTATCACGAGCAAAGAGGCTTTTATAGGGCAGTAGGCCCATTCTAACCACATCATAAACGTTTAAATCAAATATGGGCGGCGAGTTCTGTACCACTAAAGCAAATGTTTGTGCTAATTCATGTGGTTTGTAGTCGCTGATTTTTTTATTTTTTAGCTTAATGCCGCCTTGCCAATTTTTGTATTGGTTTAGTATGCACTTAAGGAGTGAGGTTTTGCCGGCACCATTAGGCCCGATAATGCCAATAATATCGCCGCGGGCAACATCAAATGAAATATTATTAAGAATACTTTGTTTATCAACAGCCCAAGATACTGACTCAACACTGAGTAATTTTGCCATTAAAGCCAGCCTAGCTTAGTGCTAATCACGTTTGGCATGTGTTGGATAATAACTAAGGAGTATATTTTCATTGCGGCCTAGAGGTTAATTCAAAAGCTTATGTTGAATAATAAAACTAACTACCGCGCAGAAAATAGGATACGAATGCCTTAAAGACAGTGTAACTTACGTGTATTCCCGCACGGTGTTAACATGATTAGCTTGGTACAATAGGTTGATACTAGGTGTCCTGACTTATAACTTTTATTAAAAGCTATTTACAGTTGCGGGTACAGTCACGGAATTTAACCGTGTTCCCTATCAATTAGCCAAGACAATAACAAAACATCTGGCTAAAGGTATCGATTATTAGGCATGAGATTTTACGGCTTAGTATGCTGCTTTACAATAAAAACCGTCATTTGACGCGCTATAAGCGGCGTAAAAAAAAGGAGCTAATGCTCCTTTTTTATTTTGTCACTGTATTTTGACAATTTGTTTTAAGCGTTAATTAGACCTAAGGTGATTTTTCTTATGTCATCAGTAAAGCCAATATTACCAAATTTTAACGCGCTTCTCAGGAGCGATATACATAGCGTCACCTGCTTTAACGTCAAAGGCGCTATAAAACTCAGGCATATTTGATAATGCCCCTAGTGCACGGAACTCACCTGGCGAATGTGGGTCTGTTGCTACGCGATTTCTTAATGATTTTTCAACCATTTTTCCACGCCATATTTGTGCAAAGCCCATAAAGAAGCGTTGGTCGCCGGTTAAGCCGTCGATCACTGGGGCTTCTTTGCCATTTAATGAAGCTTTATAAGCTTTATAAGCGATAGTAACTCCGGATAAATCACCAATGTTTTCGCCTAAGGTTAGCTCGCCATTAACGTTTAAGTCATCAAATACCTCATAGTCGCCATACTGTGCCACTAAGTTATCCGCGCGCATGGTAAAGGCCGCTAAATCTTCATCAGTCCACCAGTTACGCATGTTGCCTTCACTGTCGTATTTGCTGCCTTGGTCGTCAAAGCCGTGGCCCATTTCATGACCAATAACGGCGCCAATGCCACCGTAGTTTACCGCATCGTCTGCCGCTAAATTAAAAAATGGCGGCTGTAAAATAGCCGCTGGAAAGACAATTTCGTTTTTAGTTGGGTTGTAATAAGCATTAACGGTTTGAGGTGTCATCGCCCATTCTTGTCGGTCAATTGGACCACCAAGCTTAGCCAGTTCTTTTTGGTGAGCAAGCGTACCAGAGCGTATTGTATTGCCGACTAAATCGTCACTTTTAATGCTTAGTGCGGTGTAATCTTCCCACTTATCTGGGTAGCCTATTTTAGGATCAAAGCTGGCGAGTTTTATACGTGCTGATTTTTTAGTCGCCTCTGACATCCAATCTAGTTCGTCTATGCTTGCGCCGTAAGCATCACGTAAATTTTCAACCAGTTCTGTCATACGGGTTTTAGCTTCAGGCTTAAAGTGACGGCCAACATAAACTTTACCAATAACTTCACCTAAATTGTCATTAACTACGGCAACACCACGTTTCCACAGTGGGCGCTGTTCTTCACGACCACTTAACTGTTTTGAATAAAAATAAAAGTTTTCATTGGTTAACTCGGCGGTAAGTGAGCTGGAAAAATTACTCAGAGTGTGAAAAGTGAGGTAAGTCTGCCAATCAGTTAAGGATGTTGCCGCGAATGTTTCACCAAAACCTTTAATAAATGAAGGTTGGTTAATGATGATATCTTTCTGCGTGGCTACACCTTGTGCAGCAAGGTAGGCGGTCCAGTTGAAAGCATCTGTTATTGTGTTTAAATCGGCAACATTAAATTTGTTATAACGCTTAGTACTGTCTCGAGATTCAACTTTGGTCCAATGAAAACCGGCTAACTTAGTTTCAAGCGCCATAATGGTTTGAGCGGCGGCCTTACCGTTTTTTAAACCCGCTAAATCGAATATGCTTTCAATGTGAGCAAGGTAACCTGCGCGTAATGCTGCAAAACGTTTGGCTTCATTAAAGTAGTAGTCTCTGTCCGGTAAACCTAAACCACTTTGCCATATATGTGTGGCATATCGTGTGGAGTCTTTTGCATCAACACTGATATAAAAAGCGAGCGGGCTACCGACACCAATCTTTTGATTTTCACCAAAGAAAGTGGCAAGTTCATTTTTATCTTTCAAGCCATTAATGTCATCAAATATTGTTTGTACTGGCGCTGTGCCTGCAGTGTTACGGCTATCTAGATCCATGAATGAACGGAATAAGTCAGCCACTTTTTGCTCATCACTGCCCATTTTTAGATTTTTAGTCGCGGCTAATTCTTCGATAATCGCTTTTACGTTGTCGTCAGCTTCATCACGTAAGTCATAAAATGAGCCAATGGCGGTTTTGTCACCCGGAATTTCGTGAGTGTTTAACCATGCGCCGTTAACGTAGCGGTAGAAGTTGTCTTGTGGACGAACAGACAAGTCCATAGTGGCTTTATCAATACCCGATGCCAAAGCCGTTTTTTGCATAACCGGTACTTCAGTCGTGTTTTTTGTGCTGGTATTATCATTACAAGCTGCAATGAATAGTAAAGAGCTGCAAACAGCAGTTGTTATTATTTTCTTCATTCAATACTCACCATTTATTTAGTAGACTAACTTTTATTTTAAGTAAGAATATATTAAAGGCTATCACGCTGATTTACTAGGATAATAAAATATTGGCTACAAATTATTAACTTATCTTTGTATGTTAAAGTTTACCCACCAGAAAATATGTAGATGTTTTCTGGTTAAGGTATTAATAACCATTTTTGCTATTTACCTTTTACTGCTGAGCTTTGTAATTTTTTTTCATGGTTTAGTTAAAAATTATGCCGTTAACTTGTCTGTTAAAAGCAGAAATTTAAAAAATTCTGCAACAGCCTAAGTAGAAAAATTACAATAGCTCGCTTATGATGAGTGAGTGTTGTTATGCTAAGCGCCTATTTAACAGTAATGTGGTTGAACTTAATGGCTATTTATAACCCGCGAACGAAATATTTGCTGCGAGTCGTCAGGGTAATATAGATCAGATTGACTTAAGCAAGCTATGTGCTCAGACCTTACTTGGGTTAATGGACAAAGTTTAATGAGCTTTAAATAACCCTAGTGGCTTAAGTTGTCATCATTCAGTTACATTTTTACCTTTTACCCTTTACTGTTTACCGTCAGCTTTATTGATCCGAGTACTGTCTATGTTCGTACTCTAACCTCTTGAAGATAATTGAGAAATATATTCTATGCGAAATCGTTTATTTTATCTGGTCGCCTTACTTGTTATGAGTAGCCAAACTTTTGCCCAGTCTTGGGGGGATAAAGACACTAATAAAAAAACGGTGATAGTTGAAAAACTCATTTATCAAACTCAAAAAAATAGTTTAGAAGCCGTGGGCACCGCGGAAGCCGTTAAATCTGTTACCCTCTTTCCTGCGGTCAATGAAAGGGTGGTTGCGGTTAATTTTGAGCCTGGTCAGCGAGTTAAGAAATCACAAGTATTGATGATGTTATATAGCGAACGTCAGTCGGTTACCTTGGAAAGAGCCAAAATTGAGTTCAAAGATGCGGCGAGAAAAAATCTCCTGTTAGTAGAAAGTATTAAAAAAGGTGCGGCATCACAAAGTGAGTTAGATGATTCTATCACCACACTCGAGTTGGCAAACGTAGCGGTTAAAGAAGCGAAAATAGCCTTAGAAGAGCGTATTATACGAGCTCCCTTTGCTGGTGTGTTAGGCCTAACTGACATCCAAGTAGGTGACAGAGTTAACCTTCAAAGTGTGATCACTACCATAGACGATCGTGGGTCATTATTTATCAATTTCACCGCACCAGAAATAGCCTTGGCTTTGTTGTCGCAACAACCCCAAGTGCAGCTAGTACCTTGGCAAAATCGTTTAGTGACTATTGAGGCAAGTATCGCCCAAGTTGACTCACGCATTAACGAGCAAGATAGAACTATTCGCGTCAGAGCGCTGCTCGATAATAGCCAAGACACTTACCGACCCGGTATGAGCTTTCGCGTTAACTTAACCGTGCCAGGGCAAGATTATATTGCTGTGCCTGAAGCCGCTTTGTTATGGAGTGC
Source organism: Colwellia sp. MB02u-9 (assembly GCF_014077085.1). Taxonomy (NCBI): domain Bacteria; kingdom Pseudomonadati; phylum Pseudomonadota; class Gammaproteobacteria; order Alteromonadales; family Colwelliaceae; genus Colwellia; species Colwellia sp. MB02u-9. The sequence goes on from NZ_JACGVF010000067.1 coordinate 11,526, forward strand.
CACGGGGGCTTATGTTTGGCAAATGGTTGATGAAAAAGCGGCACGAGTTAATGTGAAAATTCGTGAACGTTTACGGGGCACTATTTTAGTCGAAGGTGAATTTAACCTAACCGAGCCTTTGGTGGTAGAAGGCGTGCAGCAATTACGTCAAGGACAAGCATTAAAAGCACAGAACACTTTTAATGAGTATGTTGTAAAAGAGGTTGAGGGCGAATAATGAAATTACCGTCTATGCCGCAATTAAATGATTTACCTTCCTTAGCTATTCGCCGGCCAGTATTGGTTATGGTGCTTAATTTACTGATCATTTTAGCAGGATTTGCCGCGATAAATGATTTGGAAATAAGAGAATTACCAGATGTTGACCGGCCCATGGTGACCGTGTCGGCCAGTTATCCTGGTGGCTCGCCAGAAACCGTAGACAGTGAAGTAACCAGCAGAATAGAAGGTGCGGTTGCGCGAGTCAGTGGCGTTAAATCTATTCGAGCCTCAAGTGAAGAGGGCTCCTCTCGTATTCGGGTTGAGTTTAGGCCAGGCACAAATCTTGAAGACGCGGCCAATGAAACCAGAGAGTCGGTCAGCAGAGTGCAGCGAAATTTACCTGACGAAGTGGAAAGACTGGCCATTATCAAAGCAGATAGTGACGCTCAAGCGGTAGTCAGTTTAGCGATTAGCAGCGACACCTTAGATATGGAAACACTCACCGAGCGGGTTGAGGTTGATTTAGCGCCTTTGTTTTTAAGCATTCCTGGCGTCGCTGACGTGTCTTTAAATGGTGAAAGACAAAGGGTAATGCGGGTTTCAGTGGATGCATTGAGACTGACCAGTTTTAACTTATCTATGTCAGATGTCGCCGCCGCCTTACGTTTAGCCCCTTTTGACGTACCAGCCGGTAGTGTTAAATCAGCAGATCAAGAGCTTATTGTTCGGGCCAGTGCTAACTCAGTTAGCCCTGAAGATATTGAACGTATTGTCGTGTCGGGTAATACGCGTATTGGCGACGTGGCGAGTGTTTATTTTGGACCGGCTGACTCAAGAAGTATTGTCAGGTTAGATGGCATGCCGGTGGTCGGTTTAGGTATCGTGCGTCAGGCGCGTTCTAATACCATAGAGATCTCTGACGAAGTGTTAGCTATGGTGAAAAATCTTGATAAGCGCTTTACGGATCTTAATATTGTTGTCACCTCTGATGATGCTGAGTTTATTCGAGGCTCTGTAGATGAAGTAATTTTATCGCTAAGTTTAACGGTATTATTAGTGATAGGCACACTGTGGTTATTTTTAGGCTCCTTTCGTGCCACCTTAGTGCCAGCTCTGTCTATTCCCGTGTCGCTCATTGGCGCATTAGTGATCATGTGGGTACTGGGCTTTTCGATTAATATTCTGACTTTGTTAGCCTTAGTCTTAGGTACCGGCTTAATCGTCGACGATGCTATTGTGGTATCAGAGAATATTCAACGCAGAAGAGCAGAAGGATTAGGCTCTAGAGCTGCAGCTGTACTAGGTACTAGAGAAGTGTTTTTTGCGGTTGTGGCAACGACTGCGGTATTGGCTGCGGTGTTTATTCCGATCGCTTTTTTACCGTCAACAGCGGGACGCTTATTCAGAGAATTTGGTGGCGTGTTAGCGGGGGCCGTTATCATATCTTCATTCGTCGCCTTAAGTTTGGTACCTGCACTAACAGCAAAGCTACCCGTTAAAAATAAAAAAAATGTACTGTTCGATCGCACGTTAGGTGCCTTCGGTACTTGGGTTTTAACTAAATATAAAGCCTTATTAAGCCTAGCGCTGGGTTATGCATGGGTAACCTTATTAATTTCGGTCATTGCTGCTGCGTCAGCCGCTGCGCTGTATAACGAAATTGAAAATAAATTATTACCCTCAGAAGATCGAGGTTCAGTGCGTATTTTTGCTCGAGGCCCAGATGGGGCCGGCTTAAACTATATGGACAGACAAGCACGGAAAATGGAAGAAATATTATTACCCTACGTGCAAGATGAAGATGTTAATTCCATTTACACCGTGGTGGGTCGTTGGGATCCTAATATTGTTTTTATAACTGTACCATTAGAACACTGGGATAATAGAAGTAAATCACAGCAAGAAATTATTAGCGAAATGAGCCCTCAATTGCAGGCCATTCCGGGCGCTCCAGCTCGAGCTTTTGGCTCAAATAGTTTAAACCTTAGAGGGCAAGGCGGTGGCTTAGAATTAGCACTAACGGGTGATACTTACGAACGCATCTTTGAAGCGGCGCAAGCCTTTAGCAAGATTGTTGAAGAAAAACTACCTGAGTTAGGTCGCCCCAGAATTGGTTATCAGCCAACTCAACCACAATTGAAAATTAATATTGATCGGCGCAGAGCCGAAGAGCTAGGTGTGCCTTTTAATGATATCTCTAGCACTTTGCGTGCGGCTATCAATGGTGATGATATAACCGATTTAAATATTGGTGATCAGGCCGTGCCATTAATTTTACAATCTAGCGGGCGCTCGACCAGTAATCCTTCCGATTTAACTAATTTGTTTGTTAAATCTCGCGATGGCAATTTGGTGCCATTATCCAGTCTTGCCTACATATCAGAAGAAGGTGTTGCTGCCGAGTTAGAAAGGCAGGCACAAAGGCGGGCAATCGAAATTGACCTAGAACTACCGGATGAAATATCTATGGCTGATGTGGTTGAGCAATTGCGTGATATTGGCAACGACAACTTACCGCCTGGCATAGGTTTAGTGTTTTTGGGTGAAGCCTTGACGTTTGAAGAAACGTCTAATCAAATTGCCATGACTTACCTGTTCGCCTTTCTGATCGTGTTGTTGGTATTAGCCGCTCAATTTGAAAGTATTAATAGTGCGATCATCGTGATGATCACCGTACCCTTTGGCATAGCGTCAGCTATCTTCGCGCTTTACTTAACGGGTACATCTATTAATATTTACTCACAAATTGGCTTGGTGATGCTAATTGGATTGATTGCCAAGAACTCCATTTTATTAGTCGAGTTTGCTGATCAATTAAGAGATCAAGGTAAAACGGTTAAAGCCGCCATCATTATGGCAGCCGAAGTTCGTTTTAGACCTATTATGATGACCTTGATATCAACCATACTAGGGGGGTTACCGCTTATTTTATCAACCGGAGCCGGTGCCGAGTCACGTAATTCAATTGGTTGGGTGGTATTTGGTGGTTTGGGTATAGCGGTGGTATTCACCTTATTACTGACGCCTGTTTTATATCAGCTTATTGCACCTTTTACTAAACCTAGAGCCGATGAAAGTGATCAACTCGAAGCTGAATTGCTTGAGGCAGAGCAAAAAGGCTAAGGTGCGCCATTAGCACCCAATGAACCTTGTTCCCGATTTGGGGAAAGGTTCATTGGGTGAAAATGTTAAAAATTTTTGGCATTTTTGGGGTGTTTAGCATTTTTAGCATTTTTAGATAAGCACTTAGCGTCTTGAAAATACATTGCAGGTGACTACTGTTCTATTGGCGATATTATCGCGCTTATCAAAATAGACTTTAATCGAGTTAATAATATTCGAATAGCAGAGCAGTAAAAATCTAACCTGCGGATACGCTAACGTTTGTGCAAGACCATCAGCAAAAGCCTAGGATATGATAATAGTTATCATGGTTGAATAGATAATTGTTATCATAAGTGGTGTAGATAATTTATTAAAGGCAATGTCCATGAAAATATATGAAGCAGCAACAGCACCAAATGCAAGGCGTGTAAGAATATTTTTACATGAGAAAAACATTACCGGCATCGAGTTTGTTCAAATGGACATTCTACGCGGTGATAACTTAACTGAAGCGTTCAAACAGAAAAACCCATTGGCTAAAATACCCATTTTAGAATTAGATGACGGCACTGTGATTAGTGAAAGTGTTGCCATTTGCCGATATTTTGAAGAGATAAATGCAGAACATCCATTAATGGGTTCAAGTCCGCTTGAAAAAGCCATAATAGAGCAATGGCAACGTCGTATGGAATTATCTTTATTAATGCCAACGGGCATGTGCTTTCAACATACCAGTGGTTACTTTAAAGACCGAATGAACGTTGTTCCCGGTTGGGGCAAAGAATGTGGTGAAAATGTGAAAAAGTTTTTGGTATTTTTAGACCAACACTTAGCGTCTTCAGAATACATCGCAGGTGATAGCTTTTCTATTGCCGATATTACAGCGCTCATCTCAATAGACTTTAATCGAGTGAACAACATTCGAATAGCAGACGAACAAAAAAATCTAAAACGCTGGTACGCTGAAGTTTCTTCAAGACCATCAGCAAAAGCTTAAGGTGTTATAATAGTTATCATGGATGGCATAGCTAAACTGCATAAATGAACCGCATAGATAACCCTGACAGATTTTTTACTAGCCGTGGTCGATAGCGGGCAGCCATATTAACTCGTTGGTGATGATGTAAAGTTTAGTCATTGAGTCTCTTTACATCGTTTACCATCAGTATAAAAAACAATAGGCTGGCCGGTGAGCAAACTTAAGCTTAAAGCATCGACTCATTGCAATACACTTACTGACTCTTTAGTTGAGTTCAGCTAAGGTTAGGTTAATAAAGTTGAAGTCTGTCTGCTTAGACTTCATAATTTTCATAGTCCTAATTTGTGCTACAACGGGTTAGGGGCGGGCAAGAGAAAATCAAAAGTAAATTGATTGATACTCAGTGTAAATAAATAGGACTAACAAAAGTGATATTAAAAAGAATGTGTTTTCTGTTTTTTAGTTTAATGGTGTTAAGCCTACCCAGCTGTGTGGTAGTGACTACCGCTGTAGGTGTAACAACCACTGTCGTTGGCGGCGCTATTGATGTTGTTGATGCCGTAACGCCAGATATTATCGACGATGACGACGACTGAAGTTAGGCGATAATGTTGATTTTAATATTTTACTCGAAAGTTTTACTCGACAAATTTCATTCGAAAAATTTTATTTGGCAACCATAGCCAGTGTTTAGTACTAGCGCTTTAGTTTTATTATTGCAACATTGGTGATTGTGACTGGTTACAAAAAGTAAGTCACAACAGGACAAAGCAGAACATTTTTTATGATGTTAATTCTGTTGAGTGCAATTTCATGAGTATTAGGTATGTTTGGTCTATCCATGTATTTAGGTATTTAAGTATTCATGTAGTTAACTTGGGCAGAAGTATGCCGGTGAATAGTCCAAAACTAGCTAAATTTAATGAGTTAGCACTAATTTACCGACACAGCTTAATAAAATGTATAAAAGTGAATAAAGTCTGAAGATATATATTGATGAGCTGTGCTATGATTTTAGGCTCAATAATCTTGGTGCTATTAGCATTATCAATAAAGAAAGAGTTCATGTTTCAACCAGTTAGTGTTTACATCGGCTTAAGGTATAGTCGCAGTAGTAATGGCAAAGGTTTTGTCTCCTTTATCACATTTTTCTCTATTATCGGTATTGTGCTCGGTGTTGCCTCTTTAATTACCGTTGTGTCTGTTATGGATGGTTTAGAGCGAGAGCAAAAACGTCGGGTACTAGGTTTAGTGCCGCATGTGTTAATGTCCCCCCAACAAACTCATATCAATAATTGGCGCGATTTACAGCGCGATATTCTCGCCTTGCCTGACGTTACCCAAGTAACGCCGTTTCAGCAAAGTGAAGCGTTAATTCAGTCTAAAACAGCACTGCAAGGGGTTTTAGTGCATGGCATTATGCCTGAATTTGAACAACACAATATTATCAATAGCGCCATGGAATATGGCCAATTAGCCAGTTTAGACACCACGTCGTTTAGCCTAGTTTTAGGCCAAACGTTAGCGCGAAAATTAAAGGTTAACTTAGGCGATGTTGTACGTTTAACCTTACCGAACAAAACCTTATTTACCCCCATGGGACGCGTGCCTGTGCAGCGTACATTTAGTATTGTGGGCATTTTTAATGTTGGCTCTCAAGTTGATGAGGCGATGGTCTTTATTGCCATCAAAGATGGCGCAAAACTGCATCGACAAAAAGGTGATGGTGTTAATCAGTTAAGGTTGTACCTAGATGATGCTTTTAAAGCCCCGCGGGTCATTTCACAGTTATCGTTAAAATATCCGGATTTTAACTTTGTCAGCTGGCAAGAGAGCCAGGGGGCTTTATTTGCTGCGGTCAGCATGGAAAAAAATATGATGTGGCTCATGCTGAGTTTAATTGTTGCTGTTGCGGCTTTTAATATTGTCTCAGCGTTAGTGATGGTGGTTATTGATAAGCAAGGTGAAATTAGCATCTTACAAACCCTGGGTTTAGACCGAAGTGGTATTGTGAGAATTTTTATTACGCAAGGCTTAACCAATGGTATTTTGGGCGTTATTTTGGGCGTTACACTTGGGGTGATATTAACGCTGAATTTAAATCATTTGTTTAGCTTACTCGGGGTTAATTTATTAGGCGCAGGGCAAAAATTACCTATTGCACTTGATGTGGTCAATATTTTAGTGATTGTTGCTTCTGCACTCGTCATGAGCTTTTTAGCGACCCTTTATCCGGCCTATCGTGCTGCGCAAACTCAGCCAGCAGAGGTACTCAGAAATGAGTAGCCTAATGCTTAATGACATGAACAATAAAATGAAGAGCAAAATGAACAGTGATTTGGAACATAATATCAACCAAAGTAGCGATGAAAGTGGCGATAGAAGTAGCGATGAAAATGCGGTAACACCTAGGCTTCCTTTAGGCTTAGAATGCCGCCAGTTAAGTAAATCTTATCAACAAGGCCCGGTAACCACAGCCGTATTATCCAAGCTTGATTTGGCCATTGAAGCCGGAGAGTTAGTGGCGATTGTTGGCCGTTCTGGCTGCGGAAAAAGTACCTTTTTGCACTTAGCTGGCGCGTTAGACACGCCAAGTGCAGGCGAGGTGTATATTAATGGGGTTAATATTCATCAATTGTCTGAAAAGCAACGGGCAAAATTTCGTAATCAACATATTGGTTTTATTTATCAGTTTCATCATTTAATGATGGAATTTACGGCTGAAGAAAATGTCGCCATGCCCTTGTTGATACGTGGTGATAAGCCCAAAGCTGCTATGGCTCAGGCTAAAGCTATGCTAGAACAAGTGGGGTTAACTCATCGCAGTCATCATCGACCTTCTGAGCTTTCGGGGGGCGAGCGTCAACGTGTTGCCATTGCTCGCGCATTAGTGACCAAGCCGTCACTTGTCTTAGCCGATGAGCCAACGGGTAATTTAGATTTTGATACCGCGGAACAAATTTTTCAGTTGTTGCAGGAGTTAAACCGGACCGTAAATACCAGCTTTGTCATTGTTACCCATGATTTAACCTTGGCGGCAAAAATGGATCGTCAACTGCTTTTAGATCACGGACACCTAAAACCGCTTGAAGTTAATAGCGATAGTCGTATGAAAAAAAATGAGGGCGCTTAGGTGCTAAAACCGTTAAGTGTTTTTATTGGCTTACGTTATGTGCGTAGCCGCCATAGCAAAGGGTTTTCGTCATTTATATCGGCGTCCTCAACTATTGGTATTGCCATTGGTGTGATGGTGCTGATTGTTGTGCTTTCAGCCATGAATGGTTTTGAACGGGCTTTGGCGACACATTTATTGTCAATTGTACCTCATGCTGAAGTGGTAGCGGTCAACTCACCTATTACGCAATGGCCAAAAAGCGTGGCGCGTATTGAACAAAATCCCCATGTGATTGCCGCTGCTCCATTTGTTAAAACCCAGGGTATGATGCAAAAGTCTGCAGCACTTAAAGGTGTTGAAATACGCGGTGTAGACGTGATGTTAGAGCCGCAGGTTTCGGCTATTTCGCGTTATATGATCGCTGGCAAGTGGCAAGACCTAATACTTGAAAATGGCGTTATTATTGGCGCTGGCATTGCTCGTAAGCTTTCGGTGCAAGTGGGCGACAAGGTTCAGTTATTACTACCCCCAGCTAATTTGAACAACCAAAAAAACAGTAAATCACAGCAATTTCCTGTGCCCATGACGCAACAGGCCATTATCGTAGGGGTGTTCAAATTTGGTGGCACGATAGATGACACACAGGTTTTTATTAACTTAGCGAAAGCGAGTGAATTACTGGGTTATCAAGCGGATGAAGTGCAGGGCATTCGCCTAAAGGTTGATGATGTTTTTGCCGCGCCACAAATTGTTCGTGAGGTGGCTTATGATTTTGATTTTTATGTTTACATGCTGGACTGGACCCGCAGCCATGGTCATTTATTTAATGATATTCAGTTGGTACGTTTAGTGATGTTTATTGTTTTAGTGCTGGTGATTGCCGTGGCCAGTTTTAACATAGTGTCGACCTTAATTATGGCGGTAAATGAGAAGAAGTCAGACATTGCCATATTAAAAACCATGGGGGCAAAATCAAGCACTATTATGGCCAGCTTTATGTTTCAAGGATTAATGAATGGCATTGTCGGTTGCTTACTGGGTGCTAGCTTAGGGATTTTAATCTCGTTGAATTTAACTGATATTATCCGTGCTATAGAAGCGGCCTTATCGGTAGAGTTTTTATCTTCAGAGGTATATTTTATTGATTTTTTACCAACGTTATTACGCCAACAAGATGTTATTAACACCGTTGTTACGGCCTTAATGATGAGTTTTTTAGCGACCATTTATCCGGCATGGCGGGCGACCAAAGTAGAGCCGGCACAAGTGTTAGGGCAAGCGTAAACCTTAAGTTAAAGATAAAGTAATAAGATAAAAAAATCAGACATAGCGTCTGATTTTTTTATGATGAATGGTTAGCTTAGCCTCTTCGTGCTTTGCGTTTTTTCCACTCTTTTGCGACTGAAAAGCGCCAGATGATATTTATAGTTAAATAACCTAAGAGAGCAAAAACAGCCGCAAGTACACCACAGCCGACAATAAAGGCGGGCCCAATAGTTGAAACACTATCAATTAGCCACTGCCAATTTGCTTCAAAAGTGAAGTTTCTTGTTGGTACATCGACAATCCAGGTGCCAACAACATAACAAAAATAAAAAATTGCCGGCATAGTCAAAGGGTTAGTGATCCAAACAAGGGTAATAGATAAAGGTAGATTTGCATGTACTATAATGGCAAAGCCTGCCGCTAAAACCATTTGAAATGGCACGGGCATAAAGGCAAAAAATAAGCCGACAGCAAATGCTTTACTCACCGAACGGCGGTTCAAGTGCCACAAATTAGCGTTATGTAGTAAAGCACCAAACATTTTTAAATGTTTGTTATCTTTTATTTTTTGGTGATCAGGCATAAAGCGTTGAATTATTTTTTTGGGCATAAATTACTTTACTTAACGTTACTTGGCTAAATGGAAACTAATCACTATGGAATGGTGGCTACTCACATTTTTTTTCAGCGCTATTTTGTCATTATTTATACCTATAGTGCCAGAGTTTTCTTTACTGCTCATTATATTATTGGTTTCATTAATATTTATCTTTATAGGTAAATTTCGCTTTATGGCTATTGCGCTATTCGCCGTTGTTTGGATTTTAATTGCTGGCAGCCAATATCAATATACCTTAGCGAAAAATAACATCAAGCTTGATCAGTTACATAAAAAAGTTCATCTAATTCAAGGTGAAGTGAGTAATATTGTTCATATAAAATCTGGTAGTAGTCGTTTTAACTTTTTAGTTAGCCATTGGCAAGGTCGAAAGATTAATGAAAAATTTAAGGTTCGCTTAACTTGGAAGGCGCCAGACAAACCTCTGCTGCAGGGACAAAAGTGGCAATTAGCGGTAAAACTTAAACCTGCGCATGGCTTGGCTAATATCGGTGGCTTTAATTACCAAGTCTGGCTGCGGCAACAACAAATAGTCGCCACTGGCTATGTTAAAACCAAAACAAAAACTAAAACCGAAACTAAAACCGAAATACAGACTAAAAAGCAAAATATTTTATTGCATCAGCAAATTAGCTGGCGTCAATATTTGTATCAAAAATTATCTGTTGTGTTAGCTGATAAACCCCTGGGGGCGCTAATTTTAGCTTTGGGTTTTGGTGAGCGGGGAGAGTTAACGCGCGAGCATTGGCGAGTGCTTTCTGCAACGGCAACTCAGCACCTTATTGCGATTTCTGGCTTGCATATCGGCATAGTAGCTTTTGCAAGCTTGATTTTTATACGCACGGTTATTCGTTTATTGCCCTTGAGTTCTCTGTTGTCGACGCCTTGGCAACTGAAACTGATGCAAATAAACTTAAGCTATGCTCCGATTCTGTGTAGTGGTGTTATGGCATGGTATTACGCCTATCTGGCGGGTTTTTCTATTCCTACCTTACGTGCTTTGGTGATGTTGTTATTGTTTTGGTCACTTAAAATGATGCACTTAAAGGTAACACTGTTACCTTGGTTATTACTGGCCGTTTTAATTATTTTACTGGTTTGGCCGCTTAGCTTACTCAGTGCGAGTTTTTGGTTATCCATATCAGCACTGGTCATTATTTTTTCGACATTTTCACGTTTTTCCATGCGCACGATAGCACCAGTCTTAACGAGAGATAAAATATCATTATTAACACTTGAACCCTTGCCTGAAACTAGGCTTAAAAAGCAATGGCATGGCGTTAAAACGCGGGTGTTACTTTGGCTTAAAACCTTGCTTTTTATGCAACTAGCACTGACGATAGCTATGTTGCCCATAGCCGCATCGCTAAACTATCAACTACCGTTAGCCGCTTTTTTTGCCAATATAGTCGCTGTACCTTTGATGAGTGTGACGGTTATTCCTTTAACGCTGCTGGCGGTTATTGCTTTGCCATTTAGTCTTTGGTTAGGACATTTTTTTACTGATTTAGCCTTACTCAGTTTGTCATATGTTTGGCAATGGTTGCTTTATTTGGCTAGCGCAGAGTGGGCAGTTTTTGCTATTTCATATCAGCAAATACAAGCCATGATGGTGTTTTTTGTCATTATTGCATTGGCGGTGTTTTTTCGACTCACTAAGGCTAAGTTTATTGCCGCGCTGAGTTTATTTATAACGGCGGTTGGTATCGATTTTTTTAGTGCTGAACAGCAGCAAGAGTGGCGTTTGTCAGTGCTTGATGTGGGTCATGGTCTTGCCGTTGTTATTGAAAAAAATCATCATGTTTTTCTCTACGATACTGGTGCCAGTTATCCCAGTGGTTTTAATATGGCTGATGCGGCTATATTACCCTATTTAAAGCATCAAGGTTATCAAGCGATTGATGGAGTGATCATCAGCCATAACGACAATGATCATGCTGGAGGCTTACGTCACTTACGCGCTAAAATGGCTATTAAGCGTGTTATTGCTAACGATCTAGCGTTAAAACCTGACCGCCATTGTATCTCGGGACAGCGCTTTACTTGGCAAGGCTTGGTTTTTGAAGTGCTGTCGCCAATGCAGGCTGATGGTGATAAAAATGATGACTCGTGCGTAGTAACCATTAGTGATGGCTTTCATCGTGTGTTATTACCGGGCGATATTTCGATAAAACAAGAAAAACGGCTATTAAATGTTGCGGGCATGGCTAAGAAACTCAGCAGTGACATTTTGATTGCTCCGCACCATGGCTCCAAATCATCGTCTAGTCGTGGTTTTTTAACGGCGGTTATGCCACGTTATGTAGTATTTAGTACCGGTTATTTAAACCGTTGGCAGATGCCATCTGATGAAATAATGGGCCGATATAACAGTTTTGATATTACGACTTTTAATACCGTCGATGAAGGGATGGTGACCTTTAAGTTTAGTCAAACCACGGGTGGTGCAAATATTGACCCTAGTGCTAATGATAATAAAGGCAATATTGCAGATACTGTTATTGATGCTAGCGTTGAAGTGATAAGTTACCGAGACGATATTCGGCCTTATTGGTTTGTAAATTGATCACTTTATTCAGCTATTTCTACGCTAATGACTGGATTTATATCGCCTATAAAAGTTTATCAGTTGGTTGATGGGCAAAATAACGCTAAAATACCGACGATTTACTAATAAGACAAAATAAAACAGAATAAAATAATCCCGCAGGGATAAGATTTTTTGATAACGCATGAGAGCATGAATGTCGACAACACTATCAGCACCGACTACAGAAAATACCACAAAACAAAATTTTAAGCGTTTATTGGCTTATGCTAAAGCCTATAAGGCCGCAGCCGTTGTTTCTATTTTAGGCATGTTAGGTTATGCCGCGATTGACAGCTTTGTATTTTCCCAACTGCAACCACTTATCGACAAAGGCCTTGATGGGCAAGATCCCGCATTTATGAAATGGGCGCCATTTGTTATTGTGCTGATGTTTATTCTGCGCGGAATTTGCCACTTTGCGGGTAACTACACCTTAGCTTGGTTAGGTAATAATGTGGTGGCCAATATTCGTCAGGAGTTGTTTGAACATGTGATGTCTATGCCCGTGGCTTATCACGATAAAGAATCTACCGGCAGTTTGATCTCAAAATTAACGTTTGATACCGAACAAGTGCTCAGTGCTGTTTCTAAAGCGTTATTGACTTTAGTGCAGCAAGGCGCCTTTGTGCTGGGCTTACTGATTGTTATGTTTTATAACAGTTGGCAGTTAGCGTCGATATTTTTACTGATCACCCCGGTTATTGCGGGCATAGTTACCGTTATTTCAGGTCGTTTTCGTCAAATAAGTAAAGGTATTCAAAATGCCATGGGCGAGGTAACAACGGCGGCAGAGCAAACCTTTAATGGTCATAAAGTGGTCTTAACCTTTGATGGTCAACAACGAGAGTTTGACCGTTTTGCCAAAATTAATAAACATAATCGCCAACAACGGATGAAAATGGTGGCGACACAAGCGGCCAGTGTCCCTATTATTCAAATTATTGCTTCGTTTGCCTTAGCGTTTGTTTTATATGTTGCCAACCTTGATTCGATGCGAGCAGATATTTCAGCCGGGGTTTTTATGACGGTATTAATGTGTATGGTAACCCTGCTTAGACCTTTAAAACTGCTAACAACGGTCAATAGTGAATTTCAAAAAGGCATGGCGGCCTGTGTCAGTATTTTCGCGGTACTTGATCAAGAAAAAGAACACGACACTGGCACTATCGCAATAGCACGTGCAAAAGGCACTTTAGCGTTTGAACACGTTAATTTTCTTTATAATAAAGACAAAGAAAAACAGGCACTAACCGACTTAAGTTTTACCGCTAATGTGGGTGAAACTGTGGCTTTAGTGGGTCGCTCTGGTAGTGGTAAATCAACCGCGAGCGCCTTATTATTAAGATTTTATACGGCGACAACTGGCAAGGTGTTAATCGATGGTAAAGACATTAAAGATTACAAACTGAAAGATTTACGCAAGCAATTTGCCTACGTTTCTCAACAAGTGGTGTTGTTCAACGATTCAATCGCTAATAATATTGCTTATGGTAAACCCCATGCGACACGTGAAGAAGTTGAAGACGCGGCACGTAAAGCCCATGTGATGGAGTTTGTCGAAGACTTACCTGAAGGACTAGATACTAATATTGGCGACAATGGTGCGATGTTATCGGGTGGTCAACGCCAACGTGTAGCGATTGCGCGAGCATTATTATGTGATGCCCCTTTCTTAATTTTAGATGAAGCTACCAGTGCTTTAGACACTGAATCTGAACGTCATATTCAAGACGCGTTAAGCGCATTACAAAAAAACCGCACTTGTATCGTTATCGCTCATCGTTTATCAACCATAGAAAGTGCGGATAAAATTATTGTTATGGAACAAGGGCAAATAAAAGAGCAAGGCGATCATCAAGCTTTATTAGCGAAAGACGGCGCTTATGCTCAGTTACATAAATTTCAATTTGGTGCCTAGTTCACTATGTATTTAATCGATTATTTTGGCTATAGATTATGCGCCTGATTGAAAAGGTTTGGTTTCAGGGGCATCCAGCAAAATGGCTAATGGTGCCACTTTTGCTGCCATTGAGCTTTATTTTTGCGCTAGTGAGTTTTTTTCGCCGTTTAGCTTATCAAATGGGGTTATTTAAACAGATTAAAATGTCAGTGCCCGTGGTTGTTGTGGGTAATATCGGTATTGGTGGTAATGGCAAAACACCGGTTAGCTTATATTTAGTTGAAAAACTTACCGAGCAAGGTATAAAAGTGGGCGTGGTAAGTCGCGGCTATGGCTCAAAAGCGCCTTATTATCCGTATCAAGTTAGCGATGAAAGCAGCGCTGAGCAAGCAGGAGATGAGCCGTTATTAATCTTTCAGCGCAGTGGCGTTCCTGTGGTTATTGGCGCCAATAGAATTCAAGCTTGCCAGTGCTTAATTGAGCAAGGTTGTGAATTGATTATTGCCGATGACGGACTACAACATTATCGTTTGGCGCGAGATTACGAGTTTGTGGTCGTTGATGGTAAACGTTTATTTGGTAACGGTTTATTATTACCAGCAGGGCCATTGCGCGAGACAAAACGCAGAATAAAACGTGCCGATTGTGTTATTGTTAATGGCATGAGTTCATGGCAAAAACCAGCGAGTAATCTAGCGTTACCGGTATTAACTATGCAGCTACAGGCAAGGTATGTCATCAATATTAAAACCGGTAAGCGTGTTGAAATCGATACTTTTTTAGCGCAAAACCTTGCTAGCGATAAACCTATTAATGCGCTAGCAGGTATTGGCGACCCTAAACGCTTTTTCAACACCCTTGAGCAAGTAGGCTTTACGTTAGCCATGACTAAAGGCTTTATTGATCATCAAGCCTTTTCAGCGCAAGATTTACAGCAGTTCTCTAGTGATATGCCGTTATTAATGACCGAAAAAGATGCCGTTAAATGTGCTGACTTTGCCCAAGAACATTACTGGTATTTACCGGTTGATGCCGTATTTGCAACAAATAATGATAGTGCCGCTATGGCGAGCGAAATCGCTAACATTGCTGCACTTGCTAGCAAGCCGCATGAGTTATCAACTAAAAGCTGCTAGAGCTAACAGAACTGAAAGAGTTAATAAGAACTGACAGGATTTTAACGCTTGATGCACATAGATCAAGTTTACATTTAAGAGAGAAAATAATGGCCTTTGATATTAAATTAATGGAAATCCTTGCATGCCCAGTATGCAAAGGAAAATTAGACTACAACAAAGAGCAGCAAGAGTTGATTTGTAAATTCGACCGTTTGGCTTATGCGATAGAAAAAGACATTCCTGTGTTACTTGAAAGTGAAGCGCGTCGCATTACTGAAGATAATGCATAAGGTTAGCGCCGAGAGTAGTATGAGTTATAGCATGATTGGAATAATCAGATTAATGAGGTTTTTATGTCGTTTGTGGTAGTGATCCCTGCACGGTTTGAGTCGTCACGTTTACCCGGTAAAGTGCTCGCTGATATTGCCGGTAAACCTATGGTTCAATGGGTTGTTGAAAGAGCCTTAGCTAGTGGCGCTGAGCAAGTTATTGTGGCGACTGACAGTGACGAAGTTGCTCGTGTGGTAAAAAGTTTTGGTGGTGAAGTATGTAAAACTCGTGCTGATCATCAATCAGGCACTGAACGTCTTGCTGAAGTAATGCAAAGGTATCAGTTTGCTGATGAGCAAGTTATTGTGAATGTTCAAGGGGATGAACCTTTTATTCCGGTTGAAAACATTGCACAAGTTGCAGATAACTTATCTAGCCAGAGCCAAGCGCGCATGGCGACATTAGCGATGAAAATTGACGATGTTGCTGAAGCATTAAACCCTAATGCGGTGAAAGTGCTATGTGATAAAAATGGTTATGCCTTGTATTTTAGTCGCGCGACTATTCCTTACGATCGAGAGCGTTTTCTTAACAATGACAACATTGAGGCCATTGGCGACTTTTATCTACGCCACATTGGTATTTACGCTTACCGAGCCGGTTTTATTAAAGACTACGTGCAGTGGCCAACTAGCCAGTTAGAGCAAGTTGAGTCATTAGAGCAACTGCGAGTACTTTGGCAAGGTGAGAAAATTCATGTCGCTGTTGCGAAAGTACGCTTAGCGGTTGAAGGGGTTGATACGCCTGAAGATTTAGAAAAAGCCCGAGTTTACGCAAAGTCTTTATAAAATAACTTGAGCCAATAACCTGTTTTCTCCAACAAAAAAGAGGCTTGATCGCCTCTTTTTTGTTACTTTTCTTTTTTACTTTGCTTAGTTATGTTAATTGAGAGTTGAGCCGATTTAACCACTCAAACCTTTGAATGTAATTATGGCTTTGGTATCACATAACGCTAGATTATTTAGGTAAATATTTGATGGCACTCACCAAGAAAAAAGCTCGCTGGTTAATGGCAAGAAAAGGCTTTTTAGACATGTTACCGCTTAATTTAGCTGTTTTGCCATGGGGTATACTCTGTGGTTCTTTGGCTGTTCAACGTGACTTTACTGCGCTTGAAGCTATTTTAATGCCGCTTATCGTATTTGCTGGCTCTGCTCAGCTTGTTGCGATTGAATTAATTGCCAACAATGCATCACTGGCGACGATATTATTTACCACCTTTATTATTAGCTCGCGGCATTTTCTATATGGCTTAGCATTACGAGATAAGTTAAAAGTTTTACCAACCAAGTGGCGTTATTCTTTAGGTTTTTTGTTAACTGATGAGCTATTTGCTTTGTCGAGTCATCACAAGTCCTTTGTTGGGCAGTTAAGATTAGTTTATGCGGTTGTCGCTGGCGGCAGTTTTTATGTTTTTTGGTTGGTATGGAATGTGGCAGGCGTTATCGCCGGCAGTTATTTACCCGACTTAACCCATTTAGGCTTAGATTTTGCGATTGCCGTCACCTTTATTGCCTTAGTGATTCCCACCATTATTAACTTACCTATTTTAGTCACTGTGCTTGTTGCTGCGCTATTATCGGTAGTGTTTAAGCTAATGCAGTTCGAATTAGATTTGGTCGCAGCCGCTTTGATTGCAATGTACTCAGGTTATTTGACTGACCGTTTTTTGCATAAAAAAAATGATGCCAATAATGATGTCAATAATGCAGACAATCATAAAATATCCCCGTCAGTTAAGGACAGCACATGACATTACTTACCATTCTTCTGATGGCGGTCATCACCTTTAGCACGCGCTATTTATTTATCCACCCGCGCTTGCCTGTGCGCTTAGGGGCAAAAATGGCTAAGCTATTAAGTTTTAGCGCACCAGCGGTGTTAACGGCTATTTGGGTACCTATTATTTTTATTCAACAAGGCCAGTTGAGTATTTCGCTGCATAATCCTTATTTAATTGCCGCGACGTTGGCGATAGTTGCGGCGGCAAAAAGTAAAAGTATTTATTTAACCATGTTTGTGGGGCTTATTACTTTTGTTTTGAGTCGGTATATTTTATCTCTGTAATATTTTACCGCTGTAATCGCTTAACCTTGTAATTTATTGAGTGTCTTGAACCTAGTTATATTCTGTAGGTAAGTTTTGTTTTTAGGGTGTTTTTAGGCTGTTTATAGCTGAAAAAGTGCTGTTTATCGAATAAAGCTTGTCAGCTGATATTGGTAGCTTTTATGATGGAGTATGCCTTTTATCTGAGATTAAATTATAAATATTGCTATGAATTTAACAAAATCAATAACCACCCTCGCCATTGTCAGTGCACTGACGTTTTCACAAAGTACTTTTGTCCACGCGGCAGACGCCAAAGCTAAGCCGGAATCACCGTCTAGCTGGTTAAGCTTAACCGCGAAAGAACTCAAAGCAGTAGAGCGCTATGCGACTGAATATAAAGATTATATTTATAAAGTACCCACGGAATTAACCTTTGTTACTGAAACGATTAAACGCGTTGAAAAACAAGGTTTCACCAAGCTAACCGAGCAAAGTGAATTAAAGCCAGGCGCGCGCTTTTATGATGTCAATCGTGACCGTACTATTGCCTTGATGGTGATTGGGAAAAAACCGTTAGAGCAAGGTACGCGTATTGTTGGCGCACATATTGACTCTCCGCGACTTGAGCTTAAAGGACGGCCATTATTTGAAAAAGAAAATTTTGCCATGTTTCAAACTTACATTCACGGCGGTATTAAAACCTATCAATGGGTAAATATTCCGCTGGCTTTAGTTGGCAGAGTTGATAAGAAAGATGGTACTAGGGTTAATATTTCCGTTGGCTTTGATGACAATGATCCTATTTTTCTGGTGACAGATCTTGCTCCTCATGTTGACTCACCCAACCGTAAACGCACCAGTCGAGACGTTATCGGTAAAGAAGAACTCGATATTATTATTGCGGCTAAGCCTGAATTAGATAAAAAAATTAAAGATCAGGTCAGCAGTTATTTAAAGTCAACTTATGATATTTCAGTTGAAGACTTAGTTTCTGCTGAACTTGCTTTAGTGCCAGCCACTAAACCGCGCGATGTCGGTTTTGACCGTAGTATGATCGCCGCGTATGGCCAAGATGATAAAGCTTCATCAATTGCGGCGGTTAAAGCATTAACTGAGCAGAAAACACCTGAATATACCGCTATCGCTTATCTAGTGGATAACGAAGAAGTGGGTAACATTAATAACACGGGGGCGAGTTCCACCTACTTAGTTGATTTAATCAGTAGCTTACTCTACAACCAAAAGGGTGATAGCTATAATGACTATCAATTGCGTCAAGTATTACGTAATACCAAAGTTATTTCTGCGGACGTAAACCCAGGAGTGAACCCAACATGGTCAAATGTCTGGGAACTAGGTAATGCACCTCGCTTGGGTAACGGCGTTAATTTGAAGCTCTATGGTGGTGGTTTTAATGCTAATTCTGAATACATGGCGTGGACGCGAAATTATTTAGATAATGCCGATATTAAATGGCAAACCTCGACTTATAAAGGTAAGGCGTCAGGTGGTACTATTGGTAGTGACTTATCTAAGGATAATATGGAAGTAATTGATTTTGGTATTCCAATTTTATCAATACATTCGCCTTATGCGGTTGGCTCAAAAGTTGATTTGTATTCATTGTACAAAGCAATGTCAGCGTTTTACCAAGAAAAATAGCCTCGAGCTAGTGCTTATTTTAAAAGATTAAAGCTTATTTTTTATAACCTTGAGCTAAAAAGAGCGAGCCGTATTGAATAGATACGGCTTTTTTATATTGATAACTATAACTACAACTATAATGGTAACTGTTGTTTTGCAGAGACGGGGTTGGCATACATAGTTAATAACCAGTGTTGCTGTTCAGCGGTGAGGTTTTCCATGCGCTTATTCAGTTTTTCAAGCACTGTACTGTCAGTATCTTGTTGATTAAGTTTTGCGTATGCAACTAAGTTACTGTCGTATAATTTATAGTTGCTGATAATTTCTTTATCAATTGCGGCGGCGATGGCCTTACTATTGGCAAAGTCTCCCTGTATTGGCTGACAAAACTGGAGATGGACTTGACCTTTTTGCCCGACTAATCCTTGTGTGATACTTTTTAAGTCTTCATCTTCGTGTTTTTGATAGCTACCGGTCGCTGCTTTTTCAGCAAGCTCTATTGCCTTGTCGATATCACAAGGGTCAAACTCATAGGAAATTGATACCGGTACTATGTTAAGTTCTGCTAAGTAATCAGCCATAGGCATTTGCTTATCTTTATTGAGTAATAGCATAGATATTAAGGCTGAATTGGTTTTGTCTACACCATCTTTGGCACGACCTTCGCGTTGTGCGATCCAAATATTTTGCTTTCGGTTCGCTACCGTATCATGAATGTAGGCAGACAATTGCTTTGACGCATTGAGCATAGCGCGTTTGTTTTCTTCGTTCCGTTTAACAATAAAACTCTTGTTAATACGCATTAAATCAGCGACCCAAGGCTGATGTAGTAAATTATCACCCACAGCAGCTTCCACGGTATTGATACCGCTTTTATATAGCGCTAAGTTGACTAAGGCAACGTCTAAAACAATATCACGATGATTACTGATAAATAGCGCTGGCTTGGTGGTATCAAAGTTTTCTAGGCCGCTATAGTTAAAACCGGCAGTACTGTTTTTGATCAAATGATGTAAATATTTAGCCACTTCAATTTGGATTTGTTCGATATTATGAAATTTTTTCACCCGAAACTTCAATGACCATTTTACAATTTTGCAGGCAAGTTGCGGCAGGGCTTGATATAAGCGTGGCATTTTTAAACTAGCAATAGAAGCTTGTAAGCCTGGTTGGTTAATTAATTTTTTGATTACTGCAACTACCTCATCATCACGATAAGGACGTATATCATCAAACATTCAAAAATCTCTTATATGGTCGAAAATAAATAATAAATGAGTGGGGATTATAACCGAATCATCTTGAAAAATGCGCTTTTTGTTTAATAGTTTAGTTGCTGAGTTTTGTTGATTTAATGTCGGTAAATTATATTAAATTGTATGGAGGACAAAGCAACCATTATTTAAACCACATTATGCACTGACACCCTTAAAGTATGACGAACATAAACTCAGCTTTAGTATGGCTAATACCATTTCTTAGGTTAGCTAAAACAGCAATAAAATTTTCAGGCTATATATAGTATTAGCAGGTCAGCTAGATTAAATTAGGGCTCGTTCGTGATAGTGATATCGAGAGTAATGCAGAGATTTTTTGTGTTATTTAATCAAGAGTCATTTAATAACAGCATTGTTGACAAGGTTATGGCGTTGAATCAATACAGACAGTGTAATTAGCTAGGCTAATAATAAATTTACATTTGAACACCGATACCTTATAGCTAATACAGAAAATAAAACCACCAAGTCTCTATCGAGATGTTGTTTTTTATGAAATAAAAACAAAGGGTTATTTTTATTTATACCAAAGGTTATGTTGATTTTCCTTAACGCGATATAAGGGTTATAAAATATCATAGGAAGCGTTCTTTAATTCAAAAAATTATCTTTAGTAAAAATAATTGTAAAATTTACAGCAATTGACTTGCGTTTTTAACTTTTAGGCCCAAGTATTATTAGTGAGTAGATAATAAAAAGGAACAACTATGAAAATAAATCTTTCAGGTCATCATGTTGACATTTCAGATTCAATCAAAGAACATATTAATGAAAAGTTTTCAAAAATATCGACACACTTCCCAACCTTAATTTCACTCGATGTTATTTTATCGCACGAACATAACAAACATAATGTAGAACTTCGCACAACCTATGAAGGAGGTCGTATTTCAGCATCAGCAAATGACGGCGTTATGTACCCAGCTATTGCAACAGCAGCTAAAAAATTGGATGCCGCTTTAAAACACCGAAAAGGTTTATTAAAAGCTAATTTGCATAGTAAACCCGAAGCAACAGCACCTGAAATTGCTCATGAAAAAGTTCAAGAGATGAATCTCAGTTAATAAGGTGTCAATTTAATCATCTTATCGTTAAGGAGGCTGTAGCCTCCTTTTTTAATGCTTGCGCTAGCTTGTTCAGCGCGAATAAGCAGACATTTAGTTTGGCATCTCATAGAAATACACTTAAAATAGCAACTTTATAACCGGCTATTAGAGGCTATATGCTAGAAGTTTTTAACTATATTGTCGCGGCAGACTGTGACGTTGAGGGCAATGTTATTCGCGCTCAAGACAGCGATAGCGAAAGGGTTAACAAACGATGCACCTCATCGCTAATTTTCCAAGGTAAATCATGCTAGAAATATCAAGTGCAGTAATCATTGCCGACTGGGAGATTGAGCTTACCGGTATAAGGGCGACTGGGAACGGAGGCCAAAGAGTCAATAAGGTCGAAACAGCGATACACTTGCGTTTCGATATTAAGCGTTCAACATTACCTGCCATATACAAAGCCAGACTGCTGAAACTATCAGATAGTCGCATATCAAGTGATGGCATTATCATTATTAAAGCGCAATCATTTAGAACACAACCAATGAATAAAGACGATGCGTTAAAACGTCTGAAAGAGCTGATTTTATCTGCCATGGTGGTGAAAAAAACTAGACGGCCGACCAAACCCACAAAAGGCTCAAAGCTCAGACGATTAGATGCAAAGAAAAAAACGGGTTCTAATAAAGTGTTGCGTGGAAAAGTAGACCATCAGTAACTTCCTGCTTTTCTTCCTGTAGTTCTCCATGTGAATTATTTTTTTTCAGGGAGGAGACAATGAGAACGGAATGAGGGGGATTTAGGGGCGTTTAAAGACAAGCTTTTAGTTGTCAGCTATCAGTAAATTAAAATAAGTTTGAGCGCGGTTTTGCCGTGCTTCTCCTCCTGTAGTTCTCCTGCTTTTCTCCCTGTGATTTTTTGTTTTTTACAGGGAGAAAACAATGAGAAAGAAAGATAACTAATACGTTTTGCCATCTTAAAGCTAATTCAAAATCACCACGAGTGCTGTCATGAGTTGAAATACGCGATAAAATTTAGCTAAATAAAGCTATTGAGAATTAAAGGATTAACTAGGTATGTAGTATATAGCCGTTAATTTTTAATGCCATTGCCCTATTATTGCTTGTGATTATTTAACGCGTCTTTTTAAGGCGATTAAGCCGGTAAAAAGTACACTAAACCACGCAATAGAGCCTCCGTCGCTACTTGAATTTGTTGGTGCAGGTGCTGTTGCGGCTAAGCTATCAGCGCTATTAACGCTTGCATCAAATATGATCACGCTTTCAATGGTCACGAAATTTTCGACACCCGGAACAAAGTTGTTTGCACAGTTATCAGCACTATAGTCTGGCATTGGGGTTGAGTTACATCTAGGTATACCAGCAATAATATCAATGTTTTCCATACCTGCAATGACTTCACCGAAAACAGTAAAACCACCATTTTGAGTATCTAATGAACTATTATTAGATAAATTTACAAACCATTGACTAGTCGCACTATCTTCGTTGCCTTTCACTTTGGCCATGGCAATAGTGCCACGTACATTTGAATAAAGTGGCTCATTCTTAATCGCACCATCTGTAGCAATCGGACTCAATGGCAGGGTGCCAGTAAACGCAAAACCGCCAGCTTGCATAACAAATCCAGGCTCAACACGATGCACAACAGTGTTGTTGTAGTCACCATCATTGACATACTTTAGGAAGTTAGCCACTGTTTCTGGCGTTGTTTCATCGTGCAGGTTAACTTTAAAACTACTTTTAGAGCTACCTTGTGAAGTGGTAAATTCCACTATGGTTGCAGAGGTTGAAGCACTAGCAATGATCAGCGATGCGATTGCTATTTTTGATAGGTTTGAAAAAGACATAGATTAACTACTTACTGCTTAACATGTTACAAAGTGTAGCGATAATAATAGGCTTTAAAGAAAACAACAAGATAAAGCCGCGTTTCGCTTATGTTGACAGACACTGCTTAGTGAATTTAAGTTGTTATATAGTCAGGATGAAAATAGGCTGAGTAGTATTTTTCTTATTCCTCAGCATTTATTATTAGTCTCGTCATTGCCGGTACTAAGTTAGCGGTACTAATCTAGCGGTATTAAGCTAACGGAATTAAGCTGATGGTACTAAATGACCTTAAAAAAGCGTTCATTGCGCGGCATTAAATAATTTTTGTAATTTAATGAAAAAACCACCATAGTTGAACGGCCAATAATTTCATTACGTGGCACTAAACCTATCACACGAGAGTCTGCGCTGTTATCACGGTTGTCGCCCATAACAAGGTAATAGTCTTTAGGAATAGTTATCGTTTGAAAACTTTCTAACGGATAATTTTTAGAATGCCCAGGCTTAAGCTGAGTGCGTATTAGATGACTATTACCCGCGATATATTCTTCACTTAGGGTAAAATCACGGTTGTTGGCTATCAGTGTGTATTGAGCTGATTTTTGATTAATAACCAATTGATTGTTATGCAGCGCTACCGTGTCGCCTGGAATGCCTATAATACGTTTCACAAGACGTTTATCAGCGACATCAGACTCAAAAATGACAATGTCATTGCGTAATGGCTCGGCTAACGTTATTAGTGAATATTGGCTAAAGGGTAGTCTTAAGTCATAGGCCATTTTGTTAATTAAAATGCGATCACCTTCGACAATGGTCGGTTTCATTGAACCTGTTGGCACATCATTCCAGTCAGCAACCGCACTGCGAAAAACTAGCATTAAACTGACAAACAATAATAAAGATTTATTTTCTTTCCAGAGGTGAGAAATACTTTTTTTCATGATCTTTCCTTAGAATTAATAGCTGGTTATTATGTGGCTATTTAGCTTATTCCTAGGCCTCAAAATCAGGCATAAAAATAACGATTTATCTTTCGACTAAATCGTTATTTTAAAGTTCCTGAGTAACGCTAGGTATAAGCTTTATAAAATGTAATTCTTTATGTCTATTTACTTTAGCTTGGGTTTTATCAGCTAATCGTCACTATAACCCCAAGGTGCATCAGGTGGAGTTATCGGTGTGCTTAGGTCAAAATCAACACGAAACTCACGACCCTGACGAATTAACCGGTAGCTGAACTTTTCAGGGTAGATAAACATTTGCCAAGTATTACCGACTGACTGTGGGATACCTGTTTTGACAAATAACTGCTTTGAATATTCATCAGCGGGGAACGATTGCACTTGTGACCAACCAGCGTCTACTGTTTGGCCACCATACATAGTGCTTTCGTCATAACTACCATCTTGGTGACGGTGATCATGTTTTAATGATAAACCCGAACCTGTTTTAGTGATAATCCAAGTCCGTGAGGCATCTTCACCCACGTGGAAAGGAATTTCTAGCTTTTCGTCTGAGCAACTTCTGACATGCATAATAAGATCTTTGTTGGCAAAGCCATCACCGCTAGCATTATCTATTGTTACCTGACCTTGAAAAGCTTTGCCACAATGAGCTTTAATACTGTTAAAAAAGTTATCATGTGTTTCGATAGAAACCAAGGGGGCTTCAAGCGCTGCGGCTGAATGGGCAAAGTAAAAAAGACTGCTAGAAAGTATTAGTTTTACAATATTTATTTTTGCTTTCATTAAATACACCTAAATTGACTGAGTTTTAAATATTAACATGTGATGCTATCAGATAAATGGCTAATAGGTAGCTGTAAAAGTGCTGTAATACAAAAACTAAGGCATTAATATGGTAAAGAAAGGGTAAAAGATTTGCTTGTAGTCTTATCGCTTGCAGCGCAAAATTGTCTTAATAAGCGTGTTAAATTTTGAGTGCTGTATAAATGAAGTTAAAAACTGAAAATGTTGTTATTGGACTAACAGACCCTAAAAGTCCGTCAAATGTTGGTGCTGTGATGCGTGCCGCAGGTTGTTATCAAGCTAATGAAGTGCGTTATACCGGTGTACGATATGCAAAGGCTGCAAAGTTTCATACAGATACAAAAGATGCATCACGCAAAATCCCTTTGAATGCGGTTGAATCTTTAATTGATAATTTAACGCCAGGACAACGTATCGTTTGTGTTGATTTAGTTGAAGGCGCGATAGCATTACCTGAATTTGAGCATCCAGAAAATGCGCTTTACATTTTTGGCCCAGAAGATGGCACGATAGCGCAAGAGGTTATTAATAGCGCCCATGCAGTAGTATATGTACCAACAATTGGGTGCATGAACCTAGCCGCCAGTGTTAATGTTTTGCTTTACGACCGATTAGCAAAATCAAAAGACATGCTGGCGGGTGATGAGTTAATTAAAAGCAGCCGAGACACCAATAACACAGTAAAAGTGCCAGTTAATTGATGCTGCAGACAGAAAAAAGTTTAGTTTCTATATCACCACATGTTGTTTAATCATCGAATAAAAGTGTTTTTTATGAGTTTTTATAAATTAAATGATTTTTTATCTAAAAGAGGTTGACTCTTGTCGGGAAACAGTTAGAATACGCCCAGCTAGAAAGTAAGACCTATATTTATGTACAAAGTTTCGAAGTTATATTAGTAAGTAGCTCGTCCTGTTTAATAATTAATAGCAACACTTCCTGCAACACCGCCTTATTTTAAGGCATCAATTACGAATAAATAGGATAATACAATGTCTAATACAACTACTGGTACAGTAAAATGGTTTAACGAGTCTAAAGGCTTTGGTTTCATCGAGCAAGAGTCTGGTCCAGACGTTTTCGCACATTTCTCTGCAATCTCTGGCGACGGTTTTAAAACTCTTGCTGAAGGCCAAAAAGTACAGTTTACTGTTACTCAAGGTCAGAAAGGTCCTCAAGCTGAGAACATCGTAGCACTTTAATTAATAATCTTTAGCTGGCTACGCTAGCTGAAATATTAATAGTGTTGAAAAAGGGGAGACATATGTCTGCCCTTTTTTGTGCCTGTAAGTAAATTTATGTCAGTAATAAAGCAATATCAACAACTTGTTGAGCATGAAGCACTTAACCTCGATGTTGAACAATACAAAGCCGCCCTTGCTTTGGATAAACTTTCGCAAAAATTAATATCTGCCCAAGCTCAAACACCACTACTTGCCGTCATAAAAAACTTATTTACCAAGAATGAACCCATTCAGGGGATCTATTTTCATGGCCGAGTTGGTCGTGGAAAAACTATGTTGATGGACTTATTTTATCAACAACTTAATCTAACACGCAAAAGGCGTATTCACTTTCATCATTTTATGGAAAGTGTGCATCAGCTGTTGAATGATTTTAGTGGTAAAGACAATCCGCTAGCATTGATTGCAAAAACTTGGTCTGAAGAAGTCGATGTGCTTTGTTTTGACGAGTTCTTTGTTAATGATATTGCTGATGCCATGCTATTGGCAGGCTTACTAGAAGCTATGCTATCGCAGGGTATTATCCTAGTGGCAACGTCAAATTGCCCACCCGATCAGTTATACAAAAATGGCCTACAACGCGCTAGATTTCTACCGACTATTGATATTATTCACCAGTATTGCCAGGTTATCTCTATTGATGGACCAAAAGATCATCGAATGTTAGACACTAATATAGCCACACTTAACTATCGAGACTTTTATATTGGCACTGAAACTGAGAGTAACTTCTTAACTCACCACTTTGCAGCGCTCGCTAAAAGCAATATTCGCTATAATGACAGTATTATTATTCATAGCAGGGCAGTTAATTTTTTAGCTTGTACTGCAGATATCATTTGGTTTGATTTTATGGCACTTTGCTCAACCCCAAGAAGCCAAAGAGATTATATTAAGTTAGCCGATAACTATGACACCGTGCTGATCAGTAATGTGCCACAATTTAATGGCGCATTAATTCCTGCCGTTTTCTCCGGTGTTGAAGACGGTTACCAACGAAGTGGTGTGCTGATGGGGCAACTCAGAGGTCTCGATGATGAAGCGCGACGTTTTATCGCACTAGTCGATGAATTCTACGACAGAGGTGTGCGCTTAATTATTGCCGCTGAGGTCGATATTGCTGAGCTTTATCAGGGCACTCAACTTAACTTTGAATTTGCCCGCTGTAGATCAAGACTGTTTGAAATGCAGCGTCTAAGTTACGCCTAGAGTGTTTTTTCTGGTGAGTTTAAAGCTTGTTAAATTAACCAAAAAATTATTTTTTTCACTAAATTATAGTTTATTATCTTTTTATTAAAATAAAGAGTCTCTTCTTATTATTTGATATTAAACAAGTTTTAATGTTGGCATCAGTCTTGTAATCAATAGCGTTAACAAGTGGTTTTCTGACACGACTATCGCTCTAGAAACTTAATTTTTAAAGGAAGATTAATATGAAAACATTGATTGCTACCGCTCTCATTATGGCAAGCTCAGCAAGTTATGGACACGATAATTCTTTTTCTAGTGAATCATGTAATCTTGACTTAAATGGTGGCATTAATATCAATGCTCAAGAAATTACTTTTTCTAAAGATAAATCGCCACTGTATAGCATCACTGAAAATGACACTTTACTGATAAACGGCGAAAAAATTGCTTTAACAGCTCACCAAGAGTCTTTATTACGCGATTACTCAACTCATATACGTAATCTTGTACCAGAAGTGAGAAGCATCGCCTTAGATGCTATTGATTTAGCCATTGATGGCGTTAATCTAGCCTTTAACGAATTGTTAGGTGAAGGAAACCAGGCTAGCGCTGAGTTAACTAGCCAATTAACCACCATTCGTGGTGAAGTTGATGCTGAATTTACTCAACATGAAAATTTCTATATCGACGAAGAAGGCTTCTCCGGAAAAGATTTTTTTGGTGAAAACTTTGAGCAAAGAATTGAATCAGCCGTAGAAAGTACGATTAAAAGCGCTTTAGGCAGTTTAATGATTGCGGTTGGCCAAGAAATGCTGTTTTCAGGTGGCGATATGAAGGCTTTTGAAAGCAAAATGGAGAATTTTGGTGAGCTAATAGAGCATGAAATGAAAACGCGTAGTGCAGGGCTAGAAAAGCGCGCTGACGCTTTATGTCGTTCCATTATAGTGATAGATAAAATGGAAGAGCAATTGAAAGAAAGTATCGACGAAATTGCCGATTATGATTTGATCACCGCTAGCGCAAAACACAGCGTAGCGAATTCTAAGCTAATGTAGCCTGTAAAATTAGTCAACTTGTGGATAAAAAGCGCTGCTCAATTTGAGCTGCGCTTTTTTATTGCCAATATCCTACATGCACGTTAAAGTAGCGGCCTAAATAGTCTTGATATATCCTTTATGCACGCTGTACAGCAACTTCATCAATATCGTAAAAGCCTAAGTACCACCACCTATAAATCACGAGGTCAGCGAGTTATTCGTTGTGAGTTATGTCGATTAGCCAAACCATTTTGTATTTGTGACTTGTCGCCTAAGGTAAGTTCTCAGGCCGGATTTTTGTTGTTGATGTATGACACTGAGGTTTTAAAACCGAGTAATACCGGTAAGTTAATTGCTGATTTGATCCCCGACAGTTTTGCATTTCTTTGGTCAAGAACACAAGTAAACCCAGATATTATCACCTTGTTAAATGATCCTATGTGGCAACCTATGATCGTTTTTCCTAAAGCATATGTCGGCGAAGATCGTGAAATTTTTGATAATAAAATCACGGTTACATCGGGCAAAAGGCCCTTATTTATTATGCTAGATGGCTGTTGGCGAGAAGCTAAAAAAATGTTTCGCCGCAGTCCTTATTTACAACATCTACCGGTAGTGTCATTTACACCAAAAACACCTGAAAACTCAACAGAGTTAAGTTCTCGTTATCAAATTCGCTTAGCGGCCAATAATACTGAATTAGCAACCGCTGAAGTTGCCGCCCAGGTTTTGTCTTTAGTAGGAGAGCAAACCAATGCAGATTTACTTGATCTCTGGTTTGATGTTTTTAGTTATCAATACCAGCGCGGTGTTTGCCAAGTCAATAAAGCGAATCCTAATGCGGTCTCAGATTACACCGAGTTCGCTCAGCTTAATGGCATCACTTTGGCAAAAGATGTATAACTACTTTTAAAAGCTTAACTTTAAATGCATGAAAACACTGCAGCTAAAGCAAAACTATTTTATAATAATGCACATTATAGTAACGAGGTTAATTTATGAAGATATGTGGTGTTGAGTTAAAAGGTAACGATGCAATTATTTGTATCATGTCGCGGGAAAATGGGTTGTACGACATACCAAATACGCGCGTACAAAAAATTAGTCTTGTTGACGCAGGCGATGCTGCGCAAGTACAAGAGTTTCAGTTTGCTTTTGCCAAACTGATGGAAGACTACAAAGTTGAAAAAGTGGTGATTAAAGGCCGTGGTTTAAAAGGCAAGTTTGCTGGCGGACCGGTTGGTTTTAAATTAGAAGCAGCGATTCAACTTATTAAAGATTTACCGGTTGAAATACTGCCAAGTAGTTTTATCAAAAAGGCACTAACACGTAGCCAAGTGGATATTGATTTTCGTGATACGGGTTTAAAACAATATCAAGAAGGTGCTTTTGAAACTGTTTTTGGCTTTTTCGAAGGCAGCTTGTATTTGCAATAATACCAAGTGTAATCATGCTTAGTTAGTTGATAAGTTAAGTAAATAAAAAGGGTCGCTAAATAGCGACCCTTTTTTGTTTACTCAGTAAAATGCTCTACTTAGTGAAGTTACTTACTGATTAAACCACTATGTTCATGTAAAAGTTCTACGGTTGGTTCTTTACTGCTTAAACCGCGACGTTCAAGTAAAGGTTCTACTGTTGGGTCTTTACCTCTGAAACGACGGTACATGACTGTTGGATCGTCTGTTCCACCACTTTCTAGTACGTGCTTGCGATATAATTCAGCCGTTTCTTGATCGAATATGCCATTTTCTTTAAAGGCTAACCAAGTGTCAGCGTCATAGATATTTGACCAGATATAACCGTAATAACCGGCTGAATAACCACCGGCGAAGATATGTGAATAATAACCTGTTTTATATCTTGGCGCGATTTGTTCAATTAAACCCATTTCTTTTAAAACGTTTTTTTCAAAACTATTAGCATCTTGTATCTCAGCTGTTTCTAATGAATGCCAGCTCATATCCAATAATGCGGCGGCTAAATATTCAGTGGTACCAAAACCCTGATTAAACTTGCCTGAAGCTTGAATTTTTTCAACAAGGGCTTGAGGGATCACTTCACCTGTTTGGTAGTGTTTAGCAAAATTTGCTAATACTTCCGGCTCTGTCATCCAGTTTTCCATAACCTGTGAAGGGTATTCAACATAATCTCTTGGTAGTGCGGTACCGGTTTGAGAGCGGTAATAACCATCAGATAATAAACCTTGAATCGCATGACCAAATTCATGGAATAAAGTTGATGCTTGATCAAAGGTTAATAGTGTTGGTTTATCGCCAATGGGGCGAGGGTAATTTAATACATTGTAAATAATGGGCGTGACTTCTTCGCCATTCATACGATATTGCTTACGGAAACTGCTCATCCAAGCACCGCCACGTTTGCTTTCTCGTACGTAGTGATCTGTCATGTAGACGCCGACATAGCTGCCGTCACGATCATGCACTTCAAAGGTACGCACTTCTGGGTGGTATTTAGGTAAATCATCACGCTCTTTAAAGGTAACACCCCAAAGTTTTTCTGCCGTAAAGAAAACCCCTTGTAGCGTTGCTTCTAATGAGAAGTAAGGTTTGGTTTCTGCGGCGTCAATGTCAAAGCGTTGTTTACGGATTTTTTCAGCGTAGTACCACCAATCCCATGCCGCCACTGTAAAGTTATCACCTTGTGCGTCAATCATTTTTTGGATATCAGCGGTTTCTTCTTTCGCACGTTCTAATGCGGCAGGCCAAACTTTATTTAATAATTCAAAAACATTTTCAGGGGTTTTTGCCGTGGCATTTTCAAGGACAAAATGGGCATGAGTTTTATAACCTAATAACTGCGCCTTTTGATAACGCAAGCTAGCAATTTCACTAGCAATGGCTTGGTTGTTATTGGCGTTGTCGTTATTACCACGCAGGGTATATCCTTTATAGATAGTTTCACGTAGTTCACGGTTGTTTGAATAGGTTAAAAATGGATTTTTACTTGGGCGATGGGTGGTAAATACCCACTTGCCTTCGTGGCCACGCGCTGTTGCGGTTTCGCTAGCGGCAGCAATAATATCAGCAGGTAAACCATCAAGATCGGCTTTATTATCAATGACCATTTCAAAATTGTTAGTTTCTGCTAGTAGATTCTCACCAAAATTTAGGCTTAAAGCACTTAACTTTTCATTTAAGTCACGTAAGGTTAACTTGTCAACATCGTTAAGGTTTGCACCACCTCGAACAAAGCTCTTATAGGTTGTTTCTAGTAGACGCTTTTGATCTGTACGTAAATCAAATATTATTTGATTATCATAAACTTCTTTTACCCGTACAAATAAAGCATGGTTCAGCGCTATATCATCAGCTAAGGCTGATAGTTTAGGTGACATTTCTTTGGCAATGGCGCGCATTTCTTCATCTGACATTGAGCCGATTAAACCGTAGAAGGTATTACTTACTTTAGTTAAAAAATTGCCTGACTTTTCCATCGCAACAATAGTATTTTCAAATGTTGGCAGCGATTTATCTTTTGTAATAGCCTCTATTTCAAGCTTTTTCTTTGCAATGCCATGATTAAATGCGGGTAAGTAATCACTCTTTTTAATTTTATCAAAGGGTGGAATTCCATGCGGTGTCGCGTACTCAGAAAAAAATGGATTGTTTGCTGTATTTTCTGCTTGCTCTATTTTCACAACGTCAGGGGGCGTTGTGTTCGGCTGACAACCGGCTAATGCGATTGCAATGGCCAATGGTGCGAGATAACGAGTTTTCATTAAATGACCTTTTAAGTTTATATCTAGAGGGCTAATAAGGTTTATTCAGAGCGATAGCATGGTATGAGTTATTTTATATCACAATGAAGCTAGTATCGATTCTATGTTGCACTCGCCATAGGTACAAGGCCATCAGAGAAAAATTCGATGAGTGGTGCGTTATTGGCGGTCAAATATACTTTTAGGGCTTAATTTAAAAAGGCTAAATGCTCTACTAAATAATTAGCCGCAGATAAAGTGATTTCAGAGCGTTTTCATTTTGAAGTCATCAAGGTGGTCTGATATAAATAAAGCCGATTTGGCGTTAGCTAAAGGTAGATGCTATAAGATTAAACTAGTAAATTATTGCTATTTTTAACAATTTTCACTTTGACTCACAAGCCAAAGCAAAAACGAAAGTGTCAAAGAAAGTGTATGATTAAGTTGAGTTAATGGCTTATTTAACTATCGCTTGAACCGCAAGCTCAAGCCGTGGGTCTGAGGTATCAGCGCTGGTATATTTAAATATCACTTGCTTGTGCTTGTTAATGAAAAAAGTTGTTGGTGTGCCGTTTACGCCATAAAGACTTGCGACTTCATCGCCATGAACGGCAGTAGGAAAGCTATAGCCTCGAGCGGCTAACTCATCTTGTGGTAGTACGCCGTCATCTTCATTAAAGCTAATAGCAACAAGCTTAACACCTTGCTGTTGATATTTTTTTTCAAGCTCGACTAGTTTTGGCTGTAGTACTTTGCAATAGGGACACCAGGTAGCCCAAAAATGTAAAATAGTCGCTTGTCCGTCAAATTGCGCGGAAGAAATAGTGTCACCATATTGTGTTTTAAGTTGCCAAGCCGGTGCTTGTGGCGCAACAGTGGTTTCTGCAGCATTGGCATTTAGGGTGAAAAATAGCAATACTAGCAAAGTGGCCGTGAATAATTTTTTGCTTAAAGTTAGTAAATAAATCAAACCAGATACTCATTAAGTGATTAGTTATTTAAATTGACCACACAAACCAGTATCTCGTTGCAAAAAAGTTTATTTATTTTTCTTATTGAGGTTAATCCGGCTAGTTAACCTTAACCTTAACTTTATC
Organism: Colwellia sp. MB02u-9; assembly: GCF_014077085.1. NCBI lineage: Bacteria > Pseudomonadati > Pseudomonadota > Gammaproteobacteria > Alteromonadales > Colwelliaceae > Colwellia > Colwellia sp. MB02u-9. The sequence continues at coordinate 44,683 of NZ_JACGVF010000067.1, forward strand.
TTGGGCTAATGCATGTTCAGCCAGAATCATATCTGCTGCTTTTGCCGCAATCATCATGGTTGGCGCATTGGTGTTGCCACTAATTAGCGTTGGCATAATTGACGCGTCAACGACTCGCAGTTGCTTAATGCCTTTGACCTTTAACTGTTCGTCAACCACCGACAACTCATCTTGGCCCATTTTACAGGTACCGACAGGGTGGTAAATAGTATTACATTTTTCTTTTAGAAACTGGTGAATGTCTTGATCTGTAGTGCAATCTTCAGCTGGGAATATATGTTTAATATGTGTGAGAGATAAGGGTGCTGTCGATAATATTTTTCTAGCAATTTTCACGCCTTTTACCATGGTATCAATATCATCTTGATGATCTAACATATTCATGTGAATACGTGGATGCTGAGTGATTTTATTGCTGTTAAGTGTCACTGTGCCACGGCTTTTTGGCCTAAGCAGGCATACATGCAAGGATATGCCGTAGGTAAAGAGCAGTTTAAGATTTCTGCCGTGATCGTCCATGGCGGCGGGCACAAAGTGCAGTTGTAAATCGGGTTGATCCAAGGCTGGATCTGATTTGATAAAACCACCGGCTTCGGCAATAACCGTAGTCAACAGGCCGGTACGTTTAGTGATGAATTTTAATGTTTCTTTTGCGCCCCACCAAATTGATTTCGGACGAAGCGCCATTACTTGGCTTACATTATGTTGGGCGACGTTGAGGACATCGACATGATCCTGTAAATTTTTACCAACGCCTTCGAGTGCTTGTACAAGCGCAATATCATGCTTTGCTAATTCTGCTTTAGGTCCGACACCAGAAAGCATTAAAATTTGTGGCGAGTTGATCGCACCGGCACTGAGGATAATTTCGTGGTTCGCCATGATCTGCTGAACTTTACCGCGATGTTTATACTTAACACCTGTAGCAATCCCATCATGAATGACTACTTTTTCGACTTGTGTTTGGGTAATAACCGTTAAATTTTTACGGTGTAAATTGGGCGTTAAAAAGGCTTTTGCGGCACTGTGTCTTAAGCCATTTTTTTGCGTGACTTGATAGTAGCCAATGCCTTCTTGTGACGCGCCATTAAAATCATGATTTTCAGGATAACCTGCCGCTATGGCTGATTGCATGAAGTTTTCATTAATAGCGGGTTTAGAGACTGAGTCTGCAACATTAAGTGCACCGTTAATACCATGAAAATCATCCGGCCCACGTTCTTGATGTTCAAGGGCTTTAAAGTAGGGAAGAACGTCATTAAAACTCCAGCCTGGGTTACCTAAACTGTGCCAATGGTCATAATCATTTTGTTGTCCTCTAACATAGAGCATGGCGTTAATTGAGCTACTGCCACCTAGGGTTTTACCTCGTGGTGTAAAAATTTCTCGATTATTCAGGGTTTTTTCTTGCTGAGAGTTAAATTGCCAATTTAAGCTGCGATTTTGTAACAGGGCAATAATGCCAATGGGCAGATGGATCAACCAGTTTTTATCAGCTTTACCTGCCTCTAATAGGCAAACACTATGTTCGCCACTGGCTGATAATTTATCAGCTAATACGCAGCCAGCTGAGCCAGCCCCAATAATCACAAAATCAAATATCTTCACACGGCCACCTTAAAAGTTGCTGTTATTATTATTTTTAACACGTCGGACCACTATGATATAAAATAATTATTTATTCAACTGTTTCGCTTAAGCGCTATTTTTATCTCTCATCATTAATCTAGATTTGTATGAAATGGTTATAACCCAACAAGGGGCTTAAATTTACCATATGAGCACTCACACATTACTTGTCGTTTAACTGAGTTAAGTCAGTTGGTGAGCTATCATTATGAATTAGCCTATATTGGCTGTTGGTCGCTATCGTCTTTATATCAATCGCTATCATGGAGGCTATCATAGAGATAATGTCATGAATAAAGTCACTTTTAGAGCTTTCCAAGCCATTATTATCTGACCTCGTTTCATGTTGTTACGCTATTGTTTACCTAAGGGAGAAGCTGTATGTCATCTGACTCACAATCTCGACATCAAACACTGGAAGAAAATGTGGTATTTCATGTACACGAAGTGACCAAAGTGTATCAGATGGGTGAGGTGCAGGTGCGAGCTTTACGCGGTGTTGATATCGATCTGCATCGAGGAGAATTTACCGTATTGTTGGGGGCCTCGGGCAGTGGCAAATCAACCCTACTTAATATTCTGGGTGGTCTAGATATTCCCACAGAAGGCCATGTGTTTTACGGTGAGCGTGATCTGACACGAGCCACCGAAAGAGAGTTAACAGAGTATCGACGTTTTCATGTCGGTTTTGTTTTTCAGTTTTACAATTTAATTCCCAGCCTGACGGCACGTGAAAATGTTGCTGTAGTCACAGAAATTGCTAAGTCGCCGATGAAGCCAGAAGAGGCATTAAAACTAGTTGGTCTAGAGAATCGGCTTGATCATTTTCCTGCCCAGCTTTCCGGCGGTGAGCAACAGCGCGTTGCCATTGCACGTGCTATTGCCAAAAACCCTGATGTCTTGTTATGTGATGAGCCTACTGGCGCGTTAGATTCTAAAACCGGTATTGTCGTGCTGCAGGCTTTGCAACGAGTTAATCAGGCGTTAGGGACAACCACTGTGGTTATTACCCACAATGCCGGCATTGCTCAAATGGCTGATCGCGTTATCCATTTAACTGACGGCTTAATCAGTAAGGTCTATAAAAATGAAACTCGATTAAGACCTGATGAGTTGACGTGGTGATCTCGATATGAAAGCTATCGATATAAAATTATGGCGCGAACTTTGGGCTATGCGGATGCAAGCCCTAGCAATTATTATGGTAATTGTTGGTGGAGTGAGCATTTTTATTATGTCATTAAGTACACTCGATTCCTTGTTTGAAACCCGTGAAAATTATTACCGCAATCACCATTTCGCAGATGTGTTTGCTTCGCTAAAGCGTGCGCCCTTATCACTGGTAAAACGTATTCAGGAAATTCCTGGTGTTGATAAGGTTGAAACTCGGGTACTGGCTTATGTGAATCTTGATGTAGAAGATTTTAAGGATCCGGTCAGTGGTCATCTACTGTCATTAAATGCCAATAGTGCTGGCCTTTTAAATCAGATTTATTTACGTAAAGGGCATTTACTTGAGGCCGGTCGTGATAATGAAGTGTTACTCAGTGAAGAGTTCGCCCGTGCACATGATTTACAACCCGGTGATAAATTAGCAGCAACAATAAATGGTCGGCGAAAAGTACTAAATGTAGTCGGGCATGTGCTATCACCTGAATATATTTACCAGATTGCGCCCGGCGCAATGTTTCCAGATTATTACCGATACGGTGTTTTATGGATGGCCCGTAAGCCACTGGCAAGTGCCTATGATATGGACGGGGCATTTAATAATGTCACGCTTACCCTGAGTAAAGAGGGTAATGAACAGGATGTAATAGACCAGCTTGATGAATTGTTAAAACCCTATGGCGGCATAGGCGCATACGCGCGCAAGGACAGTTGTCTAATCGTTTTTTGACTGAGGAGCTTAAACAACAAAAAACCATAGCCACCATCTTTCCGATGATTTTTTTGGGCGTGGCAGCATTTCTTTTAAATGTTGTCGCAAGTCGCCTGATCAGTTTACAGCGTGAACAGATTGCCGGACTTAAGGCCTTCGGTTATAGCAACTTTGCTGTTGGCTTGCATTACACAAAATTGATATTAATGATCACCGCTATTGGCGTTATTGCAGGCATAGGTTTTGGTGTCTGGATGGGCAAGGGCATGAGTAATATTTACATGACCTTTTATAGCCTACCATTTATGATTTATGTACTAAAAGCTGAGGTTATTATTGCTGCGGTGTTAATTAGTATGGGCGTTGCCATGGTTGGCACTTTGTATGCGGTATCTAGTGCGGCCAGTTTACCACCGGCACAGGCAATGCGCCCCGAGCCCCCGGCAATGTATCATACAACCCTGATTGAAAAGCTGGGCTTACAGCGCTGGTTTACACAACCAACGCGAATGATTTTTCGTCACATTGAGCGCCGGCCCTTAAAATCATTCATGACTATATTGGGTATTAGCATGGCCTGTGGCACTATGATGGTTGGTGGCTTTCAAGAGGGAGCTATAAAGCACATGGTCGAGGTGCAGTTTGGTATGAGTCAGCGCAGCGATCTAACGGCAATATATACTGAGCCAACATCTCAGCGTTCACTTTATTCACTACAGAGTTTACTGGGTGTAGAGCATGTTGAAGGTTTTCGAGTCGTTACGGCAAAATTGCGCTTTGAACATCGCTCGTATAGAACTTCTGTGCAAGGAATAGCGCCTGATGGCAGCCTGATGCGCCTGCTTGATACGCGCCTGAAAGTGATTGATTTACCGCCAGAGGGCATCATTCTCACCGATTACCTGGCAGAGATATTACATATTAAGGTCGGTGATATGCTGACCATAGAAGTGCTGGAAGGTGATTGTCCTGTGGTGCAAGTACCCCTGGTTGGTCTGGCTAAAGAGTATCTGGGTTTAAATGGTTATATGCAGTTAAACTCACTAAATCGCCTGCTAAATGAAGGCCATGTTATTTCCGCTGCTTGGTTAAAAGTCGATAGATTACATCAGGCTGATGTCTACGCAGAGCTTAAAGGTGCGCCACGCATAGCCGGCGTAGTTGAGCAAGAATCGGCGATTAAATCTTTTTATGAAACGATGGATGAAACGATTTTATTTTTTACCTATATCACCACTTTGCTAGGTGGAAGCATAGCATTTGGTGTGGTTTACAACAGTATGCGCATTGCGCTATCTGAGCGAAACCGAGAACTGGCCAGTTTGCGTGTGTTGGGATTTCATCGCTCAGAGGTTGCTTATATTCTTCTGGGTGAAATGGCCGTGTTAACACTTATCGCTATTCCGCTGGGAATGATGATTGGTTATGGTTTGTGTGCATTTCTTGCGTTTCAGTTTGATTCTGATTTATATCGTATACCGCTGGTGCTTGGCTTGAAAGTTTATGCTTTTGCTGCGCTGGTGGTGATTGGCTCTTCTGTCATTTCTGCATTGATGATTTGGCGTAATCTGGCACACCTAGATATGGTGGCCGTACTTAAAACTAAGGAGTAAACAGATGCTTGCTCTGTTAAAAAAACATCCATTGATATGCTTTATTGTTGCCTTAACCACCGGATTATTGATTTGGGGTTTCTGGCCACAGCCCATTATGGTTGAAGGCATAGCGGCAAGGTACGCACCTATGACGGTAAGCATTGAAGAGGAGGGCCGTACCCGGTTGATTGATCGTTACCTGATATCAGCGTCTGTTGATGGCGTAACCTGTCGTCAACAATTAAAGGTCGGTGATACGGTTAAGCAAGGGCAGGTATTGTTAGGGATTACGCCATTACAATCACAGGTGCTAGATCCGCGCAGCCGTGCCCAAGCTCAGGCTCAAGTAGCCGCCGCAAAATCGGCTTTACATGCTGCGCAAGAACAGGCAAATGCAGCATCTGCATCGGCACAATTAGCCAGTAATGAATTAACACGGCTGCAACCATTAATGGCACAGGCTTTGATTTCACGTGAAGCCTTTGATAAGGCCCAAACCCAGGCACAAACGACGGCAGCGGCAAAACGTTCAGCCAATTTTAGTGTCGAGGTGGCTAAATATGAACTGGAAGCTGCGGCCACGGCTCTACAATATTCAGCTGCCGCTGACAGTGGAGAGCCGGTAGAGCGAGTAAATGTTCGATCGCCGATTGATGGAAAGATTCTTAAAGTTGTTCGTGAATGTGAAGGTCCAGTGCGTACTGGTGAGCCATTACTAGAAGTGGGCAACCCTTCAGCTCTGGAAATAGAGGTGGATGTACTTTCCGCCGATGCGGTGAAAATAAAACCCGGCATGAAGGTTTTGTTTGATCGCTGGGGCGGCGATAAACCTTTAGAGGGGCGGGTTCGAATAGTTGAACCGGTTGGCTTTACCAAAGCGTCAGCACTTGGGGTTGAAGAGCAACGCGTGTTGATTATTTCTGATTTTGTTTCTGAGGCTCAGCTTTGGAATCAACTGGGAGATGGTTATCGAGTTGAGGCAAATTTTATTTTATGGCAGCAGGAAAATGTACTGCAAATACCGGCGAGCAGCTTATTTAGATATAAGGGGGGCTGGGCAGTGTTTATTATTGAGCGTGATCTGGCGGTAAGACGGGAAGTTAAAGTCGGTCAGCGTAACGGTTTAATTGCCCAGATTCTTGAGGGCGTAAATGATGGTGAACTGGTTATCAATCATCCGAGTGATGAAGTGGACGATGGTAAGCGTGTAGAAGTACGCTCATTTGAATAACACAACAAGTGTATTTCCAGCCACAGTTTCAAGCCCCTGTAACCTTACTAAATAATGGCCAAATAACGGCCAAAAAAAAGCTAAACCAATGTTTAGCCTTTTCGAGCGATATTAAATCAAGTTAGCTTCACTTCACTTAACTTGATTTAACTTAACTTAATTTAGCCCAAGCACTTTTTTACCTTGTTTAAAGGTAATATCGACAGGAATTTTTGCGCTTTCTAAACTGGCTAAGTCTTCTGCTAAATGGCTGTTAATCACACCACTTTCTGCGACTAGTTTATCAACACCATCGTAATCACCGTTACCTTGCAAGGTTAGAATTAACTCTGACAAAGCATCAATAGCGGCGGTCATCTCTGCAACATTAACCTTGTATAACCCTTGTTCATTGCGAGTGAATGCACCTTGCTCAGCAAAGTAGTTAAAGCGCACCATATTGGCTTTACCGTGGGCTGAACTAGCACCAAAGCGCACCGAGCGAAATATACCGGTTAAAAATGTCGTGTAGTAGTCTTCTAGCGTACCTTCACTAATAACATTTTTAGCCAGTAGTTGACGTATCATGTAAAGGCCTAGTACATCGGCTTTGCCTTCTTCTAGAGCTGAGGCATGTTCTTTTAATGATTGACGCACTGTACCTTTGTCATTAATGGTGTTTTTAATGCCTAAGCCGTGCGCCACTTCATGAAACATAGTGTTGGCAAAAAAGGCGGTAAAGGTGACATTTTTTCGTTGCTCTGGCACAATTAATGTTTCGGCAATAGGGGTCATAATGGCGTCAAACTTTGCCCGCATGGCATTTTTTAACTGCAAACGACGTGTGCCTTTTTCCAGTTGTACTTGTTCGTCATTGGGCAAGTTAATCGCTATCGTTTTACCGCCGGCATTTGAATGCCCGGCATAATAAATAACATCATAAGCGTTTAAGTCGGCATCAGAGCCAGGGACTTCGGTTTTATACTTTTCACTGACCGGCAAGCCACGTTGTAATTCAGGTAAAAAATCAGCGTATTTTGAAAGCTTTTCACTCCACGACATATCTTTGATCAGTACGTAAGATTCAAAGGCGGCACGATAACCAAAAAGTTGATCTTCATAGGTTTCAATTGGACCTATAACAATATCAATGGGGTTGTTTTTCATGTCCATCCAAGCAAGGTCAGATGCCTGAAAATCATCATTACGTAATGCTGTGGCGCGTATATTAAGGTAATTAGCGAATTCTTTATTATCCGCAAAGGTCGCAGCTTTTTCTAAAATAACCGCAATGCGATTAATTTCGTCACTGTAGGCTTCTGAAAAGGCAATAGTGTTTAATTCACCATTTTCGTTTCTTATTACCAGCGAGTACAAACCATTTTTGTCATCAAAGGTGGCTTTTTCAAATTCGGCTTTGCTCATGTCGGCGGGATAGAACTGAGCGCCAGGGCTTTTTGCTGCGCTTTCAGTTAAAAAAGCTTTGTCACCATTTAATCGATCCCAAGGACCATAATTAATACGGGCAAACTCTCTGACTTTATCGTCATTTATTGACGCTAAAAAGCTAGTTTTATCTTGGCCAAAAGCTTGTTGCCAAAATAGATCATCAATAATGTCTGAGGCTTCGATAAGTAAAGACAACATTTTTTTCTGGTTCGTGGATAGGTGCGATAAGTCAGCACTTAAGGTCACTGTTTTATAAATATCTAAACGGTCTTGATATTCAGGTAACAAGCTAACACTTGCAAGCGGTGTTACTGCTTTGTTGTCACCACAAGCGGTTAATGTGCCAGCAATGATCAGCATAGAAGCGATTTTTGAAAGTTTCATGTAAGGTTTCTCTTGGTAAATACCGCCTAGAGACTACCAAAATAGATGATAAGCGCAAGCGCAAACAACAACAAACTCTTGCTTTAGTGGAATTACAGGCATAAAAAAACCGGCCAAGGCCGGTTTTTTAATTCTTTACAAAAAATTAAAGCGCTTTAATAGCAGCGTTTAAACGGCTCTTACTACGAGCGGCTTTATTTTTATGAATAAGACCTTTGCTTGCATAACGATCTAAAATCGGTGCAGCAGCAGCAAATTCTGTAGATGCTTTTTCTTTGTCACCGGCTGCGATAGCAGACATTACTTTCTTAAGTAAAGTACGCATCATTGAGCGACGGCTTGCATTGTGTTGGCGGCGCGTTTCAGATTGTAATGCGCGCTTCTTAGCAGACTTTGAGTTAGCCAAGGTGAACTCCTAAAATTGAATAAATATTGCCTAAATTTAAGGCGACGAAATATGCCTGTTTTTAACTGGTTTGTCAAATAATTTACTGTTTTAATTTGACCGTTCGGATAATTACCCGTTTGTATAAATAAAACCAATGGCGCATTCTAAAGTTTTTAGTTAAAAGTTGGAAGTGCTGTTCTCCTCTGATTTAACTAATTTTCGATATATTTGCTATTTATGTACTTTTTTGACAAAAAAAACACACTTTTAAGCCTTGAATAAGTGTGTTGCCCGATTATTCATAAAACATCTGCTTTAGGAGATTAAAGTCTTGTCTATCAATTTATAAAAGCCGCATAATAGAGAGATATTATCTATTATGCGAAATTTGGCTTGTTTTAATGATGAATCAATACTTATATTTGCTCATAATATCAGCGAATTAAATTAGTGTGAATAGGTTGAAAAATATTTTAAAAATAAGCATAACATTGGGGCAAGCTGTTTGAGTAAAAAACTAATTAAGTCAGGACTTATTGTCAGCGCTATGACATTAATTTCACGTGTGCTTGGCTTAGTGCGAGACATTGTTATTGCCAATATTATGGGCGCGGGGGCCTCAGCAGACGTATTCTTCTTTGCCAATAAAATCCCTAATTTTTTGCGACGTTTGTTTGCCGAAGGTGCTTTTGCACAAGCCTTTGTGCCGGTGTTAAGTGAATATCACACCCTTGATGAGGAGCATAGCACTAACGAAACACGCAAGTTAATTGGCCAAGTTTCAGGCACCCTGGGTGTTATTATTACCTTAGTCACCTTATTTGGCATGATAGCGTCGCCATTAATTGTGGCGCTGTTTGGCTTTGGTTGGTTTTTAGATTGGTTAAATGACGGTCCTGCGAGTGAAAAATTTGATCTGGCGAGTACATTATTAAAAATTACCTTTCCTTATTTGTGGTTTGTCAGTTTTACAGCACTATCAGGCGCGATATTAAATACTTATGGTCGCTTTGCTGTTTCAGCTTTTACGCCGGTGTTATTAAATGTGGGTATCATAGCTTGTGCTATTTACTTAGCACCTGTGATGGATAATCCCGCATTTGCCCTTGCTTGGGGCGTGTTTTTAGGTGGTTTTATTCAATTCGCTTTTCAGTTGCCCTTTTTATATCGCGCGGGTGCTCTGGTTAAACCAACATGGTCATGGCATTCGCCTGGCGTCACTAAAATACGAAAGTTGATTATTCCTGCACTCTTTGGCGTGTCAGTAACGCAAATAAATTTACTGCTTGATACCATTATCGCCAGTATGTTGATCACGGGTTCTATTAGTTGGTTATATTACGCTGACCGACTACTAGAATTTCCACTGGGCTTATTTGGTATAGGTATTGCGACCGTAATATTACCCAGCTTGGCTAAATTACATACTAAGAAAGACACTCAAGAATTTAGTGATACTTTAGATTGGGGCATCAGAGTTGTTTCTCTATTTGGTTGGCCGGCTTTAGCTGGGCTGATGGTGCTAGCACAGCCGATTATTATGGTGTTATTTATGCGAGGTGAATTCACCCAACATGAAGTTTTACAAGTGTCTTATGCTTTATTTGCTTACCTTTCAGGGTTACTCAGCTTTATGTTCATTAAAGTCTTAGCGCCGGGTTTTTATGCGCGCCAAGACACTAAAACACCGGTGAAAATTGCGATTAAAGCTATGGTGGCCAATATGGTATTTAATATGATGCTAGCACCATATTTTGGTTATGTTGGTTTAGCCATAGCAACAACTTTATCTGCAACCTTAAATGCACTGATGCTTTATCAGGGGCTAAAAGCGGCTAATGTTTTTCAGTTATCGGGTAAAACATGGTGGTTTATCAGCCGTCTTGTAAGCTCTGCAGGGATAATGGCTTTAGTTGTTTATCAAGTGTCACCTGATTTTGATGTTTGGCTTACCTACAGCTTTTCCAAGCAAGTGACCCAACTTTTGATCTGTATTAGCAGTGGCATAGTGAGTTATTTAATTTGTCTGCTTTTATTAGGTATTCGACTTTCAGATATCAAAATTAGACAAAAAACGCTTAATTAACACGATATTTCCCCTAAAATAACTCTTCATAAGGGCTGATTCTTATTGCTGACTCATATATAATTCATCGGCTTTTATTCTTTAATGATTTAGCTAGTAGTAAAGCACTATTGGCAGTAAGGTTTTTAATTAGATGCAATTAACACGTGGCATTCATAACATGCAGATTAACGTTGATAACAATCGTCAAGGTTGCGTGTTAACTATTGGCAATTTTGACGGCGTTCACTTAGGGCATAAGCAAGTGATTCTTGCTTTGGTTGAAAAAGCCAGAAAGCTAAACTGCGAAGCTGCCGTATTGGTCTTTGAACCCCAGCCTCAAGAGTTATTTTCGCCTGAAACAGCCCCCGCAAGATTGTGTCGATTACGTGACAAATATGTCCTATTAAAAAACTTAGGTATAGATAGATTAATTTGTATCAATTTTAATAGAAAATTTGCTAGTCTAACTGCCGAGACCTTTATCAAAGAGTTATTAGTTAAACGCTTAGCGATAAAACACTTGATTGTTGGTGATGATTTTCATTTTGGTAAAAATCGCCAAGGTAATTTTTCCATGCTTAAGGCTGCTGGCAAGCAGTTTGACTTCTCAGTCACTGATACCGCAAGCCATAAATTAGCAGGTTGTCGGGTAAGCAGCACAGCAATCAGGCAGTTATTAGAGAGAGATGATTTAGACGGCGCAAAAACCATGTTAGGGCGGCCCTATTCAATTATTGGCAAAGTTTTTCATGGTGATAAACGCGGCCGTGAAATAGGTTTTCCTACCGCCAATATAAGATTAAAACGTCGGGTTTCGCCTGTTTCAGGGGTTTACGCGGTGCAGGTTAAAAGCCCATTTGGTCACCATTACGGTGTCGCAAACATAGGTTCAAGACCGACAGTTGCTGGTATTAGGCAACAATTAGAAGTACATATATTTGATTTTGATAACAATTTATACGGCGCAATCATTGAGGTAGTTATGTTGAAAAAACTACGAAGTGAACATAAGTTTAACTCGTTAGTTGAGCTTACCGAACAAATTGCCACCGATACTGAACAGGCCCGCACTTTTGTGCAACATTTAGCTATTACTTAACGACATCGTAACGATAACTTATTGGTAAATAATTAATAAATTAGCGATAAATTAAGAAAATAAAATATAACATCATACTAAGCAAAGCCTAGTGACTACGACAACGGATATTTATTTTAATGAGTGATTATAAGCAAACCCTAAATTTGCCCGCAACTTCTTTTGCTATGAAAGGCAATATGGCAAATCGTGAACCGAATATGCTAAAAGAATGGGCAGAGAAAGATTTATACGGTCAAATTCGTGCCGCTAAAAAAGGCAAAAAATCATTTATTTTGCATGATGGCCCTCCGTATGCCAATGGTGATATTCATCTAGGTCACTCTGTTAATAAAATTTTGAAAGACATTATTGTTAAATCAAAAACCTTATCAGACTTCAATGCGCCATACGTGCCGGGTTGGGACTGTCATGGTTTACCGATTGAACTCATGGTAGAGAAAAAGATTGGCAAACCAGGCCATAAAGTTTCTGCTAGTGTTTTTCGTGAAAAGTGTCGTGAATATGCCGGCAAGCAAATTAATGCCCAACGTGAAGACTTCAAACGCTTAGGCGTGTTTGCTGATTGGGATAAGCCTTATCGTACGATGGATTTTGATACCGAAGCTAATATTATTCGCTCATTGGGTAAAATTGCTGAAAATGGTCATTTACACCAAGGCTTTAAACCTGTGCACTGGTGCACAGATTGTGGCTCATCTTTAGCGGAAGCTGAAGTGGAATATCAAGATAAGCAATCACCCGCTATTGATGTGAAATTTACGCTTGTTGATCAAAGCATTGCTGATAAGTTTATTCAGCCAGAAGGTCATTCTGAAGCGCATGTAGGTGAAGGTTCAGTTTCAGTGGTTATTTGGACCACTACACCTTGGACATTACCCGCTAACCGTGCAGTGGCTGTGAATGCTGAAGTAGAATATAGCTTAGTACAGTGTGAAACAGCGCAAGGAAAAGAGCGCTTCATCTTAGCCTCTGATTTAGTGGCTTCGTGTATGGAGCGCTTTGGTATTGATAAATACCAGATATTAGGTCTTTGTCAGGGCAGCGATTTAGACCTTGTCGAACTTAAACACCCATTTTATGATTTTACCGTGCCATTAATTTTAGGTGAACACGTGACGACCGATTCAGGTACGGGTTGCGTTCATACAGCGCCAGGTCATGGTGTAGAAGATTTTGTTGTCGGTAAGATATATGATTTAGAAGTGGCAAATCCTGTTGGTGCCAACGGTGTTTATTTAGAAGATACCCCACTTTTTGCAGGTCAGCATGTTTTTAAAGCCAATGCTAATGTTGTTGAAACCCTAAGAGAGCATGGCACATTAGTGCATTATCATGCGATAGATCATTCTTACCCGCATTGTTGGCGTCATAAAACACCATTGATTTTCCGTGCTACACCACAGTGGTTTATTAGCATGGACAAGAAAGGTTTACGTCAAGATTCATTAAAAGAAATTGAAAAAACACGCTGGATTCCTGATTGGGGCCAACGTCGTATTGAATCTATGGTTGAAGGTCGTCCTGATTGGTGTATATCACGTCAACGTACGTGGGGCGTGCCAATGGCATTATTTATTCATCAAGACACGGGTGCTTTGCATCCTCGCACGATTGAATTAATTGAAAGCGTAGCAAAACTTGTTGAAGAGAAAGGCATTCAAGCATGGTTTGATTTAGAGCCATCAGCGCTTATTGGTGATGATGCTCAAGTATACGTTAAAGTTCCTGATACCTTAGATGTTTGGTTTGATTCTGGTACAACTCACTACTCTGTTATTAATGCCCGTGAGGAATTTGACGGCATTGCTGACTTGTACTTAGAAGGTTCGGATCAACATCGTGGTTGGTTCATGTCTTCAATGATTTCTTCAGTCGCTATGAACGGTAAAGCACCTTATAAGCAAGTACTGACTCATGGCTTTGTGGTTGATGCTAAAGGTCATAAAATGTCTAAATCTTTAGGCAATGTTATCACGCCAAAAGAAATCACCAATACACTAGGTGCAGACATTTTACGCTTATGGACAGCGTCGGTAAATTACACCCAAGAGATCACTGCAGGCGATGAAATATTTAAACGCCAAGCTGATGCTTATCGCCGTATTCGAAATACCTCACGCTTTTTATTATCAAACTTAAATGGCTTTGATCCCAAAACAGATTTAATTGCTTTTGATGATATGGTGGCACTTGATCGTTGGGCGGTAGATAAAGCTGCGCAGTTACAAGCAGATATTATTGCGGCTTATGATGAATATGAATTTCATTTGGTCGTGCACAAGTTAATGAACTTTTGCACAACAGAGCTGGGTGGCTTTTACTTAGATATTATTAAAGACCGTCAATACACTGCTAAAGAAGACAGTGTAGCTCGTCGTTCATGCCAAACAGCGATGTATTTAATCGCTGAAGCGATGACACGTTGGATGGCACCCATTTTATCTTTTACGGCACAAGAAATCTGGCAAGCATTGCCAACACCATCAGGTGAGACTCGTGAAGAGTTCGTTTTTACGGGTGTTTGGTTTGATGGTTTACCAAAAGCTTCAACAGCTAGTGTGTTAAATAATGATTACTGGAACGAGCTTTTATTAGTGCGCACAGAAGTCAATAAAGCGCTAGAAAATGCCCGTAAAGAAAAGCAGGTGGGTAAAGCGCTTGAAGCCGCGGTTACATTATATGCTACCAGTGAGCTGGCAGAAAAATTACAGCAATTAGGCGAAGAACTGCGTTTTGTATTAATTACCTCTAAAGCCGTGGTTGAAATTGTTGAGAGTGCGCCAGCAAATACTTTAGCCACTGACGTTGAGGGTTTATGGTTAACTGTTGCTCCAGCACAAGGTGTTAAGTGTGATCGCTGTTGGCATGTCACAGAAGATATTGGTCAAGATGAAAAGCACCCAGAGCTTTGTGGACGTTGTATTACTAACGTCGAAGGTGACGGTGAAGTTCGTCAATTCGCTTAAGTAGAAAATAGGCGAATGATATTGAAATTAAAACGTGTAGTACTTGTTTAAAGTCTGCACGTTTTCTCGTTATTAATAGAGTGAAGTATCGCGCTTCAAACGCGAGCAATATAAGAGAGTTTATTGTGCTATGAAAAAGTTATTTACCGAAACAGGCTTACGTTGGTTATGGTTAACCTTGGTTTTTTTAGTGGCCGATCAAGTGACAAAACAATTAATCGTCAGCAATATGGACTTGTCTCAATCAATCGATATTTTGCCTTTTTTCAACTTCACTTATGTCCATAACCTTGGCGCGGCATTTAGCTTCCTTGCCGACCAAGGTGGTTGGCAACGTTGGTTTTTCACTGCGATTGCTGCCATTGCCAGTATTGTTTTTATTGTTTGGTTAGCAAAAACACCTAAGCAACAAGCACTATTATCAGTGGCATTTGCGTTAATGTTAAGTGGTGCCGTGGGCAATCTTATTGATCGTGTGCTATTTGGTTATGTTATCGACTTTCTCGACTTTTATGGCTTTGGCTATCATTTCCCTGCCTTTAATATTGCCGATTCAATGATCTTTATTGGTGCTGCACTGATGATTTTCGATTCATTTAAAAATGGTGAACCGAGCAAAAACACACAAAATATTAAGACTTAAAGAGATATTTATATGACAAATTTAGTAACGGCTTCTTCACAAATTATTGCACATATCACTATGAAGCTATCTGACGGCTCTGCAGCAGATAGTACTAAGGTTAACAAAAAGCCAGCAAAAATCATTATGGGTGATACCAGTATTTCACCAGCGTTTGAGGCGCAACTTACGGGCATGTCAGCTGGTGAGAGTAAAGAGTTTACCTTAGCCGCTATTGACGCATTTGGTGAGCCTTTACCTGAGAATATTCATTACATGGATATCTGTAAGTTTAATGAAGACGCTCCAGCAAAAGTAGGTAATATTATTACTTTTAGTCAACCAGGCGGCGAGTTACCTGGCATGATAAAAGATGTCTCAGGCAGTTCAGTCACTATCGATTTCAATCATCCGCTAGCCGGACAAGACGTTACTTTTGTTATCGACGTTGTTGAAGTTACCTAAGTTACCTAAATTGATCAGTTAATCAGTTCAGTCAGTTCAGCAATAATGAGAATGTTATGGAAATTATTTTAGCTAACCCTCGAGGTTTTTGTGCCGGTGTTGATCGGGCGATCAGTATCGTTGATAGAGCGCTTGATTTATTTGAAGCGCCTATTTATGTGCGTCATGAAGTGGTGCATAACAAGTTTGTGGTTAATGGCTTAAAAGAACGTGGTGCGGTATTTGTTGATGAGCTAAATGAAGTGCCTGACGACAGTACGGTAATATTTAGCGCTCATGGTGTGTCAAAAGCCGTGCGCAACGAAGCGAAAAATCGTGGCTTAAAAGTCTTCGATGCCACCTGTCCTTTGGTCACTAAAGTTCACATGGAAGTATCACGCACGAGTCGAAAAAATATTGAATGTATTCTTATCGGACATGCGGGTCACCCAGAGGTAGAAGGCACCATGGGGCAATATGAAAGCACTCAAGGTGGTATTTATTTAGTTGAATCTACTGAAGATGTGGCAACACTTGAAATAAAAAATCCAGAAAAACTCTATTATTGCAGCCAAACAACATTATCAGTTGATGACACCAGTGATGTTATCGATGCCCTAAGAAATAAGTTTCCTTTGATTCAAGGGCCGCGTAAAGATGACATTTGTTATGCGACACAAAATCGTCAAGACGCGGTGCGATCTATTGCAGAACACGTGCAATTAATGCTGGTGGTTGGTGCTAAAAATAGCTCTAATTCTAATCGCCTGCGGGAGTTAGCAGAAAAAATAGGCACCACATCGTATTTGATTGATACAGCAGATGACATTGATGTTTCGTGGTTAGAGGGTATTGAAAAAGTGGGAGTTACAGCCGGAGCTTCAGCACCTGCAATTTTGGTTAAGCAAGTTATAGAGGCGCTTAAATCTCTGGGTGGTAAAGAGGTGATTGAATACCCAGGCAGAGCGGAGAATACTGTATTTGCGGTACCGATAGAATTGCGCTAGTCTTAGAATATATTTTACAGTGGTAATGTGTAGATAGTTTTAAATTAATTATCATTTAATTTTTTACTTACTTTTTCACTTACTTTTTCACTTACTCTGTCAGCTGATTTTTAGTTTTTTTAGTTACTTTTTTAATTTCAATGATTATTTATGATACTAAATTTTAATTTACGAGTAGTGTAGTGTTTAAAAACAAGGAAAAATACTCGTAATAATAATTTAAGGTATGAGTTAATGCAGTTCACCAATGTGATTTTTAACACATATGATGGTCTAATTAGTAGTGATTTCCCCGATCTCTACCTGCGTATTTCTTCGTATAAAATTATCTATTTCAATCGGTTAAATTTTTCAGCTATAGTAACAACATCTGTTGTTCACTTATTCTTATTTAAAGGGAGATTAAATATTGAGTAACTCATTTTCCTATTCCTCTTATCAAAAGCCTTCTTTAAATAAAGGCCTGACATTTATTGAAGTGTTAGTCGCCGTTTTTATTTTAGTGACAGGTATTTTAGGTGCGGTAGCCATGCAAGCTTCGGCTAAAAAAGGTAGCTTCGATGCAATGCAACGCTCTGTTGCATCTGCGTTAGCACAAGACATAGTCGAGCGCATGCGCAGTAATAATGCCACTACATTAGCTGAATATGCTGCTACCGATTACGGCGAAACACTTAATTCATTACCGGCCAATCGTTGTTATAAGCTTGATAGCCTCTGTACACCAGCAGAAATGGTTATTAATGATCAATATGAATGGGAAGTGTCCCTTATGGGTGCTGATGTTGTTAATGACGGTAATAACCAAGCGGGCTTAACCGGTGTTAGGGGATGTATAAGTCAGGCATTGAATGCAGTAACTGTAGTGGTGAGCTGGGAAGGGCGCACCGAAATAGCTGACGCGGAAAAAGACAATTGTGGTACAGCTGGTAATAAAAGACGGCAAGTTATTGTTAAGGCGTTTATAAATTAATATGAATAGTCAACGTGGTTATACCTTAATAGAAATATTTATCTCCTTGGCCGTCGGTTTAGCACTTTTTGCCGGCATCCTCAGCGTTTTTGTTGGCATGAAAACTACCACAAAAGAAACAGCAACTTATGGAGAGTTACAAGAAAATGGCCGTTTTGCTTTAAGTGTTCTTAGTGATGATTTGCTCAGACAAAACTTTTGGGGTGATTACAGTGGCACGTTAGACCTATCAATGTTAACTGCATCACCAGGTGCCGCTCCAGGTAACGAATGTGTTGGCGAAGGTTTAAATAATGGCACTTTTCCAAATGCTGTTGGGCATTTTAGAACGCTTTGGGGTAAAACAGTAACCAATAGTTCTGTAATGGGCTGTATTGATGATGCAAAAATAACGTCTGATATTATCCAAATAAAACGCGCTATTTCTCAACCTCTAACAGCAAGCACAAGCAATAATTACTATATTATTTCAAACATAAGTGAAGCAGAAATATTTACTGGTACCAATATACCAACGGTCTCAAATAGCCAAGTTTGGGAGTACCAGCATCATATTTATTATATTAGGGAAGAAGCCCAAGGCAATAATACTGTGCCCAGTTTAATGCAAAGGCGCTTAACAACCAATATGGCTTTCGACGCTATCATTGATGGCATTGAAATGATCCGCTTTATGTATGGTATTGACACTGACGCTCCAGGTAGTGCTGGGTATGGCATTGTTGATGCTTTTCTATCAGCAGATAATATGACCTCTACCCAATGGGATAATGGCAATAATAATAGAATTTTAGCCATACGTATTTATGTACTAGCGCGTAGCATTCTTCCTGATAACAAATATACTAATACTAATACTTATAATTTAGGTGATTTTCCTGTTACGTTTAATGACAATTATCGTCGATTATTATTTAACTCTACGGTAACTTTATACAATGCGGGAGTCGACTCATGGTAAAACAAAAAGTAAAGCAAAAAAATTATGCTGACAATTTGATAACCAATAGACAATCATTTAATCGCCAAAAAGGTGTGGTATTGATTGTGGCTTTAGTATTTCTTGTTGCCTTAACCGCTGTTGCTGGTGCCTTGATGCAAAATTCCACATCAGATATGAAAATGTCAGGTGCTAGTGAAGAAAAAGTGGTTGCCACACAAGAAGCGATAAGTGCTAGCGATGAGGTGATGTTTAGGCAAATTAATGCTGACTCAGGAAATAATAAATTTGCTGCTGCTATCGTGCGATTTCAAGATGAGGATTTTGGTAATGTTACAGATAGTTTAAATATTACCAATACCTATAGTGATACCACCGCAAGTCTTAATGTTGCCAACAATGATCTTGAGCTAGAACCTGATTGTTCCCACTCCAAATCTGCCTCTTCAGTACAAATATTTACTTGTAATGTCTTACGCGTGCAAGTGGTGCGAAAATATGGACGAAAAAACACCAATGAAGTTGAAGTAAATACTGGGGTTGTTCAGCAACTTTTACGATGAATTCATCGGTGTTTAAGCTAAATACAGGAGTTAATAACGTGAAAAAATTTTTTGCCATAAGCCTATTAGTATTAACATCAACTCTATCATATAGTGAAGATATTGAGTTGTACGTTAACGAAACGGTTAAAGTCGCTGCATCAAAAATACAAGTGCTTATTATCCTTGATGATTCTGGTAGTATGAATACAGAAGAAACCGTTAAAATTAGATATAATTCAGCCGAGAACTACCCTGCAATCGCTAATACAACAAAATTCTCAAGCGAACATTTATATTATAACAAAGGTGGTGAGATCCCTAAGCCAGATACCTCCTCAGAAAATCGACGTTTTTTAGCGTCTTTAAATGGTTGTAGCAGTGCTAAATCAACATTAGCGAATAAAGGTTTTTATACCGCGCATATTCGACGGTATAAAAATGACATCAAAGAATGGACAAACCTTTCAACAGAAAATGGTAGTAATATCAGTGTTTTGGATTGTAAGGATGATGTTTTAAACAACAATGACAACAATGCCACTGGTTTTGAGTCAGGCTTTCCGGTTAACAATTTAGGTAATGAGAATAATCCTGACTACTTCACCGATAACATAGACAGCTCAGATGTCGATTGGGGCGGTGAAGGCAGTGACTTAGTTACGCTGTATACTGAAAATTACTTACGCTGGTATCATGGTGATGATACAAGAGAAGAACAGCGAACCCGAATGGAGATGGCTAAAGAAAGTATTAATGATGTCATTACTTCTGCACCGTCGATCGATTTTGGTCTGCAAGTTTTTAATTATAATTTTGGCGATAGATCATATAGTGGCAACGGCGGCCGCATTGTTGCTGGTATCAGGGAAATGACTGAAACTAATGAAACTACAATATTAAATCTGGTTAATAATCAAGTTTCCGCTCAGGGTAGCACGCCATTATGTGAAACTTTATATGAAGCATCTCGCTACTTTTCTGGTGATAGTGTTAAGTATGGAAAGGATGATATCGATGTAGACTCTCAGGGATACAAAAAAAATAACCCCCCAAGAGATACCTCAATTGAATCATCGGGTCAATACGTTTCACCCTTTTCAGGTTGTAGCGACAAAGTATATGTTATTTTGATCACTGATGGTGAACCACAATATGATCATCATGCTGATAGTAGTATTGAAAGTTTATCTACGGTAGAAGATGGTGAAACCATTAACTTCTCTGGTAGTAAATACAGTTACGAAAATTCGGCAGGCTACCAGCAGAACAATTATTTAGCAGGCTTAGCTGAGTGGATGAGTAGTCGTGACCTTAATACCGAGTTAACCGGTAAGCAAACAGCTGATATTTACACTATTGGTTTTAGTGAAGGTTCTGCTAATGCCGAACCTTTACTCAAGGAAACAGCAGCGCTTGGCGGTGGGAAATATTTTTATGCAACAGATAGTGCTCAATTAACCGCTGCTTTAGTTGGTGCTTTAGAAGATTTAGAACCTAGTAATGACAGCTTAACCTCAGCATCTGTTGCTGCCAACAATTTCGACCGAACAGAGACCTTAAACTCTGTTTATTATGCGATGTTTCAGCCTGAAAATGGACCACGTTGGCAAGGTAACCTTAAAAAATATAAAGTAGTTAGTAGCAATCAAATAGGTAAACATGGCAATTCAGCACTGGATCTTAATAGCGGTCAATTTTCTGAAGACGTTACAAGCTTTTGGTCAGCAGATAACGCTAAAGATGGTGCTGCTGTAACAAAAGGTGGCGTAGCTGAAATGTTACGTAATAAAACCAACCGGATAATTTATAGTGATATTGGCAGCGGTGACGCTTTCGCTTTGTTAACACAGACTTCAGCTGAAACATCATTTGGTGGCAGCGCTGAACTGGCAACGGCACTAGATGTTAATGAGAGTGAGGTTGGCACTTATTTACGTTGGGCCAAGGGAGAGAATGTCGATAATATTGAATCAGATGATGGTTCTATACCCACCATGCGCTCAGATGTTTTTGGTGATCCATTACACTCTAAGCCGTTAGTGGTTAATTATGGCGATAGCATTCGAATTCTTATCGGCACTAATGCCGGTGCACTTCATATGTTTGAGGATAAAGGTGATAGCGTAGATGAAAGCTGGGCCTTTATGCCAAAAGAGTTTTTTAAAAATATTAAGCCATTAAGAGAAAACTATTCAACAGCAGAGAAAGTTTATGGTGTCGATGGCAACATAACGTCATACGTAGAGGATAATAATGGTGACGGTGTTATAAATGGTACCGATAAAGTGTGGGTATTCTTTGGCTTACGACGTGGAGGAACTTCATATTACGCACTAGATATTAGTACCCCAAGTTCCCCAAGTAAACTTTGGCATATTGATGCCTCTACCACAGGATTTGGCCGGTTAGGGCAATCATGGTCTCAACCAAAACTGGGTTATTCTAAGCTAAATATTTCAGGCTCTGGTAATAGTGCGGTTGCGGCACCCGTATTGTTTTTCGGTGGTGGTTATGATGTGGTAAACGATTCAAATACGACAGTAATTACTTATGCTAAGGGCAACGCTGTTTATATGATCGATGCTAAAACCGGCGTATTAAAATGGAGTATGACTCCTGCTGGTGGTGATACGGTATTCCCTGGAATAGACAGTATTCCATCAAGTATTGCCATATTAGACAGTGATGGCGATGGTTTAACTGATCGATTATACACAGGTGACACGGGAGGCAATGTTTGGCGTGTTGATATGCCTAGCGCTAATCCCGCTGACAGTGAGGATCCATGGTCGGTCTTTAAGTTAGCAGAGCTAGGTGGAGTAACCAACACCACTGATGATTTACGCTTTTTTAATGAACCATCTATCGTTCGTACCTTTATCAGTGAAACAATTGAAACAAAAGTCACAGATCAAGATGGTGAAACAACCGCTATTTTTCATCATCAAGAAAAACCTTATGACGCGGTACTTATTGGTAGTGGTGACAGATCAAACCCATTAGGTACAGATACTAATGACAGATTCTTTATGATTAAAGATCAACATATTAAAACTAAGTCTTTTTATAATATAGTCGAGCCAAAAAAACCTGTGGCACTGTTGAAAAGTGATTTATATAATTATACCGATAATCCTTTTGATCAAACGCTAACACTTGCAAAGCGCAATGAATTAGCAAGAGATGTTAGCAAGAAATCGGGTTGGTTTATAAACCTAAACCTTGAAGACACGGGTGAAAAAAGTACGGCTGAAGCTATTGTTATCAACGGTGTAGTTTATTTTACGACTTTTATTCCACCTAATTTAGATCCTAACCTTGTCTACTGTGAACAACCTAATGGTACCGGATTATTATATGCAGTCGACCTTGCATTAGGTACTGCGGTTTATAATTGGAAGATAAATGATGATGTGCCACCTGATGATGGACCACCCGACGACGCCGTCAGAAGTATCAAAATAAGTGAGCAGTTTTTAGGTGCGCCAACGTTAATTGTAGTACCTGACGCTAACGGCGACACTATTGGCAATATCATTGTTGGCAGAGAGGTAGTCATTACACCCTTTAAACTGCAGACCATGCGAACTTATTTGTACATTAAAGAGGGGGCATAATGTCAAAAATTAAAGCACTTAATGGCTTTACATTAATCGAGTTGTTAATCGCAGTTGCTATCGTTTCGATTCTAGCGGCTATAGCGATTCCGTCATATACTGACTTTGTTGCGCGCTCAAACCGCACAGAAGCTCAGCGAGAATTATTAAGAATAGCAAATATGCAAGAGCAATTTTATGTTGATACAAGAGCGTACACCTCTGATATGACAGCGTTAGGACTAGGTAATGACCCCTTTATTACTGAAAACTCTTATTATAGTATTGATGCAATACTTGCAAACGGAGGTTTTGTGTTAACAGCAACAGCACTTGAACCGCAAAGATCAAATGACAGCAGCTGTCAGGCGTTATCTGTTAGCAACACCGGACAAAAATTACCGGCCGATGTCTGTTGGGAGCAATAAAATGAAAAATATAATATTTGTGGTTACTTTACTACTATTGATTAATGCAAGTTTCAATGTGGCTGCAGCTAATATAGTGGTAAAAAAGTACAAGGTTGATGTTAAATGCCATATCGAATTGGTTGGTGGTAAGCAGTTGATTTACTTTGCTAGCGTAAAAGAAAGTCAAGTGAATAAACTTGTTGATACCCTAGCTAATCGCAAAGTACCAACACCTTTTTCTAAAGAGAGGCAGCAAGTGTATAAGGCATTTGAGTGCGTGTTGTTAAAGGCTAAGTTTAACTCTGTCAAAGCGAATCAGCTATTTGACGCACAACCTCGTTAATAGTCTGTTCGCCTAAATAATATTGCTCAGTGAAAAGTGAAAAGTGAAAGTGATTTTATTTTATAACTGTGCCCAGTAGTTGTTGGGCACATATTAACTACAAGAAACTTCAGTACCATTTCTATTCTCATCTTTACCGTCATTGTTCGTATCAGCAGTCGTGTATACCCGACCTGACAGAGATATTTCTACGCCACGCGATAAATTACTATTACCTTTAGGGCAATAACTAAAGTTGCTATTGCCCCCAGAGACTAACCGCCCCGTTGGCGCAAAAATAATAAGACCTTGACTGAATGTTAACGTGTCACCGCTAGCAATTTTCCCTTTAACTTTAACCAACTCTTCATTTACGCTGTCATAAGTCTTATTGTTGACTAAGGTACTTGCACTATTGATAAAGACACTTAATTCATTTTGCCAGTTGTCGCTGCAAGTTGTGCCGTTTAATGGGCAAAGGGTGACATTTTTACCACTATTGATAGCACTGTTTCTTGCTGTTAATACCAAGCGATGAATTTCACTTATTTCACTATCAACTCTTAATTTTACTATAAACTGACCTAAACTGGGGCCAGCAATGGCTGTTAATATTCCAATAATAGCAATGCCAATAAGTAACTCAACAATAGTAAAGCCTTTGATTAATTTTTTATGTTGAGATTTTTTAATAGATAACTTAGACACAAGGACAACTTTAGTGAAGATTAATGTTTTACTTATAACATTGTTGCTTAAGCTCAGCTAGGAAAGTTTGTTTAAATCATCGGCGCTAATTACAGCCTTGGTATCAGGGATATTAACTTTTTCTTCACCCACTTGTTAAAGCGAGTGTTTTACTGTTCTGTGATTTTAGCTTGAGAGCAGCTAATCGCTATGTCGTAAATTCCGTCTGTTGTTAACTTGATAAGGTATACACAAGGATTAAATACCACTGAGCGGGTATTAAAATAATGCATATTACACCCATCATAATATAATAATGAACATTAAAAAAAACTGGAAAAACAGTTAATTAAAAACATTTTATTTTAACTCCTGTGCGCCTGACATTCTTGCCGTTAGTTTTATTGGCTGCGCTAACATAGGCCCTACCTGAATTTCTTACAACAATACCTCGGTTTTTATCATTATGGTACTTAGGGCAATAACTAAATGTAGCGTTCTGTCCCCAGCCTAATAAATGCCCTGTTGGAGCATAAGTTAAGCCGATACGTGTTTTGCCATATTGTAGTTTATCTCCAGCTTTTATTGCGCCTTTTTGAGCGATAAGTTGTTCATCCAGTGCCGGCTCATATACTTTATTATTGTTAATGTCAGTAAATACACTCAGCTCTTGGTGCCATAAGTTTTTACATCTTCCTTGGCTATTTAACGGGCATAAAGTTACGCCAGTGTTATTGCTTAAGGCGCTATTTCGAGTAATTAAAATCAGACGATGCAGGGTAGATATTTCATTGTCTACGCGGGTGTAAACAATGAAGTTATTTAGGTTAGGAACACCAATGGAAAGCAAACTTAGCATTATAGCTAACCCAACCATAGTTTCGATAATCGTAAATCCATTATATTTTGACACTACAACCATTCCTTAGTTGAATAACCTTTTCAGTGCTAGGTATAGTCAAAAATATTGTAATTTACCAAACTAAATTAATTAACCTTCATATATCGTTGGAATTTCTGAACGCTTATGCTGCGTTTTCATATAGATAGCAATTATTTTTTCTTCGACTAATTTATCTGTGTTCTTACCTTCTAAAAAATCATCTAACTGGTCGTAACTTAGTCCTAACGCATCTTCATCTGTTTTACTTGGCGCTAGCTCTTCTAAATCAGCGGTTGGCGCTTTATCGATTAACTGAGCCGGAGCACCTAAACTGCTGGCAAGCTGCTTAACTTGACGTTTAGATAAGCCAAATAAAGGTGCTAAATCGCAAGCCCCGTCACCCCATTTTGTAAAAAAACCGGTAATGTTTTCAGCTGAGTGATCTGTACCTAGTACCAAGGCGCCTAATATGCCAGCAATATGATATTGCATTACCATGCGAGTACGAGCTTTGACATTACCTTTGGAAAAATCTACTTGTGCAGCATTGGCGGTTAAAAGATCAGCCGCTTGTAATGCCCGGATGGTTTCAGTATGTATACCCTCTGTGCCTGCAAAGATATTAGTGGTTAGACTATGACTAGGTTTTATAAATTCAAGTGCAAGTTGAGCGTCATCTTCATCTGCTTGTATATCAAAGGGAAGTCTTATCGCAATAAATTTATATGGCGGTTGATTTTCAGGGTTTTCGTTATTCAAAGCGTCAATAGCGAGTTGAGCTAAACGCCCGCAAGTAGAGGAATCAACACCACCACTTATCCCTAAAACAAGAGATTTAAGCCCCGATTGTATTAATTTTTTTTTGATAAAATTAACTCGACGTTCAATTTCAAACGCAGCATCAATTTCAGGTAATACTTTCATTTCATTGATTATTGCCTGGGCGCTCATGATATTTCCTTCTGGAGTATGTGGCATGTTACTTTTAAGCTGACTTATGCCAGCAGGTAGCTTTAGTGTAACAAAGTCTATCTTCAATTAGAATTTTTGCACTATAGGTATAAGTTAATTCTGTGTACAATTACTTGATATTCAGTTGTGATGTAGATAATAATAATTATCAGTAAAATGCTGACGCGTAAATCAACCTATAGGCTGTAAAATGAAAAAGATAGAAGCGATAATTAAACCATTTAAAATGGATGATGTACGTGAAGCACTAGGCGAAATTGGTGTGACGGGAATGACAGTATCAGAAGTTAAAGGCTTTGGACGTCAAAAAGGGCATACAGAGCTTTATCGTGGCGCAGAATATATGGTGGATTTTTTGCCAAAAGTAAAATTGGAAATAGTCGTGAAGACAGAAGATGTTGATCGCTGTGTAAACACCATTTTAGAAACAGCACAAACAGGAAAAATTGGTGACGGTAAAATTTTTATAACGGCTGTTGAAAGGGTGATACGAATTCGTACGGGAGAAGAAGACGAAGAAGCTATCTAGCGTTAACCTGTTAAAAAAATACCAGCACTAAGCTGGTATTTTATGTTCAGGCCTTTCTCTCAAACATCCTGTCTTTCTAGACACTAGTAAATCCCTATACGCTCGATGAACGGTATGTCGCGTTCACCTGAATGCGCAAGAACGACGATCTTCATAGAAACTAAAGCGTTACTTAGCAACTCGTGGGTTGTTAGGATAATTTGCCGCTAAAACTTGTTTGGCATTAATCTGTAAATCATTCAAGCCTAACTTGCCATAACAGACAATCATAATTTCTAATGCTTCTTCTGTTTCTGGGCTAGGAGAAAAATATTCAACAATATATTTTCCTCGGTTAGCAGAAGAAACATAGGCTTCACGCTTTAAGTAATAGCGCGCAACCGATAACTCATATTTTGCTAGGCGTGATTTAATGGCAATCATACGTTGGCGAGAGTCTGCAGCATATTTACTGTTAGGATACTTCTCTAATACTATTTTTAAATCATTGAATGCAGCGTGCGCCGCCGTAGGATCACGGTCTGAACGGTCTATTCCTGCTAAATTTTGGAATAAATTTTCTTGGGTAGCAACATTGATTAATGCACGCATATAATAGACATAGTCTAAGTTTGAATGCGCTGGGTTTAATCGTAAAAATCTGTCGGTAAGTGCCAATCCTTGCGCAGCATCACCGCTTTTGTAATAAGCATAAATTAAATCTAATTGTACTTGATGAGAGATTGGCCCATAAGGAAATCGAGAATCTATCGCAGATAAAATTTGGATCGCCTTTTGATATAAGCCATTATCAAGCGATGCTCTAGCATCAGAGAATAATGCTTGAGCTGACTTATCTGGCACCTTCTTAATATCTCTTTCACTTGTTCCTGAACAGCCTGTTAATGCTAACACTAGCGCAAGGCACATTATTTTTATTGTCACTTTTTCCATAGACTTCAATATCACTACTTTGTTTTAGTTAAAATAAATATCCTCCTCACTATAATTACTTAATGTAATTGCTTTAGCAAAGAGGTAAAATAAGCTATAGCATTCTAACCTAGCAATCCTGCCTTGCACAGTGCTAATTAATAGAGAGTTTGATGGCTGAGATAATTCAACACCGGGATACGGTTCCCGAATCATGCTTAGGTAAACGTTTCGACCAGACTTTGGCTGTAATGTTCCCTGATTATTCACGTTCACGGTTAAAAGAATGGATTTTAGCCGGTCATATTACGGTTGACGGCCTAGTTGTCGATAGACCACGAGAAAAAATGTTTGGTGGTGAAGAAGTAGCCATTGATACACAAGTTGAGAGCGAAGTACGCTTTCAAGCACAAGATCTACCTTTAAACATAGTGTACGAAGACGATGATATTTTAGTCATCAACAAGCCTGCGGGCTTTGTCGTACATCCTGGCGCAGGTAACCCTGATGGCACAGTTTTAAATGCCTTACTACATCACTGCCCGCAGTTAGATGTTGTACCTCGTGCTGGTATTGTTCATCGTTTAGATAAAGATACTACGGGATTAATGGTGGTGGCAAAAACGATTGCTGCGCAAACTAACCTAGTTGAATCACTACAAGCGCGTGAAATTACCCGTGAATACGAAGCTATTGCCAGTGGTATTATGACCGCAGGTGGTTTGGTTGATCAGCCTATTGGTCGTCACGCTACAAAACGTACTCATATGGCGGTTACTTTTTCAGGTCGCCCTTCGGTAACGCATTATCGTGTGATGGAAAAGTTCAGGTTACATACCCGTTTACGCTTGCGTTTAGAAACGGGTCGAACTCATCAAATTCGTGTTCATATGGCTCATATTACTCATGCACTGGCGGGTGATCCCGTATATGGAGGCCGTCCGCGTCCTCCAAAAAATGCCTCTGAAGAGTTACGAGAAATGTTACAACAATTTAAGCGCCAAGCCTTACACGCGGCAATGTTATCTTTATATCATCCGATAACAGGTGTGCAAATGACTTGGCATGCTGATGTACCTGAAGATATGGTGGCGTTAGCTGATATGTTGCGTAAAGATACCAAAATTCATCTTACTGATAGTGATTACTAACTTATCTAATAACTTACAATGTATTAAATGGCCAACAGAAGGTGTGTTGGCCTTTGCTACTACTCGCTTAATGCCTAGTAAAGATCAATTATCTAAACATTCAGCGCATTTATTATCAAATAGTACTTACACAGAAAAATTCCAAGCCGAGTTTGATGCTTTTAATCTAGGCGATCATGTGGGAGATTGTCCCAATACTGTGGCCCGAAATAGAAGCTTGTTACTTGATTACCTGCCAAGCATGACAAAAATTCAATGGTTAGAGCAAGTTCATGGTAATAATGTCGTTGTTGTTGAAAAACATCAAAATACGCCTATTGTCGCTGATGCCGCGATAACACATAGTCAGCACATCGCTTTAGCCATAATGACCGCCGACTGTTTACCTATTTTGTTATCAAATAAAGACGGTAGCGAAATTGCGGCCATTCATGCAGGTTGGCGACCACTAGCCGCAAATATAATCGAACGAACCATTAGAAAAATGCATAGTGCGGCCGATGAGATTTTCGCATGGATGGGCCCTTGTATTGGTCCTCAAGCTTTTGAAGTTGGCCAAGAGGTAAAACAGGCGTTCTGTCAAATGTCAGTAAAATTTGAATCTGCTTTCAAACCTGTGGCATTTTTAAATAATGGCAGAACAGAGGTAA
This sequence comes from Colwellia sp. MB02u-9, assembly GCF_014077085.1. NCBI lineage: Bacteria > Pseudomonadati > Pseudomonadota > Gammaproteobacteria > Alteromonadales > Colwelliaceae > Colwellia > Colwellia sp. MB02u-9. The sequence goes on from NZ_JACGVF010000067.1 coordinate 73,999, forward strand.
AGTTTTTGGCCAATTTGCAGTTAATCGCCGAGTTACAACTCTTGGCATTAGGGGTTACCAATATCACTAAAATTGCAGACTGTACTTATAAGCATAGTAGTAAGTATTATTCTTATCGCAGAGACGGAAAAACCGGGCGTATGGCTAGCGTAATATCTATACATTCACTCTAGTAAAAATTATCCCTTATAAATAAGGTGATTATTTAAAAGTGTTCTGTTGATTTAGGTCAAAGTTTTAGCGACTCTTTTCTTGAAAACCCTCCTTGGTGTCCTTATAACATAGATAACTAAACTGTAAGCCCAGTAACATGGCACTAGGAGAACATTAATGCGTTTAGAAAAATTTACCCAGGCTTTTCAAGTAGCAATATCTGATGCACAATCCATCGCATTAGGTAAAGATCATCAATTTATCGAGCCAATACATTTAATGCTTGCGTTATTAAATCAAAACGCCAGCAGTATTATCCCTTTATTAAAAAGTGCCGGTATCAATGTGCGAACGTTAAGATCGCAAGTTGAAGTGGCTCTCGAAGAATTAGCACATGTCTCGGGCACAGGCGGTGAAGTGCAGCTATCGTCTGCCATGGGTAATATTTTAAACCTTTGTGATAAATTTGCCCAAAAGCATGGCGACAAATTTATCTCCTCAGAAATATTTATGCTAGCGGCGTTACAAGATAAAGGTAAGTTAGGTCAAATTCTTAAAGGCTTAGGGGCGAGTGAACAACGTATACAAGACGCGATAGTTCATATCCGTGGCGGTAAAAATGTTGATGATGCTAACGCCGAAGAAGTGCGTCAAGCATTGGATAAATACACCATTGATCTAACCGAACTAGCAGAGCAAGGAAAGTTAGATCCAGTTATTGGTCGCGATGATGAAATCAGGCGTACCATTCAGGTATTACAGCGCCGCACTAAAAATAACCCGGTATTAATTGGTCAGCCAGGCGTTGGTAAAACCGCGATTGTTGAAGGTCTAGCTCAACGCATTGTCGATCATGAAGTACCAGAAGGTATCCGAAATAAACGTGTATTGTCACTTGATATGGGCGCACTCGTTGCCGGCGCTAAATATCGTGGAGAATTTGAAGAACGTCTTAAAGCGGTACTCAGTGAATTAAGCCAGTTAGAAGGGCAAGTCATCTTATTTATTGATGAACTACACACTATGGTTGGCGCGGGTAAAGGTGACGGTGCTATGGACGCCGGTAATATGTTAAAGCCAGCGTTAGCACGCGGTGATTTGCATTGTGTTGGCGCTACTACATTAGATGAATATCGCCAATATATTGAAAAAGATGCCGCATTGGAACGTCGATTTCAGAAAATTATAGTCGATGAACCCAGTGTTGAAGATACCATTGCTATATTACGTGGTCTTAAAGAACGCTATGAACTCCATCATAATGTTGAAATAACAGATCCCGCTATTGTTGCCGCAGCAACCTTATCTCATCGCTATGTTAGCGACCGTCAATTACCCGACAAAGCTATCGATCTTATTGATGAAGCAGCTTCTAGTATTCGTATGCAAATGGATTCTAAGCCAGAGAACTTAGACCGATTAGAAAGGCGTTTAATTCAACTGAAATTGGAACAAAGGGCTTTATCAAAAGATTCTGATCCGGCCTCTAAAAAACGTTTGGACCTCATCTCGGATGAAATCGGCACTTGCCAAGTCAGTTATGACGAGTTAGATGAAGTCTGGAAAACCGAAAAAGCGGCACTACATGGTACACAAGCGATTAAAACTGATTTAGAGCATGCTCGTATTGAACTTGAAGCGGCTCGTCGCGTAGGCGATCTTAATACCATGGCCGAGTTACAATATAGTCGCATCCCTGATCTTGAAAAACAGCTAGATCTGGCTAGCCAAGCAGAAATGCAAGAAATGACCTTGCTGCGAAACAAAGTGACTGACGTAGAAATAGCTGACGTGTTAAGCCGAGCGACCGGAATTCCGGTTGCAAAAATGCTCGAAGGTGAATGTGATAAATTATTGCAAATGGAAGATAACCTGCACAAACGCGTTATTGGGCAATCAGAAGCGGTAGTTTCAGTATCAAATGCTATTCGTCGCTCAAGGGCAGGTTTGGCAGACCCAGATCAACCCATAGGCTCATTCCTATTTCTTGGCCCTACTGGTGTAGGTAAAACAGAATTAACTAAAGCTTTAGCCCACTTTCTTTTTGATAGTGAAGATTCATTGGTGCGAGTTGATATGTCAGAGTTTATGGAGAAACACTCTGTTGCACGTTTAGTGGGAGCGCCTCCAGGTTATGTCGGTTATGAGGAAGGTGGCTATTTAACTGAAGCGGTGAGACGTAAACCATATTCTGTTATTTTACTTGATGAAATTGAAAAAGCGCATCCTGACGTTTTTAATATTTTACTACAAGTATTAGATGACGGACGCTTAACTGATGGGCAAGGGCGTACGGTCGACTTTAAAAATACGGTTATTATTATGACCTCCAACATTGGCTCAGATATTATTCAGGAATATGTTGATGACAGCCAATATCCGCAAATGAAAGCTCGGGTAATAGCAGAACTTGGTAATCACTTCAAGCCAGAGTTTATTAATCGGGTCGATGAAACCGTAGTGTTTCATCCTTTACTTGCTGAGCAAATTAAAAGTATCGCAAGTATTCAAATATCGGCCTTAACTAAGCGATTAGAAGAACGCGATATCACCATGACATTATCGGAAGCAGCATTATCTTTTGTTGCGGCGGCGGGCTTTGATCCAATTTTTGGTGCTAGACCTTTAAAACGCTCTATCCAGCAAGAAATTGAAAACCCTTTAGCACATAAATTATTGGCTAACGAATTTTCCGCTGGTGATCATATATTTGTTGAGCTTGTTGATAATAATTTGAATTTCACCGTTAAAGCTTAGTGGCGTTATCGTAAGCTAATATACCCTAGATGCAGGCTGACAATGTTTACTGATTTAATCAGTACAGTAAACTTCAGCCTGTTTTTTATTCATCGTTAACTGTTGCTGTTTTTCTAATGCCGTTAATATCTCTACACTACCTTGCCCATTTTTATATTGAATTGTATCAAAATTGGCTAATGTTGTTATATTTTCGCGAGCAGTTAAACACTTCTCATCATTAAGCTCATGGTTAACATTACTTTTCTCGCTACTATCACCCAAAGTATTATTTTGTAATTTTAAAGCTTCATCACTACTCGCTTCATCAGTAATGACGGAAGATTTTTTATTATTTGACATACTAATTTCGATATAGTCATCACGGTCTGGCTGATGTTGACTAAAATGAACGACATTGTGTTCGTCGAACCAACGATAAACTGTCATTTTTTCAGCTGCAAAGACATCAAAAGATACTAATGTGACTAAACAGAATGAGAAGGTTTTAATGTGCATATTGATACCTATCCATAAGTTAATACTTAATTTCCTTATTATTAGCATAATGAGCTAAAACAATAGTCACTGGCGACTATTCTGTAATCACTATAATGTTTTATAACAACACCAAGACCAGTTTACAAATTTTTGCTAGTTTTATTAATCATTCATGGGTACTACAGCTACCGTTAATAATTAAACTTATGCTAGATTAGAGCTCTCTATTCATATTAACGTATTTCGGTTTTACTTATGCCAGACAAACATAATGACGATTCGCTGCAAACTCGTGGCATTTATCTTTTACCCAACTTATTAACCACTGCAGGATTGTTTTCTGGCTTTTATGCCGTTATATCATCAATGAATGGGCATTTTATTAGTGCCGCGGTTGCTATCTTTATTGCGATGATTTTCGATGGTTTAGATGGCCGGGTTGCACGAATGACTAATACTCAAAGTGAGTTTGGCGCAGAATATGACAGTATGGCTGATATGTTGTCATTTGGCATAGCACCAGGAATAGTGGCATATAATTGGGCGCTTTCAAGTTTTGGCAAGTTTGGTTGGTTAGCCGCATTTGTTTATGTAGCTTGTGCCGCATTGCGTCTTTCACGCTTTAATACCCAAGTTGGCATCGCCGACAAACGCTATTTTCAAGGCTTAGCTAGCCCAGCTGCCGCAGGCGTTGTTGCTAGCCTTATTTGGGTTGGTAGCGAATATAAAATTAACGGTCAAGACTATGGTTATCTTGTTGGAATTATTACCATCATACTTGGTCTGTTAATGGTGAGTAACTTTAGATACAACAGCTTTAAGGAAGTTGACTGGAAAGGTAAGGTAAATTTTGTTGTTGTACTATTAATAGTGCTCGCCTTTGTGGTTATTGCATCGAGTCCTGAAAATATCCTGCTTATTATATTTGCTTTCTATGCTTGTTCAGGACCATTTACCACTATCCGCTCAGTAAAAAAATTGAAATTAGAGCATGTAGTAGGTGACGATCAAGATGCAGACTTTCACCGTTATAGTGAAAATAAAGCGACGGATGCCGAAAAAGTAGCAAAAGAAGAGACTAAATCAAAAAAAGAGCCTGAAAAATAAAGCTAATCACCTTATATAAACCATGCTTACACATTTATTACTCAGTCGCTTTATTACTTCTAAGTATAATCTAAGTATAAAAAGCGTAATATATAAGATAAAAGCAGCAGTATTTAGCGCTTATTTCATCTTGTTAGAACGAAAAAACAACGTCTTGCTTAATTAAAAGGCAAACAGTCATTTAATCGTAATTTAATTGATATTAGGTGTTGACGTGAAGCCAGAAATCTCTAGAATGCGCTCCAGTTCCAAGGGGTAACCCAAACGAATGGTTTTAATGAGTTATCTAACTCGGTCTAGGCTGATTAAGTTAACTTAACGTTTTAAAAGTGAGTTTGAATCTTCTGAAAAGAAAGTTTAAAAAACCTAAATAAAACGTTGACATTAAAACTCAGGTGCGTAGAATGCGCATCTCGCTTCAGGCAATGCCTGCAGCAACGAATTACTTTACGGTATAGAGCGAATGAGATTCTGTATCGGTTAGTTATCTTCTTTGAAGAAACTAACTTTCTTTAACAATTAGTTATCATGCAATTTGTGTGGACACTCACA
>NZ_JACGVF010000068.1:0-88433 GCF_014077085.1 Colwellia sp. MB02u-9
TTTTGTGTGACATCATATTAAGCTGTTTTTTTTGTTATCCGAGGATAACTATGTAAAATCAACGTTAATGTGAGTGTCCACACAAATTGCATGATAACTAATTGTTAAAGAAAGTTAGTTTCTTCGGAGGAAGATAACTAACCGAAACAAAATCTCATTCGCTTTGTTTCGTTGCTGCAGGCCTTGCCTGAAGCGAGATGCATATTCTACGCAACTCTGTTTTAATGTCAACGCTTATTTCGTTTTATTTTAAAAGTTTTTTTAACTTTCAAACAACTCGTTTTATCACGTTAAGTTAACCAAATCAGCCTGAACTGAATAAGATAACTTATTAAAACAGCTCTTTGGGGTTACCCCTTGGAACTGGAGCGCATTCTAGAGATTTCTGGCTTCACGTCAACACCTAATTGTTATTAAATTACGAATAAGTGTTCGTTTGCCTTTTAATCATACAATACGATGATAAAACAAACTTATTTTATAAACTTACTTGCTTGCTCAAGGTTATTAACGCGATTTACACCTTCAATCTGTTCTGAAGAAGCCTCATCAGTGTAACGACTATTAACAAGTATTCTGCATTTGATACCAGCATTACTAGCTGCTTGCATATCAGAAACCTTATCACCAATAAAAACACTTTCAGTTAAAGTCAGTGAAAATTCCTGTTGTGCTTGTATGATCATACCGGGCTCTGGCTTACGACAGTTGCATGACATAACAAATTCATTTACACCTTTCGTTGGATGGTGCGGACAATAGTAAACTTTAGCAATAGTTATTGCTTGCTCTGCAAAGGCGTTAACCATCCATTGCGATAATGCTTCAAAGGTGGCTTGATCATAATAACCTCGAGCAATACCGGCTTGGTTAGTGATAACAAATATTTGATAACCTTTAGCTATTGCTAATCGGCAAAGTTCAAAGATGCCGTCAATAAACTCAAAGTCTTCAATTTTGTGCACATAGCCATGGTCGATATTAATGATGCCATCTCTATCTAGAAAAAGTGCTTTTTTCATTTTACTCTACTTATAGCTGTGTTCGACTATTTACTGATGCTAGGCATCTGTACTTATATAAACGAAAAAGACGAGATAATCTCGTCTTTTTATTTACTTACTGTAATTTCGATAATAGCTTATCAAAATTACATACAAAGGCCGCCATCAATTTCGATAACTCGACCAGTGAAGAATTCATTTTCAAAGATATATTTAACGGTATGGGCTATTTCATCGGCTTCACCTAGGCGCCCTACTGGTTTCATTTTTTCTAAGCGTTCACGCATTTCAGGTTTCATTGCATCTGTCATTGCGGTGTGAATAACACCGGGAGCAATAGCACCAACACGAATGCCATGACGACCAAGCTCTCTTGCCCAGGTAACTGTCATGGCAACTACGCCAGCTTTTGAAGCCGCATAATTGGTTTGCCCCATATTACCACCGCGTGCAATAGAAGACATATTGATAATAACGCCTTTGCGCTTACCTTCTATCATATGAACCGCTGCTTCTCGACCACATAAAAATACACCGGTTAAATTGACATCAATGACCGATTGAAATTGATCCAGTGACATTTTTTTACTCACTACGCCGTCTTTAGCTTTAACAAACATACCATCACGCAATATGCCGGCATTGTTGATCAAGCCATCAATACCATCAAAGTCGCTATTAATTTGACTAAAGGTTTTTTCAACATCAGCTTCATCTGTGACATTGGCAATATAGTATTTTGCACTTGAACCCGCTTCTACAACTAATTTAACCGTTTCTTGTAAAAGCGCTTCATTTAAATCAATTAACGCCAGCTTAGCGCCCTGGGTCGCTAAATTAATTGCCATCGAACGGCCTAGACCTTGTCCACCACCAGTGATCACGATGACTTTATTATTCAAATCCATTATTTTTCCTTTATTTCTATTATATATTATCTAGTTGATTGGGCTAAAAAACCAATCAATTAATTTACTGTCAACATCACTAATATTTGCAAAAGACCAATTTGGATTTTTGTCTTTATCGACTAATAACGCTCTAACACCTTCGCAAGCTTCAGAATATTGGCAACAACGTAAGATTAAATTTAACTCTGAGGCAAAACATTCGCTTAAGCTCAGTGTTTTAGTCGTTTGTAGTTGTCTATATATAATACAAGCACTAAGAGGGCTACCCGCCTGCAATTTGTTTTTTGCTTGAGTCAGCCACTTATTCTCTGTTTTTACATTTAGAATCGCGGTGTGAATATCAACAATGTTATCGTAAGCCAGTAATTTGGCTATGCTCGCTTCATTTGCTTTTAACTCAGAGTGCAAGTGATGCTCAAAATCATTAGAAAACCCCAGCAATGTTTGATCTAGTAATTGATGATTTTTATTATTATCTTGCCAGTCCACTGTTAATAAATGATCAAAAATATCCTTTTTAGACAAACTATCAATAGTATAATCCGACAAGCCAATATATTTAGCATCTGCGGCATTAAAAACAGCACCTGTGATCCCTAAAAATAGTCCTAGTTCGCCAGGGGTTTTATTTAAAAACCAACTCGATCCTACATCCGGGTATAAGCCTATTGTTATTTCAGGCATGGCCATTAAAGTACGCTCAGTTGTGATGCGATGACTGGCACCCGCAAACAGACCTACTCCGCCGCCCATGACATAACCATCGCCCCAGATCATAATGGGCTTGCTAAAATTGTGAATTAATTGATCAAGGACATATTCTTGGCCAAAAAAGTCATGCGCGAAGCCGGTTTTAATGACTTGATCATCTATGGGTGTCACTAGCTCGTTTAGGTAGTGATAAAGACTAACCACATCGCCCCCGGCACAAAAGGCTTTTTCACCCGCGCCTTGTAAAATAACCACAGCGATACTGTCATCTTCTTGCCAAGACGTGAGTTGTTGGGTTAACAGTTTAATCATCGAAAGATTTAATGCATTGAGCGATTTAGGGGCATTAAGTTCTGCTACGGCTATTTTTTTATTATTTTTACTGCTTAACTCTGTAAATATCACATCACTCATTTAGTTTTTTTCCCGCTATTTTACTGGTTAATTTTGTTATTTAATTTCGCTATATAATTGCACTAGTTAGCTGCATGGTTAATCAACTATATAATCAATAATTATATAGTTGCATCAATAGCCACAACGGTTCGGCCGGTAACTGTGCCATCGACATAAGCGTCAAATGCGTTAGCTAAGTCTTTAAACTCAATAGTTGTGGGAGAAATTAAAGCCAATTTTGTTGGTTTCAAGTCAGTTGATAATCGCTGCCAGCCTTGGGTACGAACTGATATCGGCATTTCCACTGAATTGATACCCAATATACTCACACCTCTTAAAATAAAGGGCATAACGGTCGAATCCAATTTAATGCCTCCGGCCAAACCAATGGATGCAATATTACCCCACACGCAAGTAGTACGAGTGAGCCAAGATAAAGTATCTCCACCCACGTTGTCGATTGCGCCGCCCCATTGGGCATTTTCTAAAGGCTTGGTGCCCATTTCAATATCATTGCGATTAATTAATTGGCTTGCACCCAATGCTTTTAAATAAGGTTCTTGTTCGATTTTACCGGTAAACGCAATCACATCATAGCCGATATTTGACAACATATTAATAGCAAAACTTCCCACACCGCCTGTTGCCCCTGTTACTATAATGGGCCCGCGTTCAGGCACTTGGCCATTGTCTTCCATTCTTTGTATTGCAAGGGCCGCAGTATAACCGGCAGTCCCCAAAGCCATGACATCACGTAGGCTCATACCCTGGGGTAAATTAACCACGGAATCTGCTTTAACCCGGGCATACTCAGCGTAACCACCATCATAAAGTTCAGATAATTGTGCCCCGCAAACTAGCACTTTATCACCGGTTTGAAAACGCGAGTCTTCAGAACTAACAACAACACCTGACAAATCAATACCACCAACCAGTGGATAGGTTCTTAAAATACGCCCTTTGCCTGTGGCCGCTAAGGCATCTTTATAGTTAATATCGGAGTAAGCAACTTTAATAACCACTTCACCATCAGTTAAGTCGTTTAAGCTAATTTGCTCAAAACCGCTGGTAATGGTTTTATCGTTTTTATGGATACGAAATGCGGTAAATTTTTCAGGAACTGTTGACATGTTAACACCCTCTCTATTATTTATTTTAACGGCTAAGCTGAGAAATCAGACTCAGCCGCTAATAGAATAGTATTACGCTGCTTCACCTCACTTTACACAAGATAGGCAGCAAAAATAATGCTAAAAGTTTATGCCTTAACCCGCTGTTGTTAATAGCTTAATGACTCTATCAATGATTATAATTAAAGAGATTTTCTGGCATGGCCATCAAGGTTTTACTGCCGGCTTCAATCGCATGAATATGACCGTCAATTCTTGGTAGTAATCGTTCGATGAAAAAACCACCCACATAGAGTTTTGCCTGATAGAAGTCTTGCTCAGATTGGTCTGACGCTTTTTCTGCCATCAAGGCCCACATATAGGCATAACTCACTAGACCAAATGCGGCCAAATAATCAGTAGCTGAGGCACCAACCATATTTTTATCATGCGCTTGCTCGGCAATGATCAACTCAGTAACCGTTTTTAACTTTTCTAAAGCACCGGCCAAAGGTTGAACAAATTCTGCTAGCACTGGTTTATTAGCGTTTTTTTCAATGAATAAATTGATTTCAGTGAAATAAACCTCAAGAAATTGACCTTTGTTAGCAACAACCTTACGACCTAGTAGATCAAGCGCCTGAATACCATTGGTGCCTTCATAAATTTGGGCAATGCGCACGTCGCGCATCAGTTGCTCTTGGCCCCATTCACGGACATAACCGTGGCCACCAAAAACCATTTGCCCCAAGCTACAACTTTCAAAAGCCATATCGGTCATAAACGCTTTTGCCACCGGCGTTAACAGCGCAACTAACTGCTCCGCTTGTTGTACTTGCGCTTGGTCAGCAGAAAATTTAACAATGTCGAGTTGTTTAGCAACATAAGTGGAGAAACAGCGCCCCCCTTCGTTTAACGCCCGCATGGTTAAGAGCATTTTTCTGACATCGGGATGAACGATAAGTGAGTCTGCTTTTTTATGGGCCGATTTTATACCCGTAGCACTGCGACCTTGAATACGGTCAAGGGCATATTCTGCCGCTTGTTGATATGAGGTTTCAGCCGCACCAACTCCCTGAATGCCCATACCTAAACGTTCATAGTTCATCATAGTGAACATGTAGTTTAAGCCTTTATTTTGCTCACCGACTAAAAAGCCTTTTGCGCTGTCAAAGTTCATCACACAGGTTGCTGAGCCTTTAATGCCCATTTTATGTTCAATTGAACCACAACTAACGGTATTTCTAGCGCCTAAGCTGCCATCATCAAGTAATAAAAATTTAGGCACAACAAACATAGAAATGCCACGAGGGCCTTCCGGCGCGCCAGGTATTTTTGCTAATACTAAATGTATAATATTCTCAGTGAGGTCTTGCTCACCACCGGTAATGAATATTTTGGTGCCCGATAAGGCAAAACTGCCGTCGGCTAACGCTTCAGCTTTTGCGGTCATTATGCCTAAATCGCTACCGGCATGAGGCTCGGTTAAACACATAGTGCCGGCCCACTTACCTGAATACATGTTTTCCAGATAAGTTTGCTTCATGTCTTCACTTGCGTGTGCACTCAGTGCCAAACTCGCGCCAGCGGTTAACATCGGATAAAGCGCGAATGAGATAGAAGCAGACTGAGTCATTTCTTCAACAAACGATTGCAACATTTTTGGCATACCCATACCGCCATGTTCAGGATCGCCACTCAATGCTCCCCAACCACCTTCACAATACATTTGATACGCTTTAGCAAATCCATCAGGCGTTGATACCTCGCCGTTAGTCCAACTAGCCCCTTGTTCATCACTATTGCGATTCAAAGGCGCGATAACACCAGCCGTTAGTTTTGCTCCTTCTGATAAAATCGCATCCGCGGTGTCTTGATCAATAAGCTCAGCCACTGCCGGCATGGTTGACCATAATTTTTCAGCATTAAATACTTCATGTAATAAAAACTGCATATCACGCATTGGCGCTTGATAATTACTCATCATTCATACCTATTAGGTTACTTATATAAATTGAACACGTATTACATGTTGCGACGATACTGTCCACCCGCTTCAAATAATGAATTAACAATTTGACCTAATGAACAAACCTTACAAGCATCCATCATCAATTCAAAAATATTATCTTGTTTAATGGCTGCCGTTTGTAAACGCTTAAGTAATACTTGTACTTCTGCGTCATTAGCTTTATTTAAACTAGCTAGCATCTCAATTTGATAATTTTTCTCTTCTTCTGTGGCGCGAATAACTTCTTCAGGTACAATCGTAGGTGATCCTGTTGAACTGAGGAAAGTATTAACGCCAATAATCGGGTATTCACCTGAATGTTTTAAGTGTTCATAGTACATACTTTCTTCTTGAATTTTGCCACGTTGGTACATAGTTTCCATGGCGCCAAGCACACCACCACGTTCATTGATGCGATCAAATTCAGTTAATACCGCTTCTTCGACTAAGTCGGTTAATTCTTCAATAATAAAAGCCCCTTGAATTGGGTTTTCATTTTTAGAAAGTCCTAATTCACGGTTGATGATTAATTGAATGGCCATCGCACGACGAACACTGTCTTCAGTTGGCGTGGTAATCGCTTCGTCGTAAGCATTAGTATGCAAAGAATTACAATTATCGTTTATCGCGTAAAGTGCTTGTAATGTGGTACGAATATCATTGAAATCAATTTCTTGCGCATGCAATGAACGACCTGATGTTTGAATATGGTATTTCAACATTTGTGCACGGGCATTAGCGCCATATTTATTTCTCATCGCTTTTGACCAAATACGACGAGCCACACGGCCAATAACAGCATATTCAGGGTCGATACCATTTGAGAAGAAAAACGATAAGTTAGGACCAAACTCGTTAATGTCCATACCACGGCTTAAGTAATATTCTACAAAGGTAAAACCGTTCGCTAAGGTTAAGGCCAACTGGGTGATCGGGTTCGCGCCAGCTTCGGCAATATGGTAACCAGAAATAGACACTGAATAGAAGTTACGTACACCTTTTTCGATGAAATATTCTTGCACATCACCCATTAAACGCAATGCAAATTCAGTAGAGAAAATACAAGTATTTTGCGCTTGATCTTCTTTTAATATATCGGCTTGAACCGTGCCACGAACTTGCGTTAAAGTTTTCGCTTTTATCGCTTGGTAAACTTCGGGTGGTAAAACTTGATCGCCGGTGACACCTAATAGCATTAAGCCTAAACCGTCGTTGCCATCCGGTAATTCACCTTGATAGCTTGGACGTTCACAGCCTTTGTCTTTGTAAATTTTAGCAATCGTTGCCGCTACTTCTTTTTCTAAACCATTTTCAGTGATGAAACGCTCACATTGTTGATCTATGGCGGTATTCAAGAAAAAGCCTAACAACATGGGCGCAGGACCATTAATGGTCATTGAAACTGAAGTCATGGCATGGGCTAAATCGAAACCAGAATAAAGTTTCTTCGCATCGTCTAAACAACAAATAGAGACACCCGCGTTACCAATTTTTCCATAAATATCAGGACGAATAGCTGGATCGTTACCGTATAAGGTTACTGAATCAAACGCCGTTGATAAACGTTTAGCCGGCATACCTTTAGAAACATAATGAAAACGACGGTTAGTTCGCTCTGGGCCGCCTTCACCAGCAAACATACGTGTAGGGTCTTCGCCTTCACGTTTGAATGGGAATAAACCGGCAGTGTATGGAAATTCACCTGGCACATTTTCTTGTAAATTCCATTTTAAGATATCGCCCCAACCTTGATATTTAGGCATACTAATTTTTGGAATATCACTGCCCGATAATGATTTTGAATGCGTCGCTATCGATAGTTCTTTATCACGGACTTTAAATTTAAATTCAGGGTCTTTATAACGTTGAATTTTAGCAGCCCATTGCTCAAGTAATACTTTGTTTTTAGGATCTAAATCTAGCTCTACATGAGCATATAAGGCTACAAGTTGCGTTACTAAGTCAGCCGAAACCTCAGTGTCAGTTTCTTTTGCCGTTTCAATCGCTTGATGAATGCCATAAAGCTTTTGGGCCACTGTTGCTTGCTTTTCAACCCAAGCGTCATAACCGCGGTTACTTTCAGATATTTCAGATAAATAACGAATACGATTACCTGGAATAACGCTACTTTTATTCGCTAAGGTTCCTTCGGTAGAGAGAATATCGCCAACCACTAAGCCAACTTTAGTGTTTAACGCCGTGATCACCGCGTTATATAACTCGGTCATGCCACGGTCGTTAAATTGTGACGCGATAGTGCCGTAAACGGGTACTTCATCATCGCCGGCTTCAAACATGCCGCGGTTACGTTTATATTGTTTTTTCACATCACGTAAGGCATCAAGTGCGCCACGTTTATCAAATTTATTTAAGGCAATAATGTCAGCAAAATCGAGCATGTCGATTTTTTCTAGTTGTGTTGCCGCACCGTATTCTGGCGTCATGACATATAAAGAGACATCAGAATGCTCTTCAATTTCGGTATCTGACTGGCCAATACCTGAAGTTTCTAAAATAATTAAATCAAAATCGGTCGCTTTTAAGATATCTAATGTGTCATGAACATACACAGACAAGGCTAAGTTTGATTGACGTGTTGCTAACGAGCGCATATAAACACGGTCATTATTCACCGCGTTCATGCGAATACGGTCACCTAATAACGCGCCACCCGTTTTACGTTTGGACGGGTCAACCGACACAATAGCAATTTTACTGTCACTGCTGGCCATTAAAAAGCGACGAATAAGTTCATCAACTAGTGATGATTTACCTGCGCCACCGGTACCGGTAATACCCAATACTGGGGTTTTACTGACGGCAGCAATCTTACGAATTTTATCAAGGTTACTTTTATTTTCTGCTGGTGCGTTTTCTGCGGCTGAAATCAAGCGCGCAATAGCTTGTTTTTTATCTTGCAGTGGCACGTCTTTCTTTAAATTAGCTACGTCGTCTTTTTTAACATTAACGCCAGTTTTAAAATCACAGCGCTCTAACATGTCGTCAATCATACCTAACAAGCCTAATGCACGACCGTCATCTGGCGAGTAAATACGGGTAACACCGTAATCTTGTAGCATTTTAATTTCGTCAGGTAGTATCACGCCACCGCCGCCGCCAACAATACGAATATGCTCACAACCGCGTTCTTTTAATAGGTCATACATATACTTAAAATATTCGTTATGACCGCCTTGATAAGAGGTCATGGCAATCGCGTTGGCGTCTTCTTGAATAGCGGTATTAACCACTTCTTCAACACTGCGGTCATGACCAAGATGAATAACTTCTGCACCACTTGATTGCAAAATTCGGCGCATAATATTAATAGCGGCGTCGTGACCATCAAACAAAGAGGCCGCGGTAACAATACGGATCTTGTTTTTTAACTGATATCTTGGTGTATTCATCTCATACTCTCTTATGTATCAAAATTTTTTTCACAATGAGTTTTTCACACTCGCTTCAAGCCGTTGCAACGAAAAAACTTGCCATCATGAAACCATAATTATTTTAGTCATCACGACCGACAAAGGGCTAAAGCACTAGTTTTGGTCGTAAAAGTTGATCATGTAAACTTCATAATAAAATTAGACCATACTAAAAATGTAATGAACATTGATTTTATTGTCAATTTGATGGACTATATTGTGATTAGACCAGCTAACATAAACCTTATCATTAACCTTTAGAACCATAGGATAACATGGCAAATATCAAGCTTAATACATCAGCCGACATTAGGTTGTTTATCCCGGTTTTTTTATTAAAAAAGTTATCAAAGCATCGCTTAACCGATGGTTTATATCCAGTTTCATTAGGCATCACACAAGCAAATAACAACTATAAATTACAACAAGAGAATAACCATTGCCATACCTTGATTTACTGCTTGTCGGGTGCGGGTAAATTAGCTTACCAAGGCAAAGAAAGAGTTATAGAACGTGGCGATCTTGTTATTATCAATCCTAATGCCGCGTTCACTTTTACCCTTAATAAAACTCACGGTTCAGTAAAAAATCACAGCAAAAGTGAAAAACAACTGACCAGTCGTGACAACAAAGCAGCTGACAATATTGTCTATTGGATTAATTTTACTGGCACATTAGCACAAGACTTTGCCGAGCGACTGTTAATGAAAATGGACAGTGGCAAAGCACATGTGGGAGTCTTGAAAACTATTGTTAGCGACTTTGATCATTTACTGGCATTGGGCGCTCGAGGCTATACTGCGACAAACGTTATTCACGCTGTTCATATTTTGCAACAAGCTTTGAGTTTTCTTGCCCTGCAATTGCGTTTAACCATGTCTAATAATAGCTCAAGTTTTGATTTGGAAGCGGTGGAGGCGTTAATGCGCAACAGTTTACACCAAGAGCTAAGCCTAGATACATTAGCGCATTATAGCCAACTATCAAAATTTCACTTTGCAAAAAAATTCAAAGAATTAACCGATAGCTCACCTATTCAACATTTTATTAATATGAAAATTCAACATGCCTGTTTACAGCTAGATAATAGCGATATTGCGATTAAAGACATTGCTAGCGACTTAGGCTATAGCGACCCTTATTATTTTTCGCGCCTATTTAAAAAATTGGTGGGTATTTCACCAAAGCAATATCGTGATTCTCGTCATAGTTCATTAGTGCCTTAGCGCAGGTATAATAGCCATTAACTGCCCTGTTGATTAACTACAATTCAAGTAACAAAGCACTTTTTTCATCCTACCTTTTTCACCTTAATAATAAGGGCTATCCACTTAGCCCAGCCGACCACTACATCTTGTGTTTACTAGATTTAACCTCGTCGATCACTTATGCCATTTGAAGACATTATGACCTGGTCAAGTAAATTCAGTCACCCTAGTTAAGCTACTTTATCTAACTCATTAATTTTCAATTCAAAATCGTTAGGGCTTTGATACCCTAAGTAAAGGTTATTATGTCTTAACTGGGGTAGTCGAATCCATTAAACCACGTCATTAGCATTTGATAATTTATACTGAAAATTATTGTATGTTTTGATCTACAGCGGACATGGCTTAACAACCATATTGCATTGGCCGTTTCCTGATAGCGGACGTTCCCCATATATGAAAACATGAGTGGTTTGATGGTAATTTTTTGCCAATAACCTGTTAAACCTGAATGCGAACAATGCCACCATTGCGGTCGTTCATCATCAAATTATTAATGCTAACTTTGTGCGCATTCCTGACATTCCAGCTCAAAATCTTGTCATATATTTTCTAATGAATTAACTACTAGCGTAAACTATGTAATGCCCTTTTATATTGAAGTCAGTATGATTTTTCGAGGTGTGTTACTAAGACGTCTTAGTAACTCGCTCTAATATACATGAGAGTTAGTATTACGTGTTTCTAATACTTTGAAAGTATAAGATATTAATGTTAACTTAATGTTACTTATGCCGTGTATGATACTGAGACGTATACACAATAAGCTGTTAGGCGAATCAATAGTTTTATGGAATCTTCATCGTTGGATATCAATTTAGTATTAACAACTATCTCTACTGTTTCAGCGGTGGTAGCCGCATATATATCTTATCGAGCAGTTAAAGAAAATAAGACCAATATATTACTTTTACAGCGTAATGAAACGGCAAATGAACTACGACATCTTTACTGCAAATTTCAAATAGAATATGAGACATTTTATATTTCTGAGTACCTAGAAAAACAAGAAGTCTTAATGTCCTCAAAGTATTTTGTTGAGCCTAGTTTATTTGAAAAATTTACATTACTTTTAGTCAAGCTTCATAGGCTTGAGAAAAATTCAAAATCTAATCAGCCTATAGATGATTTATTAAAAGAAATTGAGTTATTGTTTAAACAAGTTTTACCTTCATCAAGGTTAGATAGGTGAATATTCGCCTATAAGGCGTTCAAACGGACAAAAAACAGTTGGCTGTTTCACTCCGTTCACAATTTTAGCCAACAATTTTTTGCTGCTTAACGTGGCGTTATATTTTTAGGTGAGTATGGAAGCAATTCAAACTATTTTAGGGATCGGCTTAATCTTATTTCTTGGGTTTTGTGGCGTTTTCGCTCCGATGCTAATGCCTTTGTTTGTTAAGGCTGAATATAAAGATAAATTCCCTAATTATATGGACGCGATTCAGCCACCTTTTGTTTATCAGTCAAAGTGGTTTAAGCCCAAAGGTGTTTTTCTTCAACGGTTGGCACTAATGATCTGGATTCCAGCAATACTTTTTGCAGTATATATGGGAGTTACTGGGCAAATAAAAATATAAGCTGTTCAACAAGGACAAAAAACAGTTGGTTTTTGCTCCTTCGTCGCTTATTTTAACCAACTATTTTATTGCCTGTTAACAGGGCGTTAGTAGGCAAATCTATGAGTGTACTTAGTCCAAATACCGAGTTTTTAATTCATACACTTTTTAAGTCTAGTGAAGCTACAGATATTGTCACTATATTAGAGGATGAATGTGGGATTGAAGCACTTGATTGCGAAGGTTGGACTCCAATTGAAATGGAGCGTATAAGATTCGCAGTTTTGAAGCTAAGCACGGATAGCAAAACTAACTTGGAAAAGGCTATAAAACTAGCTAACAGTGATTGGCGAGATCTTTTAATGGCTGCTGGTTTCGGTGATGACTTAGATTCCCATAAAAAATGGTTCGAGTCTGTTGCCAACTAAGCTGTTAAAGCAGGACAAAATTCAGTTGGCTATTTTCGTCCCTCAACATTTTAGCCAACTAAATTTCGCCTCTTAACAGGGCGTTATATCCCAGTGTCCCCCCATGATTTAGGAGAATATTTTGATCGAAGGAAGCGATAATTTGAAAGACAAGACAGCATTCTTATTCGATATCATTAAAAGGTACGATCATTACGTTGCAACAACGAATTTTAAAGTTGGTCTAATGATGTCATTTGTTGGAGCAATTTTATTAGGACTCACAATTCGGGTTATGTCTATTACTCCATCGTCATCAGGGTGTAATTATCTATATTTTGCAGCTATTTTTTTCTCTACTTTAACAATTTTTTGTTCTCTTTTAGCCGTTATAAATTTGTTAAGGGCGGTTTTTCCCGTTACAAAAACCCACGACGGTGAAAAGTCATTAATTTTTTTTGGAGACGTTGCAAACTGTGAGAATGGAATTGAGGGCTATACGGAGAAAGTGGGAGCAGCTTCACCTGAACAGTTACTCGAAGATTTATCTAAACAGACCTTTATAGTTGCTGAAATCATAAATGAAAAATTTAGAATATTAAAAATATCGGTAAGAATCATTATTTATGGGGTGGTTCCTCTGCTAACGGTTTCACTGTTACTTTTTATCTTTCATGGAGGGAAATAATCGATGGCTAATTTTGAAAAAATGTTTGAAAATTTTTACGATTCTGTAAATGCCCAATCTACTTATAGGAGCATAGAAAAATCAGCTTCTCTAGAATCAATGGATTCACATTCAATAACAGAATCATTGCAATCATTACCAGTGGGTCCACAGGAAGAGTTTATTCTCCAAACACAAATTCGGCCTCATTTTGGTAAAGGTGATGTTAATAATTCACCTATTGGAACGCACCCAGATTTCATTGATCTTGAGGGTACAGGCACAACACAGAATCATTACACCTGTACTCTATTTGTAGACATTAAGGGCTCAACAAGACTTTCTATTCTCTATCCTCTAGATTTTGTGTTTAAATTTAAAAATGCCGTTATTCAAACTTGTGTTGAAATAATTAGATCTCTTGATGGTCACGTTCATAGATTAATGGGGGATGCTGTGATGGCATTTTTTGGTGGAATTTCTACTAAAAAAGAAGATGCGGTTGCAGACGCAATCAATTGCTCCATAACTTTACGGGCTATTTTAGAGGAAAGTATTAAGCCTTGGATGGAGCGCGAGGGTCTTGATGCTAAAGATTTTGGTTTTAGAGTTGGCTGTGACTTTGGAGACGATCATGAAGTGCTTTGGGGTAGTTTCGGCTATCAAAATGTCGGTGAAGTTTCCGCAACAGGTTTACCAATTGACATGGCTTCGAAACTGCAAGGCTTGGCGAGTAAGAACCAAACTATGCTTGGGCAAGGTTTGTTAGATTTTATCGATTGGCCAGAAAAATACTCTCATATGAAGACTCAAGATAAATATGGCGTATCTGAAAACCACCCTGTAGTCACACCTAACCTTACAGACAATGATGGAAATCCTATAAACTATAAGATGAGGCAGTTGTCGTACTCTAAAAGTCTTGAGTTTAGTGCTCTTCCAAGAAGCTTTAGAGAAAATATTAGCGGATGTTCTGTAAAAGATCATTCAGAATTAGAATACAGATGTTTTACTTTAATTGAAGGAGTAAAGAGTGAATACATTTCAGCTTCTAGGTTTTTAGATGCAAATATCTCACTAATTTTTGAAGTTGATGCTAAGACAACAAATCGACTCAGCTTCCCCCTTAAAGTAGTTTTCAAGAAAACTAATCATGGTAGAAAAACTCCAGAAAATGAAAGGGATCGCGAGCAAGAGGGACAAGTTAAATCTATTCATAAGAAACGTACTAGTCAATATAATAAATCAATAGCTCCATTTTCTAAAGTAGAACTAAATGAGACAACTTCATATCGTGGTTTACATACAATGAAATGCGAGGTTTACGACAATAATGGGGTTTTGTTACTGTGCGATTGGATTGGTGTAATGATTAGATAGGGATATAACAAGTAAATCAACAAGGACACGTAACAGTTGGCTACGTTTCGTTTCGCTTCGCTACACAATTTTAGCCAACCATTACTTAGCCTGTTATTTGGGCGTTATCAATACAAAATCTAATCTGAATTCAATTTTAGTCACTTGATGCTAATGTCTATACTGTGGCAAAAGTTAGCGTTCAGAAACGAAATGCGACTGGCAGCTTTGAGCTTTCAGGAGACAGAGATAGTATTCTCACCTATAACTGTATTTTTCTTTTTGTTGTCAAAAAATGACTCACAAAACCGATTTTGGGAACGTCCGCTATACCGAGAATTATTAAGTTAGCTGTCGACCTGCTTAGGTCAACTAACGGGTGTGCAATCGACCTCGACCAAAGCAAACAATTTTAAAGTTTTTATTCCGCTTTGAGCACCAACAAGACCTAAATGACAAAAGAAAGGGACCACAACATGTAGTGGTTGGTCGGGCTAAGTCGATAGCCCTTTTAAAAACAATTAACTTTTTATTTAGATACGCTAGAGGATTAGCCAACCAGCAACTATTTTAATGACTAGGTAAAGTCGCAACAGCTTTACCGCTTGTGATTGGCATAGGTCAACCCAATATCCATCTGTATTAAGCATGTGTTATTGGGCAAGTGTCTTGAGTATGTTATCGATAATGATGACTTCCCGTAAAATAATGGAGTGGCCATGATCGCTAAAGTAAAGAATAGAGCAATTTTCAGTAGTCAAATTTTTTCTATTAATTATGTCACTTACCCGACTAACCATAGTGTAATGACACACAGTGATCCCGTGCAATCAGGACGTTATTACAAACTTAATTTTGTCATACAAACGCCTAAAGCAGGCGGGGTATTTAAGTGTTCACACTGTATTATAAATTTATTTAATCGGGTTTATTTATTTCGTCCTGACAAGTATGAGCATAGTGTCTCTAAAATTGAGTCGGGTAAACGTGTGCTATTGAGTTTTGCGCTGAATATCTAGTTGAACAGCACTTTGTGATGTTCAACTTTTGCTTGATTTTTGCTTAACTTTTTCTTAATTTTTTCTTAACTAGAAAAAGCCAACCGAGCCAAACCATGACTACAGCTGGGCAAAATTTCGAATTAAGTTATGGTAAACATTATGTAAACTGTCTAGTTCTGTGCGGGAGGTTTTATTCTCTGTGATCAGGTTTTGTATACTTTGATCTAGTTGATACAAATTTTGACGCAGACTAACATCCGCTATCATGCTTTGCATCCAGGTAATTGCGGCGACTCGCTGACCTTGAGTAACAGCCGTGACTTTATGTAAGCTGCTTGACGGATAAACTACAGCATAACCGGCCGGCAGCTTAATTGACTGATGGCCAAATTCGGTAGAGATAATTAACTCTCCTCCTTCATACTCCTCAGGCTCACTTAAAAATGTGGTCATTGACATATCACTACGTAAAACCTCTGTCGTACCAGGAATTCTCATGATCGCCGCATCGACGTGATAACCATACTCTTGCGTATCACTGTAACGATTAAAACAGGGTGGAAATATTTTATGTGGTAAAGCGGCTGAAACCAATTTAGGTGTTTCACCGATGCGCGACAATAGCTGGTTAGCTAATTGACGCACATGGGTATTATTGGCATCAGCTTGATTGTTATTTTTAACCGAAGCCGCCATGCCCATCGCGGTATTTTTACCGTCGCCCCAAATGTCGTTAGTGAGCTGTTGACGATAAGCATTAACTTCTTCTTTGGATAATATTTTTTCAATAACAATCATTACTTTTACTTTGCCTTTTTAATTAAAATTCATACGTTGCGGTAAGTTTTGTACTGGTAGCACTACCTAAATACATAAATGCACCAGAACGATATGCCGCCGTCCAATATTCTTCATCGAAGGCATTACCAATGTTTAATCTAAAACTTAAGTCCTTTGTAGCATAATAGTTAGCAAATAAGTTAACCACTTGGTAGCTAGGAACCACAATGCTGTATTGATTATTTACGCTATCATAACCCGCAGCAGTATCTGGCTGGCCTGCGTACATTTCACTTTGGTAAGCGTAATCACCACCGACAACAAATGACTCATTAATTTCATATCTTAATTGTAAATAGACACTTTTTTCAGCAAAGTTACTTAACGCTAGGCCAATACTGTCTTCATTTATAGAGTCTATAACTTCAGAGTCCATTGACGTTGCAGAAAACTGTACACTTAACTCATCGGTTAGATTACCCACAAAGCCAATTTCAATACCTCTTACTCTATTCTCGCCAGTATTTAAGGTACCCAAGGTGGCGTAATCGTCGTCACCTACGCTTTCCATGACATCATTTTTAGTAATTTGAAAAATAGAGGCACTAAACAATAAATTATCATCAAGCAACATTAATTTAGTACCAAGCTCAATGTTTTCTACCCGTTCAGGCTCTGAGTCAGGTACTTGAGTCGCATTACCACAAACACCACCATAACCACAGTTTGCGCCTAAGTCAGTCTCACCACCATTAATGTTGGTTGCTGTGCTGTAATTTGCATAGACATTAAGGTCTTCTGAAAAATCGTATATTAAGCCAAGATTACCGTTATACATAGTGTCTGAATAAGCATAAAGCGCCGAAGTGCCTCTACTTGTTGCGTCATTACTATAATCAAAATTGTCTAACCTAGCACCATAAGAAACGTCAAGTTGGTCAGTTAAATGCACGGTATCAATAAGGTAAACTGACACTGTTTCAATATCAAGTACGGCATCGTTGTCACCGCGGGTATAAGTTCTTCCCATCAACTGAGCAATATCACTGACCTGATTACCCGTACCGTCAACAATACAATAACCTTCTCTATCACCACGACGACCAGATGTTATGCAATTAGTTGCGTTGTTATAATTAATGTCATAAACACCATTTTTAACGCTTTCATCGCTATATTCGAGACCAAATACAAAGTTATTCTCTAAATCAAACACTTTCGTATTCCAGAATAAGTTGAACTGCGTACTGGCGTACGAAACATCTTGATAACCTTGATGGGTGCTTAAATTTATGGTTTGTTCGCCTGGCGCTTCGAGATCGCTAGCGGCACGGGTTGTACCACTTGCACCGGTAGTAATATAACCATTTTTGGTCTCACCAAAACGTGTGGCGTTATAGAGAACAATATCATCATTCACTTCATATTCAGTTCTTAAGGTGAATGTTTTTACTTTAGAGGTTAAAAAGTCTGACGCTTGTGCATAAACAGGAATGTCTTCAACAGGAGCTCTTGCATCACGGTCATAATAACTGCCTAGGTCAGGCACATCTTCAGCATCTAAATAGTAGCCATCGGCGGTAATGGATAGTGCTTGTGTGGGTAAATATACAGCTGATAATTGCACGCCATTTCTTTCATTTGAAATGTCTTCTCGGCCTGGTTTATCCTCATCAGAGACTAAAGCATTAAGTCGAATAGCAGAGTTTTCTGACAGGGGTAAATTATAATCTAATGTGACACGTTTATATTCATCGCTACCTAAACCGGCATCAACACGACCAAAATTATAATTTACTGACGCTTTTTTAGTAATACTGTTAACCGCACCACCTGATGAACCTCGGCCTGCGAAAGTTGAACTTGGGCCTTTGGTAATTTCAACACGCTCAGTAGCAAAACTTTCGCGGGTGCTCATGCCGGGGTCTCTTAAACCGTCAACAAATACGTCACTGCGCGCTTCGTGGCCGCGAATAATATAACGGTCACCAAAAGCGTTGCCGTTTTCACCCGTCCCTAAAGTAATTCCCGCTTGCGCTGACAAAATATCTTTAAGATCAGTTTTACCTGCTTCTAAAATTTGGTCTTGTGTTAATACTGTAATAATTTGAGGCGTATCAACAAGTGCAGCAACACGGCGCATATCACCAGAGGCAGGATGTAAATATACCGAGGTTTTAGAACCGTGAACTCTAATTAATTCAATCGCTTCATCTGATTGATTAATTGGCTTTGATTCGCACTTAACGCCGCTATCTTTTTCACAATTTTCTACATTGCTTTCTGCGTATAACTGCGGGCTGCTAAATACAAGAGCAGCAGCTACGGCCTGTGCACCAAGTGCTATTTTATTTTTATGATGAAATTTAGTGTGAGATGTCATGTTTTTACTTTTATATTAAAACCTTAATTAATGAAGAATTTAATATTAACTAACCTCAAAACCAAATGCAAATGATAACGCTTATTATTTGCATTTATATTTATTATAAAAAGTAATGTTTTTTTATAGCTCTCGCCTTCAGATGATTTTCATGGTTAAAAAGCGATACAACCAGAATAATTAACATAAAATCAAGATTATAAGAGAAGTGTTCATCGAACGGCGGTTAACAAAAGTGGGATAATATAACGAAAATATATTTTAAAGCTCGTTGAAACACCTTTACATGATAAAAATATGGCGCTAGTTAAGCATAAATGCCCGCTATTACGATCAGTCGCCAACGTCGACTTGCCTTGTGTTCATTTATGTCGCCATTAATGCTATCTTCACCGAATGCTCGACCCTCAAAAGAATCGGTGTTGACGAATAAAGGCTCAATACATCAATGTAAAGTGAATAAGATTTTGGGGCTGTTTATGGTTAAATTTTTAGTCTGGGTGGTTTATAACCCCTGCACTTAAAAATATGCTGACTTAATATGATCTAGTTTTATCAAGGAACTTAATTTGGATATCAACACGGCAAAATCAGTTTTACAAAGCACCTTTGGTTACGCTGATTTTCGCCATCAACAAGCAAATATCATTAGTGAATTAATCAGTGGCACTGATGTGTTCACCCTGATGCCAACGGGTGGCGGTAAGTCATTATGTTATCAAATACCGGCGATAGTTTTAGATGGTGTTGGTATCGTGGTATCGCCACTGATCGCTTTAATGAAAGATCAAGTCGATGCCTTAAAGCTGCAAGGGGTAAAAGCTGAATTCTTAAATTCATCACAAGATTATGAAGAACAAAGGCGCGTAGAGCAGCTGATAATGTCAGGTAATATCGACTTATTATATGTTGCGCCTGAAAGATTATTAGGTGACTATTTTCTTAGCCTTATTGATAAAGTCACTATTGCATTATTTGCCTTTGATGAGGCTCATTGTGTTTCGCAATGGGGCCATGATTTTAGACCTGAATATCAAAAACTTTCCATCATAGCTCATCGATACCCCAACACGCCTAAAATTGCCTTAACCGCTACCGCTGATATGAAAACCCGAGAGGAAATCGTTCAGGTTTTAAATTTAACCGGTGCTAAAACTTTTATACACAGTTTCGACCGACCCAATATTCAATATAGGATCAGTGAACAGAAAAATAGCAAAGAAAAGCTGCTGCAGTTTATTAATGCCGAACATACCAATGATGCGGGTATTGTTTATTGTCTGTCGAGAAAGTCGGTAGAAACAACCGCCCAGTGGTTATCTGAACAAGGCAAAGTTGCCTTGCCCTATCATGCCGGTTTAGCCAGCTATATTAAAGATAATAACCAACAACGGTTCCTGAGAGAAGACGGTATTATTATTGTCGCCACCATTGCTTTTGGTATGGGCATTGACAAGCCCGACGTACGATTTGTGGCGCATTTAAATTTACCTAAAAGTATCGAGGCCTATTATCAAGAAACCGGACGTGCCGGTCGAGATGGACTGCCAGCTAACACTTGGTTAGCTTATGGTATGCAAGATGTGATTAAACTGAAACAAATGGCCAGCCAAAGTGATGGCAATGAACAGTTTAAATATCTCACGCAGCGTAAGATAGATGCCTTACTGGGTTATTGTGAAGTTAGCTCATGCCGCAGACAAGTGCTGTTAAATTATTTTGGTGAAACATTAGCAGAACCTTGCGGTAATTGTGATAATTGTTTGAATCCTCCTCTGACTTGGGATGGCACAAGTGCCGCCAGAAAAGCGCTATCTACGGTTTATAGAACAGGCCAAAGGTTTGG
This sequence comes from Colwellia sp. MB02u-9, assembly GCF_014077085.1. Lineage (NCBI taxonomy): Bacteria > Pseudomonadati > Pseudomonadota > Gammaproteobacteria > Alteromonadales > Colwelliaceae > Colwellia > Colwellia sp. MB02u-9. Next base: position 20,844 of record NZ_JACGVF010000068.1, read on the forward strand.
TGTTGGCCATCAAATTGACGTACTTACCGGTAAAAAGACACCAAAAATAACCAGCCTTAACCACGATAAACTCTCAACTTATAATATTGGCAGTGAACTTATCGCAACTGAATGGCAAACGGTATTTAGGCAGCTAATTTCAATGGGCTATTTAGCGGTTGAAATGGATTATGGCGTGTTAAAATTAACCGAAAAAGCGCGGCCTTTATTAAAAGGTGAATGTGCAATACAACTTAAGGTGCAAAAGAGTACAAAATCCAAGCAAGCTCAAAAATCAAAACCCGCTATTGAGAATGATTTAACAACAGAAGAACAAGCTAACTTTGAAAAGCTTAGGCAACAAAGAGCCTTGTGGGCTAAAGAAAGAGGCGTGCCATCATTTGTTATTTTTCACGACGCTAGCTTGATGGATATCGCACGCAGAAACCCCAAAAACTCAAATCAACTATTAGAGATTAATGGCATAGGTAAAACAAAGCTTGAGCTTTATGGCGAACAAATTATTGCGCTATTAAGCTAGGTAATATCTAGGTAATATCTAGGTAAAATAATAAGCACTAAAAAATATTGCTAATGTGGCACAGTCAGCAATTGAACTGAAAAATGTAATAGTAAGCTTTACCTAACCTGAGAATATTAAGTTAAGACCTAACTGGGCGTGTGAAAAATCAGCTATCTTAGCTACATAGTCGTTTGAAACATAAAGAGTTAGGCTTTTTATTTTACAATAACTTAGCTGATTTGAGCGTAAGTCATGCAAAGTAAAAAACCTGCCCCCTCCCATCATTTAATATATAAATAATAAACCAAATTTGACGCTAACACCTGAGGCTTAAAGGCAAGGCTTAAGTTATTTCAAAGATAACTAAGAAACTGTTCAACTGCTTTTTCATCGCAGTGGTTTGAATGAGTTTTTCCAATAAAAATGATATAGGCTTTCATCCAGTATAAATAACAATCAATAGTGCGTTTAGCGTCATCTTCGCATAATTGCTTTGATATGTGAGAAAAATACAGATTTCAAAGTTATTCACTTTAACCTCAAACATGCGCTGTATATAAAAAAGCTTAACTGCATGTCCCCTTTTGTGTTTTAAGCGGAGTTTAATCAGCCTTTCTACATCGCTATCTTCAATAAGTCATTCAATAAATAATTCAATAAGTAAAATTAACGTGTTGAATGTTAATATTAAGTTATGTATATTGACGAAAAGTTACAAGAAAGCATTAACGTCTTGAACGTTAAGTTACACATATTAGTTTCTAAGAGCCGTGTTTTTCAAATAGGTTTGGTGGATTACGCCTCATTTTTCGTCTGAGGGGTTTGGTTAAAGTCGCTAATATCTTTTGTTTTAACAGTATTACTTTGTTGGTATGAATTACCTATTAATGCTAAAAATTTTCTTATTAGCAAGAGAGTTAAACAAACCTAAAGCAGCTCAAAATTGGGATAGACATAATAGTTTTAAATCTAACAGGTATTGGCTAATTCACTTGTCGTATGTAACTTTAAGTATTGCTGTTTTATCTACGATTATATATCTATTGCTAAATATAATCCTTATATAACAATCTATTAAATTATGAAACATACTGTTTGCTGTTTTCGGCCCTCAACATTTTAGCAAACTATTTTTTGCCTCTTAGTCAGGCGTTAACTTTTCTCATTTTCGAGATAAACATTAATATTTTAAAGGGATTTTAAGTTTGTATAAGCAAAAAGGCTTTACGTTAATTGAGTTGGTAGTCGTTATCGTTATTTTGGGTATATTGGCCGCTACAGCAGTGCCTAAGTTTATTGATTTAACTGAGGATGCCGATGAAGCTGTATTTTTAGGTATTTCAGCTGCTTTTAAAAGTGGTGTAAACCAAGTACATATTGCTTGGTTAATACGAGGAAAAAATCAGGCTGTACAAGATTTTATAGCCATTTCAGATCCCCTCGCAGGAGGAGATTTAAGTGTAAATAGTTATGGTTACCCTGCTGATACAAGAGGTGTTAGTTTAACATTAAACAGTGAAAATGATTGTTTGGATGTATGGCGAGCAGTTCTAGATTCACCAGATGCTCTAGTGTTAGGTAACGACTCTAGTGACTTTGAAGCAACACATGATAATGGAAGTTGTACTTATACTTATAACAAGCAAGACACTCTTACCGTTAACTATGATTCTAACAGTGGTGAAGTAACGATAATAAATTAAAGCAGGTTAAAAGCTATTCAAGTATGACAATGTACATGGAGGTACGGTGAATAAATTTAATTGTCCATATTGTAATGAGAAATCGGTTAGTTTTTTTAGAAAGTTAGCCCTAAGCCCTATAGTTAGTCATAACTGTACTAATTGTAATGAGCCTATCTGTGTGCCTTTTAAATCCCTATTATTAATACTGCCATCATTACTAATAATTCTAATTCTCCCTACTTTTATCGACCATTACACTGTTGTTATAGGTTTATTTATATTCGACTTGATTTTAACTTCATATTTTTACAACAAATATGTGCCCTTAATAAAAGCAAAATAGATAACTACTTAAAACGGAAAAATATAGTTGACTGGACTTCCAGTATTTCGCTTTGCTATTTTAGCTCTCTAATGGGATGCTAGTTACAATGATATAAAAGGAATTAGTGTGAACAAAATATATAGGTTTATAATTCTTGCCGTACTAATAACGGCTGCGCTTAGCTCTTATAGTTATGGCAGCTCAACAGGTATATTTTTATTTATCATGCTCGGTTTTGTGTTCGAGGGCTTGTTTTGGTTTGGTCTCCTTGGCAAAAAAAAATCACGTAATGTAATTAGCACTAACAACTAACAACAGCTTCAAACGTAAAATGAACTTAAGAGGTTAAAAATATCATTAACTTTTTAACTTATTCAATGTTTGCTGTAAGCCAGCCGAGCCATCAGCGCAAACTGTTTGTGTAAAATCTAGCAGTTCAGACGATTAGATATCTTTTATTTAAATTATAAATCAAACGCTACCAAATTAAATATCAGTTAAGTAAGTGTTTTTTTTTATTTGAAATGCTTTGACTATATTGCAGCTAATAGCCTTTAGTACCCTAAGATCAAAAAAACCCACAAATAAGTGGGTTTTCAATTTAAGTAATGGTTACATCATTTCAATAGCAATCGCAGTTGCTTCGCCGCCGCCGATACATAACGAAGCAATACCCTTGCTTAAGCCTCTGTTTTTCAAGGCATGGATTAACGTCACCATAATACGTGCGCCACTAGCGCCTAACGGGTGACCTAATGCACAAGCGCCACCGTTAACATTAACTTTTTCAACATCTAAGTCTAAGGCTTTAATACCTAGCATAGTCACCATAGCAAAGGCTTCGTTAATTTCAAACAAGTCAACATCTGCTGCTGTCCAGTGAGCTTTAGCTAGAACTTTTTGCATCGCACCTACTGGCGCAACGGTAAATTCTGCTGGCTTTTGTGCGTTCGTCGCGTGAGCAACTATCTTACATAAAGGCGTTAAGCCACGTTTTTGTGCTTCTGATAACTTCATCATCACTAATGCCGCCGCGCCATCAGAAATAGAGCTTGAGTTAGCAGCAGTAATGGTACCGTCTTTTTTAAAGGCGGGACGTAAGCTAGGAATTTTATCTGGACGAGCATTACCTGGTTGTTCATCAATATCAAATACTGAATCACCGCGGCGCGATTTAATCGTCACTGGCGATATTTCATTAACAAATGCACCATCAGCAATTGCAGCATTAGCACGTGCTAATGAACGAATAGCATAGGCGTCCATATCTTCACGGGTAAAGGCAGATTCATCAGCCGTAGCTTGTGCGAAACAACCCATGGCAATACCGTCGTAGGCATTTTCTAAACCGTCGGTCATCATGTGATCAAGTACTAGGCCTTGACCCATTTTAATCCCAGCTCTGCCTTTAGGTAATAAATGTGGTGCGTTTGTCATGCTTTCCATGCCACCAGCAACGGCAACATCAATAGAACCAGCCAATAGAGCGTCATGTGCTTGCATAGCCGCTTTCATACCTGAGCCACAAACTTTATTGATAGTGGTACAGGCGGTTGATAAAGCTAAATCAGCTTCTAAAGCAGCTTGTCTTGCGGGTGCTTGTTTTAAGCCCGCAGGTAATACACAACCCATGATCACTTCATCAACTTGATCATTAGATAGATTAGCGGCCGCCATAGCACCACGAATGGCAGTTGCACCTAAAGTGGTCGCACTAACGGCTGATAAACCGCCCATAAAACCACCCATAGGGGTACGTTTTGCAGCAACGATAACGATTGGATCTTGAGTAGACATAGGGTTCTCCGATAAAGTGTTGTTTAATATTCGTTCGACATTTGTTGGTTAGATAGTTTTTCAATAATCGATAAGAATTACAAATTAGGTTAACGTAAATTTAGTTTTACACAAACGTACTCTTTATACTTTTTAATATAATAACGCTAGTATTTACAAAGTTTGTCATCGTTATTTAAAGCAAAATCATGTGCTCAATTATGCTTTAAATAACACCATTGACTTAAACCGCGGACTTAAACCGCACACGGCTATTATCTCTTATGTAAAAGCACTTCAGTTAGCTAACTTTACACTCGCACTTTACGTTAACGTAAACTTATTGTAAAGTATCCCATAAATAAAAAGCGCGTTAACTTAGAGCAACAAGAATGAGTAACCATAATGAGCGATAAGAACCCAATCACCTTCTCTATCGGCGAGTTAGCAAGAGAGTTTGATATTACCACCCGCAGTATTCGTTTTTACGAAGACCAAGGCCTGATACTACCAAATCGCAAAGGACAAACAAGAATATATAACCAGAGAGATAGAGTTAGACTAAGGTTAATTCTACGTGGTAAACGCTTAGGTTTTTCATTAGCAGAAACGGGTCGCTTGTTTGAGCTTTACGATGCTGACACTTCAAGTGCAACGCAATTAATACAAATCATGGAATTAATTTCCAACAAAAAGAATGACTTAAACCAGCAATTAGAAGATATTAAAGCGGTGTTGATTGAATTAACTGGTTTAGAAAAAAATTGCCAAAATACCTTGGCGCTTATCGAAAAATAACCGTTAGTCAGTCAATAAGCAGCAATAGATAAAAGCGCTAAGTCGCGTAACAAATAAAGTAAAAGTTAACGTGATAATAAAAGCGTTAACACGACAAACCATTATTAAGGGTACTACTATGATTTCTACTTTCTCATCAATGAATTTTAACCTAGGTGAAACTGTTGACATGATCCGCACCACGGTGAACGCTTTTTCTCGTGATGAAATTGCCCCTCGTGCGGCACAGATCGATAAAGATAACGAATTCCCCATGGACTTATGGCGCAAATTTGGCGACCTAGGTTTGTTAGGCATGACAGTAGATGAGCAATACGGTGGTTCTGGTTTAGGTTACTTAGCACACATGGTGGCTATGCAAGAAATCTCTCGTGCTTCTGCCTCTGTAGGCCTAAGTTATGGCGCCATGTCTAACCTTTGTTTAAACCAATTAAACAAAAATGGTAGCCATGAACAAAAAGAAAAATATTTACCTAAACTTTGTTCAGGTGAACATATTGGTGCTTTAGCCATGTCAGAGCCAAACGCTGGTTCTGATGTAGTCAGTATGAAACTTACCGCCAAAAAACAAGGCGATAAATACATTCTTAATGGCAACAAAATGTGGATTACTAATGGTCCTGATGCCAATGTTTTTATTATCTATGCAAAAACTGATACCAGTGCCGGCTCTAAAGGTATTACTGCCTTTATCGTTGAACGTGACTATCCGGGTTTTTCACGTCATCAAAAACTAGATAAATTAGGTATGCGCGGCTCTAATACCTGTGAATTAGTCTTCCAAGATTGTGAAGTGCCGGCTGAAAACATTTTAGGCGGCGAAGGCAAAGGCGTTCGGGTATTAATGTCAGGCTTAGATTATGAACGCATCGTATTAACTGGCGGCCCGCTAGGTATTATGGATGCTTGTATGGACTTAGTTGTGCCTTACATTCATGACAGAAAGCAATTTGGTCAAGCCATTGGTGAATTTCAATTAATTCAAGGCAAAATTGCCGACATGTACACCCAAATGAATGCAGCTAAATCTTATGCTTATTTATGTGCAATGGCAGCCGATCGCGGTGAAACAACCCGTAAAGATGCCGCGGGTGTTATTTTATATTCTGCCGAACTGGCCACAAAAATGGCTTTAGACGCCATTCAATTACTTGGCGGTAACGGTTACATTAATGAATTCCCTGCTGGGCGTTTGTTGCGTGATGCTAAGTTATATGAAATTGGCGCTGGCACCTCAGAAATTCGCCGTATGCTAATTGGCCGCGAACTGTTTAACGAATCAGTTTAACGCTGATTTTGGCTTTTTCGTTGCTAATGACGCGATTTCTACCTAAAAACACCCAGATAGGCAACTATGCTAGGTGTTTTTTATTGAACTCGCGCTATTGGCTTCGAGCTTAGCCAAATGCTCAAAAAAAAGCACAAGCTATAAAATACTTCAGTGACTATTGCTATTGAATACTCATCACTCATTAAGCACAGATGTAATATTAATGAATCGAAAACAATATCAATATGCGCTGACCAAGCAAGAGTTCAACAAAACATAAGGTTATACCGTGGCTAAGATAATATCAAAAATTAATCCCCGCAGCCCTGACTTCATCGAAAATGCTGCCCATATGCAACTACAAGTCGATGATTTAAAAGTTAAGTTAGAAGAAATAAAACTCGGTGGTGGTGAACGTAGTCGAGAACGTCATTTGTCACGTGGTAAATTATTACCTAGAGATCGAGTTTATGCCTTACTCGACCCCGGCTCTGCATTTCTTGAATTATCACAATTAGCCGCCTTTAAAGTTTATGACGATAACGTTCCCGCTGCAGGTATCATCACAGGTATTGGCCGTGTTGGTGGTCAAGAATGCCTTATTATTGCCAATGACGCGACCGTAAAGGGAGGTACTTATTTCCCGTTAACGGTGAAAAAGCATTTACGTGCCCAAGCTATCGCGCAAGAAAACAATTTACCTTGTATCTATTTAGTCGATTCAGGTGGTGCAAACTTACCGAATCAAGATGACGTTTTCCCCGATAAAGAACATTTTGGCCGTATTTTCTTTAACCAAGCCAATATGTCAGCGCAAAGCATTCCACAAATTGCGGTAGTGATGGGTTCATGTACCGCTGGTGGTGCTTATGTTCCAGCTATGGCTGACGAATCTATTATCGTAAAAGAACAAGGCACTATCTTCCTTGCAGGCCCGCCCTTAGTTAAAGCAGCTACGGGTGAAGTAGTCAGTGCTGAAGATTTAGGTGGCGCTGATGTGCATTGTCGTACCTCAGGTGTTGCCGATCACTATGCGCAAAATGATCACCATGCTTTAGAAATTGCTCGCAGCGCTATTGGTAATTTAAATCGGGTGAAACCCGTACAAATGGCCATTAAAGAAGTTGTTGAACCCGCTTATGCCACAGAAGAAGTTTATGGCATTGTACCCAAAGACTCTCGTCAGCCTTATGATGTGCGTGAAATTATCGCCCGTGTGGTTGACGGCAGTGAATTTGATGAATTTAAAGCGCTTTATGGCACCACCTTAGTTTGTGGCTTTGCCCGTATTTATGGTTACCAAGTCGGCATTATTGCCAATAACGGCATTTTGTTTGGCGAATCGGCACAAAAAGGCGCGCACTTTATAGAGCTGTGTGCCCAACGAAAAATACCCTTAGTATTTTTACAAAACATTACTGGTTTCATGGTCGGTCAGCAATATGAAGCTGGCGGTATCGCAAAACATGGCGCAAAAATGGTCACCGCAGTTGCAACCGCACAAGTGCCTAAATTTACCATTTTAATTGGTGGTAGTTTCGGTGCAGGTAACTATGGCATGTGTGGCCGTGCTTACGACCCACGCTTTCTCTTTATGTGGCCAAACTCGCGTATTTCAGTGATGGGTGGCGAACAAGCGGCTGGCGTATTAGCCCAAGTTAAACGTGATCAAAAAGACCTTCGTGGTGAACAATGGAGCGCAGAAGAAGAAGCAAACTTCAAACAACCCATCATCGATAATTACGAACATCAAGGTCATCCATATTATGCCTCAGCACGTTTATGGGACGATGGCGTGATTGACCCTGCCGATACCCGTCAAGTGCTTGGTTTAGCTATTTCAGCGTCACTTAATAAACCTATAAAAGAGACCAAGTTTGGTCTGTTTAGAATGTAGGGGTGAATTGATCATGCTTTCATATAACCAAATAAAAAGTCCTAGTGAACAGGTATTGTTCGATGTTGACAACCGCGGCGTAGCAACGGTTACCTTAAATAATCCTGAAAAGCATAATGCCTTTGATGACAGTATTATTTTTGCACTAAATCACCTATTTCAGGCCATAGCACAATGCCATGACATTAATGTCATGGTGTTAGCGTCAACCGGAAAAAACTTTTCTGCCGGCGCTGATTTAGCTTGGATGCAGCGCATGGCATCTTACTCTTATGAAGAGAATTTATCGGACGCTAACGCCCTCGCCCAAATGTTGAAAAACCTTAATTTCTTGCCACAGCCTACCATTGCTAAAGTGCAAGGTGCTGCCTTTGGCGGCGCTGTTGGGCTAGCAAGCTGTTGCGATATTGTCCTTGCCAGCGACAAAGCGAGCTTTTGTTTAAGTGAAGTAAAGTTAGGCTTAATTCCTGCCACCATTAGCCCTTATGTGGTTAACGCAATCGGCCAGAAAGCCAGCAGACGTTATTTTCAAACTGCTGAGCGATTTTTTGCTGACAAAGCACAGCAACTTGGTTTAGTCGATGAAATATACCCGTTAACCGTATTAGATAGCGCAGTTACTGAAATGGTAAACACACTATTAGCCAATGGGCCATTGGCCGTGCGACAAGCGAAGCAGCTAGCCTTTGATGTAGCTTACCAAGATATTGACGAAGCACTGATTAAAAACACCTGTGAACGTATTGCAGCCATTCGTGTTTCCGCAGAAGGTCAAGAAGGCCTAACGGCATTTTTTGAAAAGCGCCAACCTGCTTGGCAAGCCGAGTCAAAAACATCAACAAATAAAGGCGAAGGATAAAATTTATGTTTACTAAAATACTAATTGCCAACCGTGGTGAAATCGCCTGTCGTGTTATTAAAACCGCACGCAAAATGGGCATATTAACAGTCGCGGTTTATTCTGATGCTGATGCTGACTCATTACACGTCAATATGGCCGATGAAGCGATCCATATTGGTGGCTCACCTTCACGCGAAAGTTACTTATTATCAGAGAAAGTAATTGAAGCCGCGAAACGTACCGGCGCGCAAGCCATTCATCCAGGTTACGGCTTTCTTTCTGAAAATGCTGAGTTTTGTCGCATGTGTAGCAAAGAAGGTATTACTTTTATTGGCCCACCGGTTGCTGCTATTGAAGCTATGGGGTCAAAGTCTGCCGCTAAAAATATTATGGAAAAGGCCCAAGTGCCTTTAGTGCCAGGTTATCATGGTGATGACCAATCGGAGGCCGTGATCAAAAAAGCCGCTGATGATATGGGCTATCCGGTATTACTCAAAGCTACCGCTGGCGGCGGTGGTAAAGGTATGCGCCAAGTTTGGCATGAAAATGAGTTTGCTGAAGGATTTGCCGCCGCTAAACGCGAAGCAAAATCATCTTTTGGTGATGATAGAATGTTAGTTGAAAAGTACTTAACTCAACCTCGCCATGTTGAAATTCAAGTGTTCTGTGATAATCACCAAAACGCAGTTTATCTTTTTGAGCGCGACTGTTCAGTGCAGCGTCGTCATCAAAAAGTAATTGAAGAAGCGCCAGCCTTTAGTATGAGCGAAGAGCTACGCACCCAAATGGGTGAGTCGGCTATAAAATCAGCACAAGCTATTGGTTATCAAGGTGCCGGTACGGTTGAATTTTTACTTGATGTTGATGGTTCATTTTACTTTATGGAAATGAATACTCGCTTACAAGTAGAGCACCCAGTGACTGAACTAATTACTGGTCAAGATCTGGTAGAATGGCAATTACGTGTTGCGGCAGGTGAAGTATTACCTAAAGCTCAACACGAACTGAAAATTAACGGCCATGCTTTTGAAGCCCGAATTTACGCTGAAGATCCCAACAATGACTTTTTACCTGCCACTGGCAAGTTAGACTTTTTACAACCGCCCGTTGAAAGTGAATTTGTTCGTGTTGATACCGGTGTACGCCAAGGGGATGAAGTGAGCGTGTTTTACGATCCTATGATTGCAAAATTAATTGTTTGGGATGAAAGCCGTGAAAAAGCCTTACAGCGTCTAGCGAAAGCCTTGTCGGAGTATCGTATAAGTGGTGTGACAACCAATATCGATTTTCTTTATAACTTAGCCACTTGTGCGCCATTTGTTAATGCGGATATCGACACCAGTTTTATTGAAAAAAACCAAGCCATAATATTTCATGACAACGAGCAATCCCTTGCTGGCGAATTGCCGATGGCGGCGCTTTATTTAGTGTTGTCACAAGCACAGCAAGCACAAGCAAAGGCCGCAAAAACCAACGACCCATTCTCACCTTGGAATATGACGAATGCTTGGCGTTTAAATGAAGCGAATATTCATCACATGGTATTGGCTCATAATGGCACAGAATACCCGATTATAGTCGAGCAAAAGCGTCAAGGTAGTGGTAGTTATTACTTAATTTCGGTTGATGGCCAAACCGTTGACTGTCAAGGTCGTATTGAAAACGAGACGTTATACGCCAGTATTGACGGCTACCGCAGTCATGCAACGATTGCAAAAAATGCTAACCAAATTAGCCTGTTCCATCAAAACGGTGTGTTTAATTTTATCCATATATTGCCAGACTGTGGCGATAATAGTGCTGATGATAACCATGGTGGTTTACTTGCGCCCATGAACGGCACCATGGTGTCAGTCTTAATAAAAGCCGGTGATAATGTGATTGCCAATCAACCCTTGATGATTATGGAGGCAATGAAGATGGAGCATACCATTCGCGCGCCAAGTAATGGTGTTGTAGATGCTCTATATTATAAAGATGGTGATATGGTTGACGGTGGTGCTGAATTAATCGCCTTTACCGCAGAGGAAGCATAATGACTGATATTGCTCAATTTTCATTACCGAACTCAGTAAAAATAGTTGAAGTGGGTCCACGTGATGGTCTACAAAATGAAAAGCTACAGATTAGCGCAGAAGATAAAATAGCGTTAATTGAAAAGTTAGCTGACGCCGGTGTCAGCTACATTGAAAGCGGCAGTTTTGTCTCGCCTAAATGGGTGCCACAAATGGCCACTTCTAGTGATGTTTTCAAAGGTATTAAGCGCAAAAGCGGTGTTACGTACGCCGCATTAACGCCAAATATGAAAGGCTTTGAAGCAGCAATGGCGGTGAATGCTAATGAAGTCGCTATTTTTGGCGCAGCATCAGAAGCCTTTAGTCAAAAAAATATTAATTGCTCGATTGATGAAAGTTTGCAACGTTTTGAATCCATTATGCAAGCTGCAAAAGCCGCCAACATTCGTGTGCGTGGCTATGTGTCTTGTGTCGTTGGCTGTCCTTACGATGGTGATATTGCAGCAGAAAAAGTAGCCGAAGTTGCAGAAAAGTTATATAAAATGGGCTGTTACGAAATATCACTTGGCGACACCATTGGTGTTGGTACGCCAGCCAGTGTCCAAAAAATGTTACAGGCTGTTAGTGCTAAAGTCCCCATTGATAAGTTGGCTGTGCACTTTCATGATACCTATGGACAGGCTTTGACCAACATTTACGCAGCGCTTGCTATGGGCGTAAAGGTAGTCGATAGTGCTATTGCAGGTCTTGGTGGTTGCCCATATGCTAAGGGTGCATCAGGCAATGTCGCCACTGAAGACGTGTTATATATGCTCAATGGCTTAGGTATAAAAACTAATATTGATTTTGACAAATTACTGGCTGCAGGATGGTTTATTAGCGACAAATTAGGCAAGGCGCCGTTATCAAAAGTCTCGATAGCCTATCGTGCAAAATAATCTAAAATATAGACTAAAAAGTTAACTAAAAAGTTACCTGGCGTTGATAGTGAGCATTACCTACATCAGCGAATAAAATATAAATTAAACATTAATATTGAGGAGTAAATAATGGCAGGATTTGACAAAGTAGTGTCAAGCTATGAAGAAGCAATGGCCGGTCTTGAAGACAATATGACCGTAATTGCTGGTGGTTTTGGTTTATGTGGTATTCCTGAAAATTTAATACGCGAAATTCAGCGTAAAGGCACTAAAGGCTTAACCCTGGTTTCAAATAACTGCGGTGTAGACGATTTTGGTCTCGGCATTTTACTGCCTGACCGTCAAATAAAAAAAATTATCGCCTCTTACGTAGGTGAAAATGCTGAGTTCGAACGTCAGATGATGAACGGTGAACTCGAAGTTGAATTAACACCACAAGGCACCTTAGCAGAAAAAATGCGTGCTGGCGGTGCTGGTATTCCGGCTTTCTTTACGGCGACAGGCTATGGCACACCAGTAGCCGAAGGCAAAGAGGAACGTGAATTTGACGGGCGGCATTACATTTTAGAACCGGCAATTAAAGGCGATTTCGCTATTGTAAAAGCGTGGAAAGCCGATCGTTATGGCAACTTAGTGTTTAGAAAAACCGCGCGTAACTTCAATCCTATGGCAGCAACCGCAGGCAAAATAACCGTAGTAGAAGTAGAAGAGATTGTGGAGCCAGGCGAACTAGACCCTGATCACATTCATACGCCGGGCATTTATGTTAATCGCTTAATCTTAGGTACATTCGAAAAACGCATTGAACAGCGCACTGTTCGTAGCGACTCAGAATAATCAGTGTTAGTAAGGAGTAATTTATGGCTTTAACAAGAGAACAACTAGCACAGCGGGTAGCACAAGAATTACAAGACGGTTACTACGTTAACTTAGGTATAGGTATTCCAACCTTAGTGGCAAACTATATTCCCGAAGGGATCGAAGTCATGCTGCAGTCTGAAAACGGCTTACTAGGCATGGGACAATTTCCCACCGAAGCAGAAATTGACGCCGATCTGATCAATGCGGGTAAACAAACAGTGACAATGGCAAAAGGCGCATCAATTTTTGATTCAGCAGAATCATTTGCCATGATCAGAGGCGGTCACGTTGATTTAACCGTTTTAGGCGCCTTTGAGGTTGATGTAAATGGTAATATTGCCTCTTACATGATCCCTGGTAAGTTAATTAAAGGTATGGGCGGTGCGATGGATTTAGTCGCCGGTGCAGACAATATTATTGTGACCATGACCCATGCCTCTAAGCATGGTGTGTCTAAGTTGTTAAGTAATTGTACGCTGCCGTTAACCGGTAAAGGCTGTATTAAAAGGGTATTAACTGATTTAGCTTTTATTGAAATAAAAAATGGTAAGTTTTACTTATTAGAGCGTGCACCTGGCGTGTCAGTCGCAGAAATAATATCATTAACTGAAGGTGAACTTGTTGTTGAAGGCGACGTGCCTGAGATGCAATTATAAAGTGATAACCTGCAGTTGATAATTAATAAAAACATATAAAATAAGGGGCTGCGGTCCCTTTTTGTATTCAGTTTGGCGTTATAATTCGCCGAAGTCCCATCATAGTCATCGCTTATATTGATCTATGAAAAATATTAATATTTAATTAGTTATTACGATTTAAGCTAAAAATGCATTTCACCTGTTGCATTAATTAACTGGTCTTCTCTATACGAAGATCAAAAAGCGAAATACAAGACATTTGTTTGATAACTAGTCGCTCTAATTATTAAGTAAGTAACGCAGTAGAGGGGTGTTTTAACTTGGTAAATAATCAGAAAATTAGTGAGATTGCTATTACCGCCATGCTTCTAACTTGCTCCCCTCTCCACAAAATTCACCAGGTTTAGTAACACAACTTCATACTGCCAAACCGCCCCTAAATATCAACCGTCAAGCAAGGTATTAGTTGCACAAAATAGCTACTGTGGATAACGTCTAGAACCTTTGAATTAACGCTCTACATTTCTATAAAAACATCTTCAAAATCAATAACGTTATAGGTAAAGCTTATAAAATCGCCATTTGTAAAATAATTAAGTCAACTAGGTGTTAAATACCAATAAGTTGTAACCCTTGGGTTGCAATTAACTACGACTTTAGTGATAATTACACTAACAAAGAAAAGGCAAAACACGCGAAAACGTGTTACGCAAAACCACCGGTCTAAGGATAGTACTATCTTTATCTATGACAGCGGAGTCACCGTGTTATTAGGTACATCCTGTGGTTTTTTCTTTTATTAACTCTATTTGTATTATAAAAGGTTATTAAAGTGAAAAAATTATTACTAGTTACTACCATTACTGCTTTAACAATGACGTCTATTGTATCACCGCCAAAAGCGCAAGCTGCTGACATTGCACTAAGTATATGTGAGTATGTTGCTGCAGACGACAAAAGACGTATGCGTTCATTCTTAAAGGCGAATAGATTAAGAATTCGTGATATTTTTTCAGATATTAAGTGTAATGGTCAAAACTTGTTAGAATTTGCTGCTACCAGGGGTTCAGTTGAGATAGGCTCTTTGATGATTGGAAAATTACCAAGAGACGTTGTTTCTGAAAATCTACCCCTTATTCAACATGGGTCGCAACCATTAATCGACGCTGCAAACGAACGTGTTGGTGGTTAGTGGTTTATTTTCCTGTAGACGTTTAACTCAAACTGATAACCATTGAATTAAGTACATGAGAAATTTTTTATTTCAATGACTACAAGTTCAATGGCTATCAGTTAAATGTTTTACTAGTCAATAATTCTTGTGTCATTAAAAGGCTAGCATTTGCTGGCCTTTTTTCTATTAACCTGCACTGGCAAACAAATATTATTCATTTCAACTAGCCACCCTATAGAAAACTGATTAAAATCACGCTCGACTTTAATAACATCGGTTTAATTAATGACGAATAAACGTAGCTACATCAACAGTAATAACGCTTTAGTATTAACCGGTGGAGGCGCACGTGCCGCCTATCAGGTCGGTGTTTTGTCTGCGATAGCTAAATTTATGCCACGCAATCATGGTGTGCCTTTTCCAATTATTTGTGGTACGTCAGCAGGTGCTATCAACTCAACCGCATTAGCTTGTTATGCCTCCTGTTTTCAATTGGCGGTCAAGAAGTTGGAGTGGGTCTGGAAAAATCTCGATCCTGAAAGAATTTATCATACCGATCCCCTACGTGTGTTTAGTCACTTAATCGGTGGGGTTTTAGGTAACTTTCAGGCAGATTATGCCAATAAAAGTGCCCGAAGCTTATTAAACAACGCGCCGCTTAGACAACTGCTTGAAACCGTAGTAGATTTTAGCCGAATAGATACCAATATTAGACGCGGTTATCTCTCCGCAGTATCGGTGACAGCATCAAGTTATTCCAGCGGTGACTCGATTAGTTTTTTTCAATCAGAAGCGTCTATTTCGCCTTGGTTTAGAGCAAAGCGACGGGGCGAGCCTACGCAATTAAACAGCCAACATTTAATGGCATCAGCGGCCATTCCGTTAGTTTTTCCGTCAGAAAGAATACAACGCCATCATTTAGGCGATGGTTCAGTTCACCAGTTGTCTCCGTTAAGTCCTGCCATCCACTTAGGAGCAGAAAAAATATTTATTGTTGGTGTCGAGCAACCAAAAGAGCCGCTTCATGCGGTTGAAAATAACCCACATCCACCAACAACAGCGGCAATCGCAAGTCACTTACTTGATTCTGTTTTTTCAGATACCCTGCAAAGTGATATTGAACGCATGGAGAGGGTTAACAACACCTTATCGCTAATTCCAGATGCAAAGAAAAAAAACATTTCCGGTTTAAAAAACATTGAATCCTATCTGCTTAACCCTAGTCATAACTTTAACAATATTGCGGTGAAATATTACGATAAACTGCCTTTGTCGATTCGACTATTATTACGCAGCATGGGGGTTAGCAATGACGCGGAATCTAGCTTAGTCAGCTACTTATTGTTTGAAAAAAACTATTGTAAGGAGTTAATAAACCTCGGCTTTAATGACGCACTTGAGCAAGAAACTAAAATTCGCCAATTTCTTGATATCTAAGCCATGTTAATTAAAAAGCCTTAAACAAGCTTTTTGCTTTAACAACTGATACTACCGTCAAATAAGCTAATGCCCTTCTTGGACAAAACGTTCAGCTCGCTCTACCCGTCTGGGTTTGCCACGCACAATTAAGGTATCTTGTGATTGTAATATCGTGTCAACGTCAGGCTCTTCGCTTTCAATGTTATTGCGACGTAATGCGACCACAATAACACGGCGATCACCTAGTTTTAATGAAGCAATTGAACGGCCATTAGCAAAAGAATCATCGGCTAATATAATCGCATGCGCAAATTCAATACGGTCAATACTATCAGGGCTCATATCAGTATGTTCGCCTTGAAAGAAGCCATGTAAATGATTGTAGTGGTTCTTACGCTCTTTTTGCACACGGCGAACAATGCGAGAAAAAGGCACGCCTGATAATGACAAAACTTGAGACACTAGCATTAAACTGCCTTCTAGGCTCTCTGGAACCACTTCATTTGCACCCGCCGCATGTAATTCGTCTAACTGATCGTCGTTGCGGGTACGCACTAAAATAGGCACGTTAGGGGATAAAGAACGTACTTTTTGAATAACATCAAGTGATTGTTTATCTTCACCAAAAGCGATAACAACCAGCTTAGCTTTTGATAACTGTGCAGCATGCAACAATTCAGCCTGCCTAGAAGAGCCAAAAAGCACGTTTTCGCCCGCCTCTCTTGCTTTGCTTGTCCGTAAGGGGTCAATATCAATAGCGACAAAGTCGATCGACTCTTGTTTTAAGAAGCGGCTAACGGTTTGTCCAATACGGCCAAAGCCGCAAATAATAACATGATCACTGAGTGTGGTACTTTGAGGTAATTCTTCTAACACTTGGCTGTCCAGTGGCTTTTCACGGCTCAACCAAAGTGCCCAGCCGCGCGCATGACTGATCATATAAGGCGTTATTGCCATACTTAGCACACCCGTACCCAGTAAGATAGATGCTGTGGTTTCAGGTAACACTTCAACTTGGCTAGCTAAAGCAATTAAAACAAAACCAAACTCACCCATTTGCGCCAACATAATACCGGCAGCCCAAGCATCTTTAGAAGACTCTCCAGCCCGTTTTGCTAGTAAAACAATCACCAACACTTTAATCGCCATAAAGCAGACTAACAGCGAAATAATGATCAAAGGAGAGGAAAAAACAACATTGATATTTAGCTTCATGCCAACCGTGACAAAAAACAAACCCAGTAAAATATCACGATAGGGTCTAATGTCAGCTTCAAGCTGATGTTTATATTGGCTCTCTCCTAACATCATACCCGCTAAAAAGGCTCCTAACGCCATCGAAAGGCCGAACCACTGCGTTAATGCTGATGCGACTAAGGTCACCAGTAATGTGGTTAAAACGAATAATTCATCAGTTCTAACTTGAGCAACTAAATTGAATAATCTAGGTAATAACCATTTACCAGCGAATAATAAGAGTGAAACAACAAATACTCCTTTAACTAGTGCAAATAATAACGCCATAATAAAAGAAGAATCGCCGCCTTGGGCTAATAAAGGGATAATAATTAACAAGGGCACTACCGCAACATCTTGAAACAGCAGCACTGCCACAGATAATTGCCCTGACTTTTTCTTCATGCCACCGCTTTCACTTAACTGGCGAATAACAATAGCAGTAGAAGAAAGTGCTAATATACCGCCTATGGTTATTGCTGCATCAATGCTTTGCCCTAGAAACATCGCCACCAACATAAATAACACCAGTGAAATAATCACTTGTAAGCTACCCACAGTAACCACCAGATGCCGCATAGAAACTAATTTAGGTAATGAAAATTCAAGCCCAAGGGTGAACAGTAGAAATACAATACCGAGTTCAGCAAAATGTTCATAATTAACATGTTCTTGAGCGATAGCTAAGCCATGGTCACCCACCAACACACCTGCCACTAAATACGCCAAAATCGCCGGCAATTGCAAGCGTCGAAAAAGCCAAACAATTAAAACGGCACTGGACAATATAGCGAGTAATTCAAAGTGACCTGTCACATGTATTCCTTCGAAGGTGATGAAACTGAAAGTTGCAGAATTGTACTGGTTGAAATTATAATTAATACCCATGGCATTATTGGTATATTCACCGGCACATTCAAATGAGGCTGCTATAAAACGCAAAATAGAACAAATTGAAAGCGTTTACATCGTATTTGCCTGCTAAGTGTAGCCTTGTGCAGGCTGTTTTGTCTAAAGTATTTTATTATTTTTTTATAAAAAAACGCTTAAAAACGGTTACTTAACTTAATATTTAATTTTATTTTTGCTTTACAATTGCATCAACTAGCTATGGCTATAAACGACGTAAATTGATAATTCCCATTAAAACCTCATTAAAATATCCATAAAACATTTGTTAATTTAAATAGTAGGTATGATTTTTGCTTTAAAATAGTTACGGATATGAAAATAAAGTTTAACGTCAAAATTTACAAGGAAAACTATGGCTACAGTTAATGTTGTTGATCACCCTAACTCTAAATTTAATGCCTTCACATTATTTCAACAAAGTGAACAACAGAGCCAACGTAATTTAGCCTTGCTTAAGCAATTACAAACCACGTTAGATGTAAAAGAACTTATCAATATTTTTGCAGTTGAAGTGGCAAAGTACCTTGATTTTACAGGTGTTTATTTTAAACACCCTGATATAAATGCGACAGCCAAAGACAGTCGGCAGGCTAAAGCAGAACGTCAGTTTGAGTTAAAACTCAATGGTCAATTTTTTGGCATAATTACTTATGCAGTTAACATTCCCATCAGTATGACTAATGATAAAGTCTTGACTGAACTGCATGAGTTATTAATCAACCCTTTAAATAATGCTGTGCAATATCACCAAGCAATGCAATTAGCGATGCAAGATAGCTTAACCCAATTAGGCAACCGACGTAGTTTTGACGAACAAATTAAACGCGCTATGGCCCAAGCCACTCGCCAACAGACGCTAGTTGGCTTAATTTTTTGTGATTTAAACAAGTTTAAAGCCGTTAACGACTCTTTTGGTCACGCTATGGGCGATAACGTCTTAATACATTTTGCCAAGGCATTACGACAAAGTGTTCGAGATACTGACTATGTTTTCCGCTTTGGTGGTGATGAATTCGCGATTATCGTCACTGATGCGACCAAACCATCGTTAACCGTCATCGAGCAAAGAATTTACCACACAATGTCGCAAGATATATTATTAGCAAAGTATCATGTAACCTGTAGCTTAGGCTTAGCTTTTATGAACAGAGCTGACGATGTTTCCAGTTTTTTTCTCCGTGCGGATCAGGCGCTATATTCACAAAAAATGAATCTGCCACAAAAATTTAGTCTCGCTTTCAAAGGCTAATCTAAGTATTTTAATCGCTCGGCTTAAAGTGGAAAGGTTGAGGTTGAGGGTTTAACTGATACTCACTATAAACTCAGTACTACCTGAGTAATAATAGTAATAAAACTATTAACTAAATTCACGTAACGCAAGTGACTTTTCATTGGGTGTTGCACCCACATATAAGCGGCAAAACCTTACCGCTTTAGCAAAACTTTTTGGGCCAACTTTTGCTATTACTCGGCGTAAGAACGCCAAATCAAGTGCAAAGTTAACACTATAATGTTCCATCGCCTGCTCGATACTCGGATAACTCACACCATCAAAACAAAACGCTAGGTCTACATCTTCGTTAACCATTTCAATGCCATTAAGCACTAACGGCCAGCCATGAAAATTCACTCTGTCTCTTGCTACTTCATACATAAACCAAGCGCTTTTTTGAAATCCTGCAAAGCTGCCCTCTTCAAAACCAGCATTGGCTAATTCGTTTTGTGTCCAATTAAGGCCAATGGCAAGGTCTTTACGATATTTTTGAATTAAATACTCTTTGACAATTTTTTCAACTTGCCAAATGCTGCGCACTTCGGCTTGGTTGGCCGCACGCGCGCACTCTGCACAACTAGGTAAGGTCAATGGCTCATGCGAGCAGTCAAAAACTAAATGCTCTGAATGAGGAAAAGTGAAAGAATGCCCTGCTGGTTCAGCACAAAACCAGCAGTGATGTCGATAGTTAAAAGGTACGTCAATATCAGTGTTATCAAACTGCATAAATACTAACCTGCGTTATGAGCAAAGCACTTAAAAAGACTATTTACGTCTTTTATTTGCTGTTTTACTTACTGGAGCATTTTTTTGAGTTTTAGTTTTCTCTTTTGCTCTGCGCTTAGCTGCTGGTGTGGCTTCAGCCTTTTTACGCGCCAGTAATTGATTCTTATCTTGTGTAGCTTTATAGCGGCTTTTCTTTAATGGCGCGTCTTCTTTGGCGTCATAATGTGCAGGTAAAGGTCGGTCTAATTCATAACCCGGTACAACAATACGCTCAAATTTACGCTCAATTAAGGCTTCAATATTATCAAGAAACTGCTCATCTTTAGGGCTAACTAATGAGATAGCCGTACCTGATTTACCTGCTCGGCCTGTGCGACCAATACGATGTACATAATCTTCAGGCAAGAAAGGTAAATGATAGTTAACCACATAAGGTAAATTCGCAATATCAAGTCCACGCGCAGCAACATCAGTCGCGACTAAAACCCGCACACTGCCATCAACAAATTGCTCTAGTGCTTTATTACGCGCACCTTGAGTTTTATCACCATGACATAAAGCGGTTTTTATACCGTCAAGTTTCAACTCATTCGCTAAAATATTCGCACTTTCTTTAGTACCAGCAAAAACTAACACTTGCTGCCAATTATTAACCCCAATAAGCTCCGACAAAAGCTCAGCTTTACGGGTTTCAGAAACCCAATAAACCGATTGTTTTACTTTACCTGAGGTAGAGTTTTGACGTGCTACTTCAATGGTTTTTGGTGTTTTCAGAATTTTCTTTGCTAACGTTTTAACTTTATTTGAAAATGTCGCAGAAAACATCAAGGTTTGGTGTTTTGCCTTGATCATTGCCACAATACGTTCTATGTCGTTATAAAAACCCATATCAAGCATACGGTCTGCTTCATCAAGCACAAGAAACTGCACTTGAGACAAATCTAAGTTGCGCTGTTCAAGATGCTCAATTAAACGTCCTGGTGTTGCCACTAATACATCGACACCCGTTTTAAGCATTTTAGTTTGTGGTGGCATATTAACACCACCAAAAACGACACCCGAGCGCAAGGGTAAAAACTCACCATAGGTTTTTACATTTTTTGAAATCTGCGCCGCTAACTCACGTGTTGGCGTTAAAATGAGTGCCTTAACAGTCGTTGTGGTGTCAAATCCATCCACATTAGGCTTCACTTTTTTCGCTAAACTATCAAGAATAGGCAAAGTAAAAGCCGCTGTTTTCCCGGTCCCTGTTTGAGCACTGGCTAAAACATCAACACCGGTACGAATAACAGGAATAGCTTGTTGTTGAATCGGCGTTAAATTTTTATAACCGCATGCTTTTACCGCTTTTAGTAAATTAGCCGATAAACCTATTGCATCCACACTCATCACATCACCATTTCTGTATTATCGTAAAAACGCACCTGCCTTAAAGCAGTACGCCAAAATATTAAGTCGCGCAGTATAGCAGCTTTATTAACACTTGCTTGTATTAAATCAATACCAATTTTATCAGCTACTTTTTATTCCAAATGCCTTGGGTTAAATTAAAGCGTTGTTGCTCCTCTTCATCAGGCTGGTAAGTCGGTAAAAGGCCTTTATCTTGTTGGCGGTGATAATCTTTGGTTATTTGCACTACCACTTTAGAAAGCATAAATAACGCCGTCACATTAAAAATGGTCATTAATCCTGTCGACAAGTCGGCTAAAGCGATCACTTCAGGTAAGGTCGCTACAGAGCCAAAGACCAACATCAACAGAAAACCAATACGTAAAAACCATCGTCCGAGGAAATTATCCATATTTAAATACTTTAAATTATTATCGGCATAGGCGAAATTTGCCACTATCGAGGTAAAGGCAAACAGCAATATGGCGATAGTAATAAAGTCGCTTCCCCAAGCCCCTACTTGATGGCTAAGGGCTTGTTGTGTTAATTGAATGCCTTGCGCTTGGCTGCCAGTATCTTTAAAAAGTAAGATCAAAATTGCCGTACATGAACATATGACAATCGTGTCAAAAAACACCGCCAACATTTGAATATAACCTTGTGAAACAGGATGCGGAGGAAAAGGCTCTGCAGCAGCGGCAGCATTGGGCGCGCTACCCATACCTGCTTCATTAGAATACAAGCCACGTTTAACCCCTTGCACTATCGCCGCCCCCACCAGACCACTACCGGCTTCTTTTAAACCTAAGGCTGACGCGAAAATATCACTAATAATCATCGGCACTTTTTCGATATTTAAGCCAATAACAGTACAACAAACCAGTAAATAAAGTAAGCCCATATAAGGCACAGTGAGCTCAGCAAAACGGGCAATGTTTTTTAGTCCGCCAAAAATAATAAAACCCGCGGCAATCGTAATAACGATACCGGTGTAAAGTGGATTAAAACCGTACGAGCCATTAAATGCACTGGTAATAGAATTCGCCTGTACAGCACTAAAGACAAAGCCATAACCAAAAAACAAACAAAGTGAGAAGGTAATAGCTAATTTTTTATTCTTTAAACCTTTACTCATATAATACGCGGGGCCACCACGAAAATTACCCAAGCTGTCGCGTTCTTTATAGAGCTGCCCTAAAGCACTTTCAGCAAATGCCGTTGCCATGCCGACTAAAGCAATCAACCACATCCAAAAAACAGCTCCGGCACCACCCAGTGAAATAGCCACGGCTACGCCCATTAAGTTGCCCGTACCCACCCGCGCCGCCAACGATGTGCACAGCGCTTGAAAAGAAGAAATACCCTGGCTAGAGCTTTTACGACTGGTTTTTAAAATAGTAAACATGTGAAAAAACCGCGTAATTTGTAGTCCTTTCAAACGAAAAGTAAACCAGATCCCGCAAGCACTCAGTAGATAAATTAAAATACTGCCCCATAAATAACCGTTAATAGTGCCTACCCATAATTCAATGACACTGGGTGCAATTACACTTGGTTCTACCACATTATTCTCCGAAGGTTCTATGGTTAGTAATAGCGCAGATTAGATAGGCGAAAACTATTCACTCTGCTTATGTTTAGCTATATTAAATTTGCTATTAATTGTTTGTTGTTGGAAGAAAACTTTTATTATTTAGATAAAGTTTTGTTATTAGATAAAGCTAGTAAGGTAAATAATAGCTATCGCTAAAAACTTAGTACAAAAGCATCAACTCAGGCTAAAAATCAATCGATAAGACAACTGAAGCGATTGATTGACTCACAATGAACTGAGTAATGGCTTTTATCTTCAGTAGCTTAACAAAATTGTCTGCGAGATATATAACTTTATCACTAGCATAGCGACTAAAACTAATGACAATGGCAGGAAGTCAGAGCGTTGTTTATTTAGATTTCGAGGTTATCTGATAGAGCTGTGTGAAGTCGCCTTTGTTGAAAATCTGGACAATGTGAGTGAAGTATCACGTCAAAATGGTGTATCTCACGACACTATTTATCGTCATCTAAAGTTAGTAGAATAAGGTCGCGCCGATGCATTAAAGCGATAAGAAACGCCAAGTTACGGCATAAAAACTGTGTTGATATGTCTAGAGGGGGCTGTTGTGAAGTTTTCACTTGAGCACCCCCACCACCTTAGCCAGCAGTAAATCGCTATGAAACTAACAGCAGTACTTGGTATTGATATAAGTCCAAATGGTGTACGCAGCGTATGTTTGAGAAACAACATGAATAAAGCCGCATTCAGAATTGAAAGATCACAATCCTTGAAAGAAACAGCATAATTGCTCGGTAATTAGACCGATACAATCCCTTGGCAATCACACTAATTCGTAAATATCACCTGATCACATTGCGATTCGACAAATTCAACCAGCTTCCAATTCCACTAGCCACTGGTATATTCATACAATAAAAATGTGTGACAACAATTCTGGCATAAGGTCTTGTGCTTCTCTGTAAGCCACGTGAAAAATGCTATCAAATACTTATATAGAGTACTAATACCAGAGCCCAAGTACTTCTCTGATGTTTTAGAAGTTGCTATGTAGCACTGAACTTATTAAAGAATGATAAACGTAAGGTAGGGACCTAAGTTAAGCCGATAAAGGCGATAAAGGATGAAATTCATATTATGTAGGATTAATTATCAATTTTAATCTTATTGATTTTAATGGTATTTTTTATTCAACTATAATTTATATTCATAATTATTACA
Source organism: Colwellia sp. MB02u-9 (assembly GCF_014077085.1). Taxonomy (NCBI): domain Bacteria; kingdom Pseudomonadati; phylum Pseudomonadota; class Gammaproteobacteria; order Alteromonadales; family Colwelliaceae; genus Colwellia; species Colwellia sp. MB02u-9. Next base: position 45,277 of record NZ_JACGVF010000068.1, read on the forward strand.
ATTAATTAACATAATGTTGTATGTTTTATATTGTTATGGAAATCACAATGAAAGCGCTTATGTTTTTATTGGATTTCAAATAATTAGAAAGTAATTTTAAATAATAGGGATATAATACATGAAAAAAAATATCAAATTAAGTCAGCCAACCTTTAAGTTTTTTGCGGTTTTAAAACAATCACTCTTGTTACTTACACTCTCGTTATTTTCAAATCTTACGTGGAGTGCCATCACCTTAAGTTCCGATACAACAAATAATGAAGGAAACTTTACTTTAACCTGGACAAAAGGCGGTGAGCTTCAATTTTTCATTTATGAAAATGGTGCTCAAATAGGGGCGACAGGTACTCCAACGCATACAATTTCTAATCTACAACCAGGCACATATAGTTATAGGGTAGATGGGTGTTCAAGCCGAAGCTGTTCAAACCCATCTTTATATACAGTTTCAAACGGTATCATGATAACAGTAACTTCTTCTGGTGATGGAAATACAACTCCTCCGTCTCCTTATCCTGGCGTATCTAGTGATATATCATATTTTTATGATGCACTAGGGCGTCTCTTCTATATTACGGACACTAAGAATGGTCAGCATGATTATGAATATGATGCTGCGGGAAACAGAAAAACAGTAGGTAATAACCAATGATATTAAATAAATAAAGCCTGATAGTCTTATTTTCAATAGTATCTGCAAACTTATATGCAGATGATTTTTTTACACTACCTGAATATAAAGTTATTGATAACAATTTTGTCAATATGGCTAGCGGAAATGTATCACATTCATTTACTGATGTTTCTATAGGCGGTTCTTTAGGGTTAACTCACACAGTATCAAATGCCGTTCATTTTAATTATTTTGGCATGATAAAGCTTGTTACAAGTATAAGTGAGCCTACAGTGATGAAAGTAACAGGTATTTCTAATGCTTCATTTGAAATTAATACAGATGATACGTTTGAACCGCAAAGTGACCTTTCAACATCACTAGAATTTATTCAAGGCGTTGGGTATATCTTCACAACACAAGATGGAACTGAAATTACATATGATACTTCTGTTGAAATAACCTCTGTTGGACAGACTGCTTGGATGACAAAAATTGTTAAACCTAATGGATTAACAATAAAAATAGCGGCTAGTAATAGACCAAGTAATATGGGCTTTGGTTACATGTTAAACGTGAGTACAAATAGTGGTTATCAATTAAAGTATAAGTACTCGAACTCTTGGCCTATTACTGACGGTGAAAAAAGTATTGTTTATAGTGGCGTTTATTGGCCGCAGATTGCACCTAAGTCGGTGGTTGGAATAAATAGCGCAGTTGAATATTGTACAGCTACAACGTCAACTTGTTCTTTGACTAATAACTGGCCTACAACAACATATAATTGGTTAAATGGTCAAACATCTGAAGATTCCATTTTTACAGCCACAGATCCCCTAGGTCGAGTTTTAGAATATCATTTTAAAGCCATTGATGAGGCATATACGGCATCGAATGGTCACGTAATTATTTCCCCTGAAACTTATGTCGTAAAATTAATTGAAATTAAAGAGTTTTCAAGTGACGATGTATCCGTTACATACGACTATGCGCATGACTTTTTAGGACGAACTGAAGCGCAAATGAGAAATTTTCAATATCGCTCTCAATTGAGGACAGCGCATCGTGTTGGCTTTAGCCAAACTTATGATACAAATGAAACGAATACTCAATATCATCGTATGATGCATTTCTCTGGCGGACATAAGGCAATTGAACATGTCTATTCAGATTTAACCGTAGGTGCCCCAACTGAAATACAAACAGTTGATAAAGTAATAAATTTTGAACAAAGCTACACAAATAAATTAACTCAAATAGTTGATAGATTTAATCGTGCTGATCAAACGTTTGATTACGATTCCAGAGGTAATTTAACTCATAAACATCAATTTAGTGACAATAGAACTTCATTTGTAACAACACAAGCCAGCTACCCTACCACGTGTGCTAACCGCAAAACGTGTAATCGTCCAACCTGGACGAAAGACGCTAAAGGTAAGCAAACAGACTACACCTACCATACGCAATCAGGTCAAACGGCCACAATCACTCAGCATGCTAACGAAGATGGTAAAAGGCGACAAGTACGCTATGAATACGTAGAGAAATTTGCGACCTATAAAATTAATAGTTCCACGCCAAGCGTATCACCTGACGGTATTTGGTTACTCGATAGAGAAAGTTACTGCATTAATAGTAACTATGTAGGTAGTAGCTGCGCGGGTAATGATGAAGTTGTTACTCAATATGTATATGAACCTGGCAACTTACAATTAATTGGTGTAGCCGTTACCGCGGCGGGTAAAACATTACGCACTTGTTACCGTTATGATATTTACGGTAACCAAATTGGCGAAACTAAACCCAAGGCTAATTTGTCAGCTTGCAGCTATTAAAAGGACTTTAACATGCGATTTTTTAACTTATCCTCACTTGTAATAACACTAAGCATTTTTGTATTTAGCTCTGAATTATTAGCCGCGCAAAATGCGGCAAGTTATACTTATGCAAAACGTTTTAATTTAAACGGGCAGCAAACAGGTACTATTAGCCCAGACCCTGATGGCGCAGGGGTACTAAAACACCCTACTACAAGAAACACATATAATGCCAATGGTCTACTCGAAAAAATTGAAATTGGTTATTTGAATAGTTGGCAAAATGAAACTGTAAAACCAAGTAATTGGTCTGGTTTTTATCCTTCAAAAATCCAAACATACACCTATGACAATTTTGGACGAAAAACGACTGCTCGTACGCTAATGACCTCTGGCGGAGAGTCAGGATTAGTCCAATACAGTTATGACCTTTACAATAGGGTTGACTGTAAAGCTGTTCGCATGAACCCTGATGTTTATTCATCTTATCCTAATAGTGTCAATGCCTGTAACCTTGGCACTGAAGGTGATTTTGGTTCAGATAGAATTACTCGTTACACTTATAACGACTTTGACCAAGTACTGACTGAAAAGAGAGCTGTAGGCACAGTAATAGAGCAAACTTATTTGACCAATGTTTACGATAGCATAGGACGTAGAACGGATGTAACCGATGCCAATGGTAATCGCTCTCATATGAAATATGATGGTTTTTCTCGATTAGAGTATTGGTATTTTCCTGATAAAGGCTCTATTGGCGGTGGTGGTTATAGCTCTACTGATTATGAAAAATATGGCTACGATGATAACAACAACAGAACATCATTTAGAAAGCGTGATGCTAAAACTATTTATTACACATACAATAATTTAAACCAAGTTACGTTTAAAAATTGGCCAAGCACAACGACAAAGGACGTTTATTATGATTATGATTTACGTGGTTTAAAGCTTTACGCGAAATATGCATCAAACAATGGTTTAGGTGTAACTCGAATATTTGATGGGCATGGGCGTTTAGCAAGAGAAACCAATACAACTACAGGTATTGCTTATGAAGTAAATCATTCGTACGATGATAATAGTAACCGTATTCGTGTTACTCATCCAGATGCAAAATATTATACTTATGATTATGATGGTGCTGACAGATTAACTTACGTCAAAGAAAGTGGGTCTTCAACAATCACCCGTAATATATATGATAATTACTCTCGTCTTGATTATATCGACCGAGGTAATAATGCTGATACTGATTTAGCCTATGATAATGCATCCCGCCTTTCATCACTTATCCATAACCTATACAGCAGCAGCAACGATAATACTTATAGCTATACATATAACCCTTCTAGCCAATTAATCGCACTGAATTTTAGTAATGACAATTATAATCATTCAGGGGTTATTGGTGAAACGGGTAGTTATACCGTTAATGGATTAAATCAATATACAAATGTTAATGGTAAAACGTTAGTTAATGATGCGAACGGTAATTTAACCAATGATGGTGACTATACCTACACGTATGATGTTGAAAATCGATTATTAAGTACATCAAAGAATAGCTCAACATTAACATATGACCCATTAGGGCGACTAAGTACACTAACGTCAAGCGGCAGCACTAAAAAGTTTTTATATGACGGAGATGCACTTATAGCAGAATATAGTGGTAGTTCTATTACTAAACGCTATGCACACGGCGGAAGTGTTGATAACCCTATAGCTGATTATAGTGGCAGTACGGTAAGTACATCTACCAGAACGTCTTTACATAGTAATCATCAAGGTTCTATTGTGGCAGGCAGTAATAGTTCAGGGAGTAAGACATACCTAAATACTTATGATGCTTATGGCGTGCCGAGTGCTTCAAATCAAGGTCGTTTTGGTTATACCGGACAATTAAATTTATCTGAGATAGGACTAAACTATTACAAAGCACGGATTTATCATCCAAAACTAGGTCGATTCCTACAAACTGACCCGATTGGTTACGATGATGGCATGAACATGTATGCTTATGTCAAAAATGATCCGGTAAATGGAACCGATCCAGACGGGAAAAAGAGAAGAGATTATAATACTGAAGCTCTAGCTACTAAAGGTAAGCCGACTCGGCAGACGACTGATGGTAAAATGGCAGAACAATCAGGTGCGAATAATACTGCCGAATTCAACGACACAACAACAGGAGAGGTTGTGAGTGAAATTGGCTCAAAGGTTCCTGGGGCTGGTGGACTTATTACATCAGTTGCTGGTGCTATAATTCAAAGTACTGAGAATACAGATATTACAGCGACAGCAAGCGGAATTATTGTTGGTGCCACTGCGGGGGCAATCGCAGAAGATGTGGCGACAAATTATGGTAAAAATTCTTCTAACATTAAAACTAAAGCGATAGGTTTTGTCGTTGGTACTGTTACAGGACTAGCAAGTGCGAATAATGAAAAAAGCAATTTAAAAAAACAAGAAGAAAAAAAGAAATAACATAATTTTATATATTAAGTACATTGGAATTAAATAAAATGAAAAAGTCACCTTTAGTTATTTACTGTTATATATATTTTTTATTATCTTTAGTAGATGTGTTGTATGCTTTTACCGATATTGATTTTTCAATATCGGTACTAATCCGCCTAGCCGTAACGGTAACTTTATTTATTGTATTTTGGGGATATTTATACAGTAAACCAGTTTTAGATGCTGAGACATGGCGAAGAGTTTTCTATGTTTTAGTTGTTGTATACGGATTTTTAGGGGCTATGGCACTTTTATCTTTTGGAACACCTAAGTTTTATGAAGGCCTGATTAGTGTAATAACAACTATACCTATACTTTACTGTTTATACATCTATAGCGATACAAAGCAAAAATTTTGGGAAAACAAAGTTTAAAAGAATAGCCGACAGCCACTTAAATTAGCGGGTCAGTGGTATTAAATGATTGTTTTGATCTAATAAATTTTGAATCCAAAGCCTCGCTAAGCGGGGCTTTAATTTAGCCAGTAAAAACGAATTTTAGTTTGCAGAATCAAACTTCTAACTCTCTGATTATAATATGTTTACATTATGTAATATAGTCTTGTTTACGATGGCTAGAATAATGAATGAAAGTGTAGTGGTCAAGTAAAACTGGCCACGGATTTGTATTCTAGTCAGTATCTTTTCTCTGACTCATTCGGTGTTAATCCTCAATTATAACTGTGATATACAGTGAATTTTTATGTTGTTGGAACTGGGTAGTATCCATAAAAAATGCCGACAATCGCTTATCGGCATTTTTAACATCACTTGTTTATTGATGCTTTAATCTAGCAAATTACAAAGCCTTAAATATTTGTTCAACCGAGTCTTTTGCATCGCCAAACAACATTTGAGTGTTGTCTTTAAAAAACAATGGATTTTGTACGCCAGCATAACCTGTGTTCATTGAACGCTTAAAGACAATAACATTTTTCGCGTGCCAAACTTCAAGTACCGGCATTCCCGCAATCGGACTAGTGGGATCTTCAGACGCTGCAGGGTTTACCGTATCGTTTGCGCCTATGACTAAAACCACATCAGTTTTAGCAAAATCATCATTAATTTCATCCATACTAAGCACAATATCGTAAGGCACTTTAGCTTCGGCTAATAACACATTCATATGCCCAGGTAAGCGCCCTGCCACCGGGTGAATAGCAAAGCGCACATCAATACCTTTAGCTTTTAAAGCTTGAGTCATTTCATAAACCGGATATTGTGCTTGCGCTACTGCCATACCATAACCTGGCGTAATAATAACCGACTTTGCGCCGTTCAACATATCTGCTACCGATTCTGCGTTAATTTCAATGTGGTCGCCATAATCGGTCTCTGTGTCTATAACGACATTGGTACCAAACCCCCCAGCGATAACACTGATAAAAGAGCGATTCATGGCTTTACACATAATGTAAGAAAGAATAGCCCCTGATGAACCCACTAATGCGCCGGTAACAATTAACAAATCATTATTAAGCATGAAACCTGCCGCTGCGGCTGCCCAACCTGAGTATGAATTGAGCATGGACACCACCACTGGCATATCTGCACCGCCAATTGAGGCGACTAAATGCCAACCAAAAACTAAGGCAATAAAGGTCATCAGATATAATGTGTTATCACCACCACCTTGTTGAACAAAAGTCACTAGCAAAATAATGGCTATGATACCCGCCACTAAATTTAACTTATGTCGCTGAGGTAACATGAGTGCGGCCGAGTTAATAATACCTCGCAACTTGGCAAACGCGACAATTGAACCGGTAAAGGTGACCGAGCCAATAAATACCCCAAGAAACACTTCAACTAAATGAATATTAACCGCCATTTGCTGACTGTCACTAAAGGTAGCCGTTACCGAATGGTCCATTTCAAAATAGCTATTAAAGCCAACTAATACCGCCGCTAAACCAACAAAACTGTGCAGTATGGCCACTAATTCTGGCATTTGGGTCATTTCAACTTTTTTCGCTAGCCGCAGGCCAATGATAGCGCCGATCACCATAGTCACTAAAATAATCCAAACATTGTCGACACGAGGATCGGCAATGGTGGCAATAAGCGCGATGGCCATACCGACAATACCGTACCAATTACCTGTTTCAGCCGTTTGTTGTTTACTAAGTCCTGCCAAGCTAAAAATGAACAATAACGCAGCAATAATGTAAGCTGCACTGATTAAACCTTGATAAAATTCCATTAAAGTGTCCCTTATTTTCTAAACATTTTTAACATACGTTTAGTGACAACAAAGCCACCAACAATGTTGATAGTGGCAATAAGTATTGCGACACCGGCGAGCACTTGTATTAGTGGATTACTATTGCCCACCTGTAGAATTGCGCCAACAATGATAATGCCAGAGATGGCATTGGTTACACTCATCAGGGGTGTATGCAGCGAATGACTAACATTCCACACCACGTTGTAACCAATAACACAGGCCAAAACAAAGACGGTAAAATGAGAAAGAAAATCTGCAGGAGCAACACTGGCAACCCAAGCAAAAAGCAAAGCACCAGCAGCCATCAGGCTATATTTTTTAACCGGGCTCACCGGTTCTTTAACTTTAACTTCAGGCGCTTTAACGGCTTCAGTTTTAGGCTTAACAGGCGCAGCACTGACCTTAATAGCCGGTGGAGGAAAAGTAATTTCATTTGCTTTAACAACGGTCATATTGCGAATAACGACATCGTCAAAATTAATATTAAGCGTACCATCTTTTTCTTTGCACAAGAGTTTTGCTAAGCTAACTAAATTATTCGCATATAACTGTGATGCTTGATTCGGTAAGCGAGAAACAAGATCGGTGTAACCAATTATTTTCACACCTTTTTCATTAACGACTTTACCTGCTTGGGTTAGTTCACAATTACCGCCACCCGCTGCCGCTAAATCAACAATAATACTGCCCGTTTTCATCGATTCAACCATTGCGGTTGTAATAAGCTTAGGCGCCGGTTTGCCTGGGATCATAGCGGTGGTAATAATGATATCAACATCTTTGGCTTGCTCAGCAAACAAGGCCATTTCTGCATCAATAAAAGCTTTGCTCATCTCTTTTGCGTAACCATCACCAGAGCCTGTGTCTTCCGGCTCTTCATAATCAAGCTCAAGAAACTCAGCACCCATGCTTTCTATTTGTTCTTTAACTTCGGGTCGGGTGTCGAATGCTCGCACAATCGCCCCTAAGCTGCTTGCTGTCCCTATGGCAGCTAAACCGGCAACACCGGCACCAATAATCATGACTTTAGCGGGTGGCATTTTACCCGCAGCGGTTATTTGCCCGGTTAAAAAACGACCAAACTGATGTGTCGCTTCAATAACGGCACGATAACCAGCAATGTTGGCCATCGAACTTAACGCATCCATTGATTGACTGCGGGTCATTCTTGGCACCATCTCCATGGCTAAGGTGGTAATTTCTTTATCTTTTAACGCCGCTAAAATATCCTCATTTTGTGCAGGAGCAATAAAACCAACGAGATAAGCCCCCTCCTTCATGGCAGCAATTTCGTCAAGTGTAGGAGGGTTTACTTTAAAGATAATATCAGACTGCCAAACATCTTTCTTAACCGCGACACTGGCACCGGCATCAATAAATTCTTGATCCGTAAAGCTTGCTTTAGTACCACAACCTTTTTGTATTTTCACCTCAAAACCAAGCTTGAGTAATGACACTACCGCGGTTGGCGCACTAGCGACTCGGTTTTCACCTGATAATGTTTCTTTCGGTATACCAATAATCATATATCACCTTTATTTAGACATAGAACACCTCATAATAAGCTCAGCACATAGTCTTATGTGTTGAGCTTATTTGCTAAGTATCTCATCCGACTGGACGTTAAAATTATTATTATTACTAACTACTTGTAATGTTTTACCATTAATTGCTTAATCTTCATACATCAAGATGGGTTATTTTTAGTATAACTTAAGCATTATAACTATCACTTAAAAGTCTAATTTGCTCTCTAACGGGAATAGATTAATATAAAGGCATAAATTTCAAAAAAGGAAAAACAGATGATTTATCGATTGGCTGATTTAGTACCCAAGTTAAATAAGAGTAATTTTATAGCCCCCAATGCCACGCTAATAGGCGACGTTACCCTAGGCGAAAATACTAGCATTTGGTTTAACGTGGTTATTCGTGCTGATGTTGCCAGCATTAGCATTGGTGAAAATACCAATATTCAAGACGGTTCAATTTTACATGTTGACGCTCAATTCCCAATGACCGTAGGGCGCAATGTTACTGTGGGCCACAAAGTGATGTTGCATGGTTGCACCATAGGAGAAAATACCCTAGTGGGCATGAATGCGGTGGTACTCAATGGTGCTAACATTGGCAAAAATTGCTTAATTGGCGCTAACAGCTTGGTTACTGAGAACATGCAAGTGCCTGACGGACATCTCGTTTTAGGCTCGCCGGCTAAAGTCATTAAAGTGCTTGATGAGTCAACCCAAGAAATGTTCACTAAATCGGCTATGCACTATGTTGAAAATGGTCAACGTTATTTAAAGGACCTAGCACCAGTAGATTCGTGATTATTGCTACAATGAAATGGCTTTAGCTAGCATTTTCACCGTCTTTTTGAGCACTATAATGGCGGAGAAAAAACCTTAGGCGTACTGAATCGAATCGTCAACATAAGCCATAAATAATGCTTTATGTTGAGAAAACGTTAGCGTCATACTAGGACTTTTTAAAGGATAAATTAACGCAAACGATTTAAGATATATTTTAGAATAGTTCGTTTTACATATTATTAAGGTCTTGGTAACCGCCATATTTTGTTAAGAAAATATGGCGGTGATAAAAATTAAAACGTTGCAATATAAAAGCCTTAGTATAAATTATTGTTAAATTGACAATATCTTTGTCATCGCGCTGTTATATTGCAATTTTCACTATTAAAAGCCTTGAGGTGTTTTACTTTTGTCTGAGCTTATTAACTATAAACATTTGCGTTACTTCTGGGCTGTAGCACATGAAGGCAGTATAGCTAAGGCAAGTAAACGCTTACATATAACACCTCATACCATTAGTGGCCAACTCTCGCTATTAGAGGCTCGCATGGGCTGCGCTTTGTTTGAAAAACAGGGCAGAAACTTGGTGTTAACAGAGCCGGGTAGAACCGCGCTGAAATACGCTGATGAAATTTTCAAATTAGGCCATGAGCTCGGTGGTGTAATGCGAAGTGCTGCTTCATGTAACCAGACTGAGTTTATGGTCGGTGTCGCCAGTTCGCTACCTAAAACTATTGTCTGTAAAATTATTGAACCGGCATTGTTGATACCTGGCGGTCTTAACTTAATCAGCACAGAAGGTCCTGTTTTAGGTCTATTGGCCGACCTGTCTATGCACAAATTAGACATGGTTATCAGTGATGCTCCAACTAACAATACCTTGGGAACCAGTGTTTTTAATCATTACCTTGGCGAATCAGGCTTGACGTTTTTTGGCGTTCCTGAATTGAAAGAAAGCTTAGCACCAAACTTTCCAAAATCTCTGCACCACGCGCCAATGCTATTACCCACAACACAATTTGGCATCAGGCAGTTATTTGATCAGTGGATACATAAGCAGAAGATATTTCCTAATGTTGTTGGCCAGTTTGATGACAGTGCTTTATTAAAGTCATTCGGCCAACGAGGTCTTGGTGTTTTCTTTATGCCAACTGCAATAGCCGATGAGGTCTGTCAGAACTTTGGTGTGCAAATCATTGGCCAAACTGATGATGTAAAACATAGATTTTATGCGATTTCGGCCGAGCGTAAAGTCAGCCACCCTGCCGTTTTAGCTATTTGTAAAACAGCAAGAACCTGCATCTTCCGTGATTAAGCTTTGCTAATAGCGGTGCTACTTCAAGTTGGAGCAAATATAGACTAATTAAGTGACATTGTTCAAATATTGGAATGTTCAATAATGTGCTTAATTGTAATCACCATCCCCCCCACTTATTTTATCTCAATAAAAACTCTTTTTTATTGGCATTTTTTGGCCCTTTGTAGGTCGGACTTCAGTCCGTCAAGGGATTAGCCTGATGATTAACACTAGGGGTCAAAAAAATCTGCAGCGCGCTATTATTTTTTTCGCTCACCATTTATTCCAAAACCAGTTAAATTCCATTTAACCTGATGGACTAAAGTCCAACCTACATTGGTCAAGCGTTCAGCGGATGATTAATGTAATGGGGACAAAAAGTTCTTTGTAGATTGTAAATCGGACTTCAGTCCTTCAATCCTGTAGCTTGATGATTAACACTAGGGGTCAAAAAAATCTGTAGCGCGCTATTATTTTGTCGCTCACCATTTATACCAAAACCAGTTAAATTTCATTTAACCTGATGGACTAAAGTCCAACCTACATTGGTCAAGCGAACGCATAACTTGATGCACAAAAACCTAACAGAAAAAACAAACTCACAGTTGTTACTTTTAACTGAAAGCTGATAGCTGATAGCTATTTTTACTAACCACTGTCTCTTAAAATCTGATGGCCAAATATGAATAGCCAAGTTAATTTTATCTGAGGCGACAATAATTACTTACAACTGAGCCTTAATTTTATCGCTGTTATTTAACACCTCACTGCTGCATTAATTTCAGTTGGAATATTTTTATCGATAAATCCGACTTAATATGTCGTTTAATTCGACTTTTTATTTTCTCTGCTGTGACCGAAACTTCATTTTTATCAATGTATCTGAAATAAACGCCACATTAACTTTATATCAACCTATTATAAACTTGAACGTAACTTTTTATAAAGTGAATATTGACTTAGATATTTAGGGAAGAAAATGAAAATTATCAAGCAAAATAATGAATTGTCGAGTTCACCATCTGCGTTCAGCTTTCGCTCAGTATTGAGCTGGAGATTCTTTATTCGGTTCGCTTTATTTAGCCTATTTTGGGGCTTACTTACCCGTTGGCAGCAAAGTTCTCTGGGCCTAGGTATTGTTTTTATTGCCATGGCTAGCGTGCTTAGCCTCTATTTAGCGCCACAACAAAAAAAACGACATCAGTGGCTAAAAAAACCATTCAGTATTCTATCATTTTTATATTACTTCTATGTTCAGTCTTTGCGAGGCGGATGGTCTATCGCTAAACTGGCACTTAGCCCTAAGCTAAAGCTTTCGCCTGGCTTTATAAAATATCACACAGATTTAGCCAGCGACTCGCAAGTGTTTACCTTTATGCAAGTACTAAGTTTATTGCCCGGTACCGTAAGCGCTAGACAAAATGCTCAAGAGCTCACCATTCATGTGCTGGATATGAACACCTTCAATCAGGCCGAAATAGACGATTGCCAAATACGCATTAAACAGCTTTTAGGCACTAGCGTTCAAGCGCTTATTGATGGTGAAAAGTGATGATAACCCTATTAGTAATTGCCAGCATAGTGTTAGCTATTTTACTGCTGTTAAGTTTGCTGTTTGTCTTGCGCGCACCAAGTTACGCAGATTGTATTTTAACAACGCAGCTAGTGGGCACTATCGGTGTTGCTATATTGGCACTTCTGTCGGTTATTCAAGATCAGCCTTATCTGCTTGATGTTGCCTTGGTACTTGCGTTGTTAACGTCGATAACGATTGTAACTTTCACCCAACTTAGAGGTAAATCTCAATGAATTTAGCGGATATTTTTAGTGTGATATTTTGCTTAGCAGGCTTGTTTTTTTTCTTTGCTGGCACGGTTGGTTTAATACGATTCCCCGATGTCCTCAGTCGCCTACATGCACTAACCAAAGCTGACAATTTAGGTCTTGGATTGATGGTAATTGGGTTATTACCACAACTGTCTTCACTTACTGATGGCTTAAAGTTAGTGCTTGTTTGGGGCTTGGTTATATTCTCTAGTGCCGCTTGCAGCTATTTAATTGCCTCTCAAGTGATTAACGAGCAATCCTTAAAAACACCAGCACCCCCTTCAGTTGAGAATAAATGATGAGCCTGGTGATGATTTTTGATGCTTTGTTAATCTTCAGTATGCTCACCCTTGGCTGGATGAGTATTTTTTCTCTGTCACTTTTTCGCTGTATCGTATTTTTTGTTTGTTTAGGCCTTTTAGCCGCTATTGCTTGGGGACAGCTTGGGGCCTTTGACGTCGCTATTGCCGAAGCCGCTATTGGTGCAGGCATCACCGGCGCTTTATTGCTGGCTGCATGGAATCGCATTAGGCCTCACCGTACAAAAGCAATTGAGCCAAATGTGACTAACGCTAAAAAAAGCCAAAAGGATACTAGAGAGCATGTTTAACAAATTAGATATTGAATATGACGGCCCCGCAATCAATAAAAGTGCATTAAGCTTAATTGCCTCAGTATTGGTTGTTGGGCTTTTATTAGCCGTAACGATAAAAATAGTACTTAGCGATAAGGGACATAACACTGGCCTAGCCCCTTTAATTACTCAGAATATCGAGCTTAGTGGTGTTACTAACCCAATTACCGCTGTGTTACTCAATTTTCGCGCCTACGACACCTTGCTTGAAATCGCCGTGCTACTGGTGGTTGTGCTGGCTATTTTACCCACGCGTGATCACTATGCTCCATTTTTTAAACGCATCGAAGTAAGTAAAAAAAATTTGGTGCTATTGGCACTACAGCGTTGGATTACACCCGCAGTGGTTATTTTTGCCGGCTATTTGCTTTGGGCAGGTGCACATCAGCCTGGTGGTGCATTCCAAGCTGGCGCTTTGTTGGCAGGTGCTAGCGTGCTGATGTTTCAAAGTGATACTTATCAGGTTAACTACACATCTTTTATGGCGCGTGTTTTGTTAGTGCTTAGTTTAGTGGTATTTATGTCTATCGGCACAGCCCTTATTTGGTTTGAAGGCAGCTTACTCACTTATCCCCTAGCATTTTCTGGCTTGCTGATACTGTTAATAGAAACCTGCGCTACGGTCTCAATAACCCTTGCATTAGCCTCACTTTATAGCAGCTTTATTGCTAGTGAAAATATATCAGTTACCGACCATAAACACCGGACTATAAAATGACCTCTGCATTGCTTTATTCTATGGCTGGTTTAGCACTTTTTGCTATTGGCTTTTTTGGTGTTGTGGTGGCTAGCCATGTGATGCGAAAAATACTGGCGCTCAATGTCATGGGCGTAGGTATCTTTATGTTCTTGATTGCCTTAGCTAAACGCAATCCACTGGTGGTCGACCCATTGCCTCATGCTCTGGTATTGACCGGTATTGTTATCGCCGTAGCAGGCACCGCACTCGCCCTTAATCTAATGGTGCGAATTCATCACATTGATCAGTGTAGCCAAGAGCAAAGCAAGTGATGAATTACCTAAGCCCATCGCTGCTCTTGCCAGCCATAGTGTTTTTGCCGTTATTGGCAGCAATAATAGCCTTTATTATCGGCCGAAATCGGCTACAAGGCCTGATAAATATATCTTTTTCACTAGCGCAATTTTTGCTCGTTGTGTTAACAACGCTGCTGTTTTTAGATGAACAAACTGATCAAAGTGAGCGTTATGTCATTGGTGGTTGGGGAGCCCCTCTTGGCATAGATCTCATTGTTGATGGTTTTTCAATCTTGATGCTCGCACTAACGGGCTTACTTACACTATTAATAACTCTGTATAGCGCCTCATATTTTTCAGATAAATATAACGCTAGCGAAAAAAGCTTACGTTTTTGGCCCTTGTGGTGGTTCTTAATATCAGGGCTTAATGCCTTGTTTATGTCAGCAGATGCTTTTAACATTTATGTCTGTCTAGAGATTATCGGACTCTCTGCCGCTGCCTTGGTTGCCCTGCAAGGCAATCGCGCCGCCTTACAAGCCGCATTAAGGTATTTGTTAGTCGGTCTATTAGGTTCACTTTTTTACTTGTTCGCCATTGCCATTCTCTATCGTAGTCATGGCACGCTAGATTTAATGCAAATAGCTGAAACAGCCAGCCATAGTTTTCCTGATAAGGTCGCGATGATCCTAATCACCATTGGACTTCTGCTCAAGATAGCTTTGTTTCCACTGCACTTTTGGTTACCACCCGCACATGCAAATGCCCCAACACCGGTTAGCGCGATACTTTCTGCGCTAGTAGTTAAGGCTTCGTTGTATATCTTAATAAAGTTTTGGTTTGACGTATTAGGCGAAGCCACCACCTTGGGTGCCTCTCAAGTGTTAGGTGCTTTGGGTGGTGCAGGCATTATTTATGGCTCATGGTGCGCATTTCGTGCCACACAATTAAAGCTGCTTATTGCTTATTCTACGGTTGCCCAACTTGGCTACATATTTTTATTGTTTCCGTTAAGTGAATACTCAATGGGGGTTAGCTCGTTTACTGGCTCTGCATCACAGGCAGCAGTCTATTTCATTGTTGCACATGCGTGCGCAAAAGCGGCAATGTTTCTAGCGGCGGGCAATTTGATCTTAGCACAAGGTAATGGCGAGATTGCTCAACTAAAAGGTATCGCAGAGCGTGAGCCACTTAATGTTTTAGTCTTTGCTATCGCGGGCATCAGCCTTATTGGTTTACCGCCGAGTGCTGGCTTTATCGCCAAATGGTTACTACTGACCACGGCTATCGAAAGTGGTCAGTGGTGGTGGGTGATCGTCGTAATTACAGGCGGACTCTTAGGGGCTATGTATTTATTCAAAGTATTGAGTTTAGCCTTTTCTACAGACCCTGCTGTTGTTGAGTCGCCCACAGCAAAATCGACAGCGCCAGTATCGTCAGTGCCAGTGTCAGTGCCCGTATCAAGCGTTATGACAACAGTCGCCCTAATACTTGCGCTGATCACCTTAGCCTTAGGTTTAAATGCAGAGTTTATTCTTAATATCAGTAATACAGTAACTGAGGTAAATGGTATATGAACATGAGCACACTGTTACCTGCGTTCATTGTCCTTTGTCCTCTTTTAGTTGGTTTGGCCGTTATGGCGACACCTGAGCATAGAGTCTTGCAGCGTCGAAGTCTAAATATTGGCGGCGCACTGATGACACTTAGCCTAATCGCCATGTTGTTGTCAGGTGTTGTCAATGGCTTAGACTTTGAAACGCGCCTACCACTGTTACCTAATATTGACTTTGTTCTTCACGGTGATGCCCTGTCACTCTTATTTGTCAGCTTGTCAGGCCTGTTATGGTTGTTTACCACTATTTATGCCATTGGCTATTTTAAAAACAGCGCTAATCGAAGCCGATTTTTTGCCTTTTTTAGCTTATGTGTTGGTGCCACAATAGGCTTAGCGCTTGCTGGCAATTTAGTCACCTTTTTAATTTTTTATGAATTACTGACACTCGTTACCTACCCACTAATTGCCCACAAAGGCAATGCGGCGTCGATTAAAGCGGCGCGCACCTATCTTGTCTATACCATGATAGGTGGCGCATTGCTGTTAACCGGTGTGGTCTGGCTAAAAGTGCTAGCTGGACCACTCGACTTTACCTCAGCAGGTTTGTTGGCTGAGTTGCCCGGATTAAACAACAGCCATTTACAGATCATTTTTGTCTTACTCATTGCTGGGCTAGGTGTTAAAGCCGCTTTGTTCCCTTTGCATGCTTGGTTACCTATTTCAATGGCCGCACCGGCACCAGTAAGTGCCTTGTTGCATGCCGTTGCCGTTGTCAAAGCCGGCGCCTTTGGTATCGTGCGCGTTGTTTATGATATTTATGGTGTCGAATTTGCCAGTGATTTAGGGCTAACCGTTTTACTGGCCGTTATTGCTGGCTTCACTATCATCTATGGCTCAGTTAAAGCTTTGAGTCAGGATGATCTTAAAAGACGCTTAGCCTATTCAACCGTAAGTCAGGTCTCTTATATAGCGCTCGGTACTGCCATTGCAGGCCCAATAGCCACGATTGGTGGCCTAGTGCACTTAGTGCATCAGGGTTTAATGAAAATCACGCTGTTTTTCTGTGCAGGTAATCTTGCAGAAACCCTGGGTGTTCATAAAATCAGCCAAATGAATGGTGCAGGTAAACGTATGCCCCTTACGATGGCAGCGTTCACCATCGCTGCATTTGGCATGATTGGTGTGCCACCTATCGCCGGCTTTGTGTCTAAATGGTATTTAGGTGTGGGTGCATTAGAGGCACAGGCCTATTGGGTGCTCGGCGTACTGGCGATTAGTAGCCTACTAAATGCCAGCTATTTTTTACCTATCATTCATGCCATTTGGTTCAAAGAGCAAGATCAGCCATGGCCCAAAGAAGTACCTAAGTTGCGTTTAGAAACACATTGGATGCTACTGCTACCACCTTTGATTACCGCTTTTTTCGCCTTAGCTGTTGGCTTATTTGCCTCAAGTGCTTATAGCCCACTCACTTGGTCTGCGTTAATTGCCTCGCGGGAATACCAAGCCATTTTTCCGGATATTTCAGGCATAGCACTTAAATACAGTACGGGTCACCTTTGGGTATTGATTTTACCCACTTTATTATTGTTTGCGATGGCGTTTAAAACTTTACGCGCTAAAGTCATTCGTTTGATCCCGCTTGCCCCTCTACCCGCATTATTAGCAGCACTACTTGTGGTTAATGAAGATTGGGTCGAGCAGTCATTTTTATTATTAACTTCAGCCATTTGGTTTATTGCCGCGCTTTATGCCCAAACTTATATGGCTAACGATAACAAACAAAACCGTTTTTACCTGTTCTTTATCCTAACCATGATAGGCAACCTTGGCGTGGTGTTATCGCAAGAAATTTCATCCTTTATTGCTTTTTTTGCACTGATGAGTTTCTCTGCTTACCCGCTGATCCTGCATTCAGAAAGTAACGAAGCAAAGTCAGCGGCAACAACTTATATCCGGTGGGTGATATTTTCAGAAATAGTGTTATTTCTTGGCTTAGTGGGGAGAACTTATTACGCTGAATTTGGCACAAACGAGTTACCTGTTGTTTGGGTTTCAACATTATTGATTATCGGTTTTGGCGTTAAAGCCGGTTTGGCCACTTTACATGTCTGGCTGCCCAAAGCGCACCCTGTGGCCCCCATACCCGCTAGTGCCCTGCTCAGTGCGGTTATGGTGAAAGTAGGTTTGTTAGGTTGGATACGTTTTCTGCCCTTAGGTGATGCAAGCATCAATGTCTTGGCCCAACCTATGATGGTGCTGGGTTTTAGCGCCACTTTCTTGGCTGCCATTTATGGCGCATTGCAAGACAATGCTAAAACCGTATTAGCTTACTCAACGGTTAGTCAGCTCGGCATTATAGTCGCCAGTATTGGTTTTGCTTTAGCGACCCCTGACAGCTGGGCATTATTGTTGCCCGCTATAGTACTTTTTGCTATGCATCATGGTTTTGCCAAGGCAAGCTTGTTTTTTTGTGTTGGGCTCAGTTCAGCATTAAAACCCGGCCATAAGCTCACTCCGTTTTTGTGGCTACTGGTATTAGTGCCAGCGTTATCATTAATCGGCTTGCCACTAAGCAGTGGTGCCTTAGCCAAAGCAGCACTTAAAGATGCGACTTCAAGCTGGCCATTGTTCTCCACGTTACTGGTTATGTCAGCTATAGGTACCACATTGCTGATGGGCAGGTTTATCGAACTGATGAGAGAGCAGGCGATATTAAAGGCATCGAGCGCTAAACCCAATTGGCGACTAATCTTGCCAACCGCGCTTTCAACCTTGATGTGTTTAAGCTATTTTTACACGCCACCATTTGAATTCAGGCAGTTTCAGACAATCGTTTCAACGCTAAATTGGTCTGCTGTTTGGCCAGCGTTTACCGGTTTGTTGATCATTTTTGCTAGCACAAAACTACGCGCTAAATTACCCGTACCTCCGGCCGGCGATCTGTTAATTGTCTATCAAGCATTAGCAAGTTTAAGCGCTAAAACTTGGCAAAAAATTGCTAATTTAAATGCCAGTATTGCTCTATATATCGACATGACGCTGGGTCATCTACACCTATGGTCACTAAGCGTATCAAGGCGTTTAAGCAAACAATTAACGCTTGATACGCCAGGCACTGTCATGATTGTTATGCTAGCCGCTCTACTTTATACCTTTTTAACTTAAGCCAATTTGTCTAATCAACAGCAGGAGATAACCCTATGAAACGTTTTAAACATATAATCATAAAAGTTAATGAGCAAACTAAGCCTGAACTGGATATCGCCGTATTGCGAGGCATTGAACTGGCCAGTAAAACCGGTGCAAAAATAACTTTATTTGACGTAGTTGAACCGCATGAAACTATCCTCAGTAGTTATGCCGATATTGTCGGTCCTGCAGAGCTAACCGAATTTATTATCGCCCAGCGACTCGACCAATTAACTGATTTAGCACAGCAATTACAAAGCACTGGTGTAGACATTTCAGTCAGTGTCGCCAAAGGTAAAAACTTTATCGAAATCGTTAAAGCCGTTATTTTAAATAAAGCTGATTTACTGATCAAAGTGGCAAATAAAAGTGAAAAGAGCTTTGACAGCAATGACTTTCATATCATGCGTAAATGCCCCAAACCAGTTTGGTTAATTAAAGAAGCGCAGCAGGATACAGTTAAAAAGGTATTAGCTGCCGTCGACCTATCAATGGAACAGCATGCAGAAGGTCGCGCGCAAAATCGCATGATAATCGATATCGCCTCATCATTAAGTCAGTATAAAGATGCCAAATTAACAATCTTGTCATGCTGGTCGTTATATGGTGAGGAAGCTCTCAAACATGGCGCATTCACCAGAGTGTCACCCGCTAAAATTGAAAGCTTATTAAAGCATGAAGAACGCGAATACCAAGAGAGCCTTAATATCTTGGTGAACGAGTATACCCAGTGCAAGTTTGAGCAAATATTAGCCAAAGGTGATCCAAAAACTATTATTCCTGCTTTTGTTAATGACAAGGGTATCGATGTTGTCGTTATGGGCACTATTGGCCGCTCTGGTATTCCTGGATTTTTAATTGGCAATACCTCTGAATCGGTACTTCAAGCGATTAATTCTTCAGTCATCACCTTAAAACCTGAGAATTGGGTCTCACCCATATATTAAGCGTGAGCATATATACCGACTCCAGTTCAATCTGGAGATTTCAGCAAGTTGAAAAAGAGCATAAGCACCGAAGATATAACGAAAACTTAATCAAAGTGTTACTGAATTTGATCATGATAGGAGAAAACAATGGTTTCTTTAAATAAGTTATTACTCGTAACCCCGGCAAACTCAATTCAAGCTGCAGTTGTTTCACAAGCAATGAAATTAGCAAAAAGTCATCACTCACATATCACCTTCTTTAGTGTGGTAGAAGAACTTCCTAAAGATCAGCTCGCATTGGTTACCCTATTGCCCTCGAAGGAGCTAATGGACAATTTACAAAAAGATCAACAGCGAGTTTTAAAAAAGAATATTGAAAAGTTTTATCACCCTGCTATTGCTGTCGACGCACAAAATGCAATCGGCGTACCTTTTATCGCCGTGATTAAAAAAGTACAGCAAGAAAACTATGATCTGGTGATATTAGCGGCCAGAACGGGTGAGCAAAGTCGTAGAAGGTTTTTTGGTAGTA
This sequence comes from Colwellia sp. MB02u-9, assembly GCF_014077085.1. Classification (NCBI taxonomy): domain Bacteria; kingdom Pseudomonadati; phylum Pseudomonadota; class Gammaproteobacteria; order Alteromonadales; family Colwelliaceae; genus Colwellia; species Colwellia sp. MB02u-9. The sequence continues at coordinate 65,715 of NZ_JACGVF010000068.1, forward strand.
CCACCATTCACCTCATGAGAAAATGCCCTTGTCCGCTACTAGCGGTTGGTACAAAAACAGATGAGCCAATTAAGCGCATAGTGGCGGCTATAGATGTTTATGCGCCAAGCGAAGAAGGACTCGAACTTAACAATTCCATTTTAACATGGGCCGCCCATTTAGCGGTGTCAGAAAAAGTAGAATTACATGTTATACATGCTTGGCAATTGCCTGATGAAGATTATTTAAAAAGCTGGGGCCATAACTCTGCAGTTGATCGCCTTGAATTAATCATGAAGCAGCAATTGGATAGACAAAAACGTTTTGATGACTTTATCAACAATCACTTTGTTGATGGCGACTTGCCCATAACAGAATTGATTGAGGGGACTGCTCAAGAAGAAATCCCTAAATACATCGCCGAGCAAAACATTGATCTGCTCGTCATGGGCACGGTATGTCGTACCGGTATTGCTGGACTTTTTATTGGCAACACGGCTGAGTCAATATTAAGTGAAGTGTCATGTTCAGTATTAACGTTAAAACCGGTAGGCTTTACCTCACCGATTAAATAGGCTTTTATTTTAAGATAAAGTTTTTTATAAAAACAAGGCTATGCTCGATGCTGCTACGTTAGCCTAATACCCTGGGGCCTTATGCATGCTAGATACAATCAATAATACTGCCTATAAGCTTTATAAATCGGATCTTGACTAGTTAATAGCAATCAGATGAATGTAATTAATTGCTCGCTTATGATATTGGTCGCCGATGATATTTTTAGCACATTTTTCTTGTGCTAAGTTCGCTACTGATACGCTAAGTTTCCTGGTTTTTTTTTAACCGACATCAAGTCGATTACCACCATGGATTTTTTCATCAAGTAGCTTGAAATTATCGACAAAGCAGTGAGAAAATTAGTGAATAAGCTAGCAAAGATTACAGGCTTAACATAGCGTAAACTGTTTGATAGCAGCTATCGAAAGGTCAGAAAAAAGCATTGGAATTTTTTATTGGGGATTTACCAGTTAAGAGACAGGGCTTGAAATAGGATTTTAAATAGATGAAAACTTCCTTGTTTAGGTCTGAAAATAACTAAAGTACTAAGTACCAAACACTTATATTAGCAAAAGTATAGAGGATTACTCAGCATATTCATGAGCTTTTAAAACCTCTAATGAGACGACTTTTAGCGCTTTTTGGTTAGTTGACGCAAGTATAATCGGTGGTGCAACCTTGTCTGCAATCGCTTGATACCAGCGAACAGCGCACAAACACCATTTGTCACCCGCTTTTAAGCCGGCAAAGTTATACATATGATTAGGCGTAATTAAATCATTACCTTGTGCCTTTGAAAATTCTAGGAATTCGTCGGTCATAACCGCACAGACACTATGGTTACCAAAATCATTTTCGGGTACATAACAGAACCCTTTTCGGGTGAAGCCCGTATTACTACAACATAACTCTAAACGCGTGCCTAATACATTGAATTGATTTTCCATGAATATGCCTTGTGTTAATTAACATTAGATTAAAAGGATAATATTACCATGCTAGACAAAAGTAAGCTTAATCCCGTCCAAAATGATAGCACTGAACGCACTTCTACCGGTAATTATAGTCCTAAAGAAATCGCCAAATTTGATAAGTTAGCTGAAAGTTGGTGGGATCCAAACGGCCAGTACAAAACCGCACTTGAATTTAATCGGGTGCGAGTAGCTTATTTTATAGCGCAAATTTGCAAGTTTTATCATCGCGATCCCAACAAAACAAATCCTCTGCAAGGCTTACATATTTTAGATGTGGGCTGTGGTGGTGGCTTAGTTTGTGAGCCTTTGGCAAAAGCAGGCGCTACCGTGGTGGGCATCGATGTCAGTGAAATGAGTGTTGAAGTCGCAAAGCGTCATGCTTTAACATCTCAACTTGATATTGAGTATCGTCACGAGCATGCTCAACACACCAGTACAAACGATAAAAATCGCTACGATGTGGTGATTAATGCTGAAGTCATTGAACATATCCCCAATCAGCAAGACTTACTGAAGCAATGTAGTCAATTATGTAAAGTAAATGGCTGTGTCATCATGGCAACGCTCAATCGCACGATTAAATCTTACTTGGTCGCCATTGTTGGTGCTGAATATATTATGCGATATTTACCCATTGGCACCCACAGCTGGCATGCCTTTGTTAAACCGATTGAATTAAATAACATGGCTGCAAACGGACGATTACAGTTAGTAACCGGCATTGGTATGGCATATAACTTATTCACTAAAACCTGGTCTACAACGTCCAGCCAAGCGGTTAATTATGTGCAAGTATACCGACGCTTAACTCCTGATTAGCACGACAAGTTAGCACTTTTTATGCAAATTAGATTTGGCCGATATGTTCACAAACTTTGTCGTTATCTTGCGTTAGGTGAATTTTTTCATGGCAAACCGGGTTTACTTATTTGGCTCTGTTGAACAAGACGCTATTAGGTTATAAAGTTAACTGCTTAAAGGTTTAGGGAGAAAATGAGTATTTTAGCCAACGTTCCCTATAGATTGAAAAATATGTTTTTTTGATGAAAGTTTTTGTCAGGCTGACAGAAAACTAAGCTACCAAAACGGCCGTTCATATAATGGCTTTGGCATGACTTCAAAGTGCGCAAAGGAGAAGCTATTAGTTGCAACATCGAAACTTCTTCTCCTAGCTAAAAGCTGGCATTTTTTATTACTTAGAAAGAATAACTACGTAACGAGAAACGGAAGTGTTGTTATTCATACAGCTATTTTCCGCAAGCGCAGTAAAAAGTCCTGAGTAAAATGTTCTTTTTCTATAACATTTCGCCCACTAAAAGGTTTCAATTATCTTTTTCTTTGTGGATCTTCTGATGCTTTTCCTTTCATCCGCCATGTGCCAATCAATAATAGTAGTCAGCGACTCATAAATTTTCCCTGTTAAGGGCTTACTATTAATTGACGACGGCGATCCTGTGCGCGGTGCTGCGCAGAAAATAATTACCTTTTGATGTCAGAGTTATCTTCCCTGTTGGTTTAGTTGCTTTCTATTGGTGACACAAATAGAAAGACTTAATAGCTTTTTAAGAGTGACTCGATTTCATTACGAGTTATCTAACATTAAATCTGACCAGGCAATTGCTTCTTGATGGGCTTTCAGACACAAGCTCGCCTCAATATTTAATTGTGCTATTAAATCATTGCTTTCCTGCCATTGCACTTGCTCTAGATATTTAGCTAATGTGAGATAGTTTGCCAAATAGTTATCACCTTTAACTAATGCGGATTCTATTTCAGTATCAATGGGTAAAATAGCTAATACAGTAGATATGTCCTGATCTAAAATGGTATCAATCAGAGAAAGCATGCCGGTCATGAAAGCCTTTGGGGGATTATCTGGTTCTCGTCTGAGGCGTGAAATTTTTTCACAAAATTTTGCTCTTATCAGTGATGTTTTTATTATTTCGCTCGGTTTATCCTGATTTAAATCTGCTAAAGTTATGAGAGCAATAAACTTTTTAAGTTCAAGTTCTCCAATGTATGTCAATGCGTGCTTTAACGAGGTGATCTCCTTCTGTCTATTCCAGGCTGAACTATTAATAAAGCGGAGCAATTTGTACGTTAATCCCGGATCTGCACTAAAGATATGACTAATTGCATCAAAATCTAAGGATAAATTCGATGAATGGCTAAACAGCTGAAGGAGACCTTGTTTAGTCGTGGAAATGCGCTTTTGTTTAATAATTTGGGGCTTGGCAAAGAAGTAGCCTTGGAATAAGGAGAAGCCTAAAGCTTTGAGTTGTTCGAATTGCTTGGCAGTCTCAACTTTTTCTGCTAACAAAAGCACATTTAACTCTCTAACTTGTAGTACAAAATTAATGATTTCCGCATGAGGAACATCTAGTATATCTATCTTGATGATGTCGATATAAGAGAAAAATTTAAACCATTTAGGGTCTAAGTTATAATCATCTAACGCCAGTTTGTATCCTTTGTTCTTAAGTTGTTTACATACTTGAAACACTTCTTCGCTAGGGATGACATCCTCTAGAATTTCTATGACAATTTTAGATGGCTCAATAAAACTAGGAAAATGCTTTAATAACAGAGATTCATTAAAATTAATAAAGGCTGGTAAATTACCTGTGACTTGCTCCAAACCTAGAGTTAGGTGGTTATTCGTTAGTATGCTAGCCGTAGCCAGCTCTGAGCTGACATTGGGAAAGCAGTTATCTTTACCATCTCGAAACAATAATTCGTACGCATAAATGTTTTGATTCCTATCTAAAATAGGCTGTCTTGCTACGTAGGAATACATAATACTCTCTCCTCTGTTTGATGATTAGAGCTACATATTCCGTGTTGCTCGTAAATTAAATTTTTATGCATCTAAAAAACAGACCCCTTGTTGAATATTTCTAAACTTTGCGTTTAACCCAAACAAAGGAGAGTTCACGGTTTTTAGAATCGAAGAGGCTAGACCTACGTCTTTTTCAATAATTAATGCTTCTGCTTTCACATTAGCTGAATTAGCTTGTCCATCGGCCTGTAATAGCGTTAATAATTCTGGTTTTGCGGGTATACAAAAACCACTGACAACCGATTCAACTATTTGTTCGTTAATATACTTCATAACTTTCCTCGTTCGTTGGGTTGTTAAAAAATATGAATGGCTCTAGTTGCTTTCGGATTGACATCATATGATCACAACTTCGACAATAGTAAGTATTTGTTTAGGTCTTAAGAAATTGGTGCCGAGAAATCTCCAGCAGAAGGCTATCTAATACTGTACTTTGTCTTGCTTACTAATTAGCTCTTCTACAAAGCATGAGTTCACATTAATAATCTGGTGGACATCACATGAATGGATTGTTAACGGCTTATCAATTGGTTGTTTTTTATTTATAGCTTCGCTGGGGATCGCTCTAAAAACTTTATTATTGTCAAAAGAAATAATCTGTACTAGTTCACCACTCTCCTTAATAGATACGATCGAGCCTAGAGGGTATACACCTAGCATTTCAATAAACTTGAATGTTAATCGAGTATCAATTTTTGAATTTACATTACATACTAAAGTTCTCACCGCTTCGATCGGAAAAATACCTTTTTTATAAACACGGTCTCGCGTAATCGCTTCATACATACATATGATATTAAGCATGCGTGCATATAAGCTTATATCGCGCCCTTTGAGACCATCTGGATATCCGGAGCCATCTATATTTTCATGATGGTGTTTTATTGTTCTGAGAGTGAGCTTAGAAAATACGTTTTCTTTAGAGAGTATCTCTACCCCTACATTAGTGTGATTTTGGATATATTTACGTTCATCTTTATTGATAAAAGCAGATATTAAAAATTCTTCGGGAACAGAGAGCATTCCTATGTCGTGCAATATAGCCGCAGTCCCAATTTCAAATAACTTATCTTTTTTTATGCCTATATGTTTAGCGAACGCTAGGTAAAAAATAAATACCTTGATTGATTTTTCAGACAAAGAGTTATCTTTTTCTTTAAGCTTGGCTAAATACAGGTATGTTTCTGTATTATTAAAAACGTTATGGGTTAGGGAACTTATTGAAGGTATTAATGACTTTGTATCTAGGTTTACCCCTTGCTGGAGTTGCGCAAAGAATTTGATTAATAGATTTTTTGTTTTGCTGACTTCTATGCTTGCGGATTCTATCGCTTCAGTTGTTGTAGTTTTATCTATGGGAGAAAGTAAAGTATTTTTACTTTTATCGGGGTCGATAAAAACAAATTCACACTCTGCTTTGAGTCGATTAAGTTGATTTTCATTCTTGATCAAAAATGAACGACGAAAAAAAGAAGTGGACATCCAAACACGATCTAATTTTGAAACGTGCATTCCTATTGCTAAACTGTATACGCTAGTCTTAATCATGTGAATTCCATTAATTCAGACTTGCCCAGCGGTTAAGCTAGTATATTCCTAAGGGCAAGCCATATCTCCAACCACAATATGTTTAAATATCGTAATTATTCAAAAACAAGGCTACCGTCCCATTGGTATATATTATAATCCTTTGCATCTCTGTAATAAAACTACTTTCCATAACAGATGATCCCACAATACTACTAAATTAAACTGACGATGACAACTTTAACCCCAGAGAAGAATTAAATTAATGTCAGCTGTATGATCGGAAAGCTGACCTTCATATTAGAGAAGGTTTTTGTCTGCTTCGCACACAGAAAAGTCATAAAAACCAATTAATGAAGCATCAGCTCTCGTATCATAAGTGAAGGTAAACCTGAATGAATCCTAGCGAATATTTAGGTCGGGTTTGTGGTATAAGTGACGATTAACCAACATCCCCAAGCGGTTTAGTTCTGGCACTAATAAATGTTAGTCCCAATGCTCCCTTAGTGCGCTAAAGCGGAAATAAACATGTTCAAGTGTCAGGATTTTTTACAGTCAGAAAAGTGCCAAAAGTGAATATTCAGATACGAGTCGCCACCGGCAGCATGAGGTTGCAGCAGTCATAGAGATTATTCTCGTTCTACAATTGTATTTTATTTTTTGATCATGATATTAGTCTAAAAATCAATTTTGGGAATGGCTGCTATGCCAATGATAATCAGGTTAACTTTCGACCTGCTTAAGTCAAATCAAGGGTGTACAGTCGACTTTTACCTATATAAAAAATTTCAAAATTTTTCTTCCGCTCTTGCGCACCACAAAGTCAGGTTCCAACTTTATTTGGAATGTTTTTGATACTTTTTTATTAAATAAGACTTACTGCCAAATTTTTCTATCTTTATTTAGCTTCTACAACAGCGGGTAACCTAGTGTTCATTGATTTTTTTGTCGGCCGGACTTTAGTCCGTCAACCGTTAAGCTGGCAATAAACTTGATGAGCAAAAAATATCTACAGCAAGTAGTATTTTTTTCTTCGGTATTTAAACCAAAAAAAGGTCAAATTTCATTTAACCTGATGGACTAAAGTCCAACCTACATCATGCCTGAGTGTGATCATGCGCGTTGAATTTTTTGGTGATCTTTTGTAGATCGGACTTTAGTCCGTCAACCGTTAAGTGGTTAACGTCATGGGATCACAGCTATCTGCAGCAAGTATTATTTTTTCTTCGACGTTTAAACCAAAAAAAGGTCAAATTTCATTTAACCTGATGAACTAAAGTGCAACCTACATCATGCCTGAGTGTGATCATGACGCGTTGAATTTTTTTGTGATCTTTTGTAGGTCTAACTTTAGTCCGTCAACTGTTTAGCTGGCTATTAACCTAATCAGCAAAATATAAATAGCCAGGTATGATCCGATTTAATCTATATCGTGTAGCGGCCATAGAACAATGTAGTCTTCAAAATCTTCTAATTGAACGTCGTTATCTTTAACAATTTTGCCACGAACTGACATGCCCGCTTGATGCATAGCTGATTTTTTACCATTATGTAACAGCGGGTGCCATGACGGCATGCCTCTGCCCTCTTTTAAACGACGGTAAGTACAACTTGTTGGCATAAAAAATACATCATCTAAGTTATCTTGAGTTAACTGCACACAATCTGGCACAAGCTCAGTACGTTGCTCGTACTTAGAACATTGACAACTTTTATCATTAAGTAAATGACAAGCAATGCTCGAGTAACTCATTTGCTCGCTTTCAGTAATATGCGTTGTCGGCATCAGATCCATTTCGTCTGTGGTGCTTTCATCGTCAATAAATTTATGTAAACAGCACTTAGCACAACCATCACATAATGATTCCCATTCGGGTCTGCTCATTTCATCTAATGATTTGGTTTCCCAAAAACGTTCGACCGGTACTTTTTTTGATTTTATTGTCGAACGGTTACTTTTTTTACTCATAGGGCTAATTATCGCTGTTTATTACTTTCTATTGTTTTTAATACGTACTATTTAATACTTTTTATTGAATAGGTGGATATTTAATCTGATCTGATAAATGTCCAACTGAACTAACAAAGTAGTAAGATAAATTCCAATGCATCAAGCTTTTATAGTTGTTATAAGCCAAATAAGCACGGCCTTTTTCGTCATCAGGAAAAACTAAGGCGGCTTTAATATCAACGACAGGTAAGTTAGTACCGTCGCTGCGTCGAATGCCTAAAGCTTGCCACTGTGCCAAGGTTTTTTCACTTTTAGCCCAAGCTTTTAGCCAGTTTTTGCGACCGCCAGTATTTTTAGGAATAGCTAACGAGTTATCAAAACCACTGGGTAGTTTAACTTGGCGGCCCCAAGTAAGTTGATCACTCCAGCCTTGTTTTTTCAAATAATTTGCCATTGAAGCAAAGACATCAGCTTGGTTAGCCCAAATATCTTTTTTGCCATCGCCATCACCATCAACGGCATAGCCGACAAAAGAAGTGGGTATAAACTGATTTTGCCCCATAGCACCGGCCCAAGAGCCTTTCATATTGGCGCTATCAATATGGCCCTCTTTTAATATTTGTAACGCGGCCCAAAGCTGCTTTTTAAAGAAGACTTCGCGGCGTCCTTCATACGCTAAAGTTGATAACGCAGAAATAACATTATAGTTACCCATTATTTTGCCAAAGTTAGTTTCTAGCCCCCAAAGTGCGACGATAAAACGCGGTTGCACACCGTATTCTGCAGCTACTTTTTTTAGCAGCTCTTCGTGTTCTTTATATTTTGCTCTAGCACGCTTTATTTTCCAATCGGGTAAGCGTTTTGGCAAATAAGTATCAAGTGTTTCAACCGTTTCAGGCTGATTGCGATCGGCTTTTACCGCACGTTGATGAAACACAACATTAGTAAAAGCTTCATCGATTAATGCTTGCTCAAAGCCCTTAGCTAGCGCCTCTTGCTTGAGCTTAACAATATATTGCTCAAAGCTGACTTTAGTTTCTGAGCTTGTCGCTGCTTTGTCAGCAGCAAAACTAGTTTGTGAACATAAGGCTAAACAAAGTGAAAGTAATAATACTTTTACTGATTTTATCGCGTTGATAGAGCACATTATGATTCATCTCCTTGACTATCATCACTACCTTGCATATTAACTTTGTGCGCTTTTAACATATCTTCTTCCTGAGGCGTTAGTTGCAAGTAATAACCTTGTTTGGCTAAACTTACTTTTACTTTATCAAGGTCAGAAAATCCCAGCTTCACTTTTGTTGCAAGGTTAAGCACAGTAACCATCACGGGCTTACCAAACATTTTCATTAAGGCTTCAGGCACATCAGAAAAATCATCTCGTTTATTAATAAAGAGATAGGTTTGTACTTTTTTGGAACTTTTATAAACACTACACAGCATAATGGAGACCTATGATTAAAAATGGGTTATGAAAGCTTGCTAACTTGACTTTATCTTAGCAAACTTTGAGTAAAGTTATCATCACAAGACGACAGCGTCTTTACTTGTTATATGATGTTTTACTCAGCGTAATTCAAGCAGCAGTTAAGCGCAATTTATACCTAACTGATACTTAAGTTATTGAAAGTCATTCTCAACAAATGCGAGCAATTTATCACCTAACAAGGGCTTACGCCAACCGCGCATAATATCCACCATGTTGGGATTTTTCTCTGCATCATTGAGCTTAAAATGCCAAGAAAGAAATTGATTTATTTGTTTTTTAGACGCTAAGTTCTCTGTCAATAAGTTGGTTTGTGTACTTAATTCGTTAATATAATTTTTAACTTTTTTAAAGTTCTGTTTATATCCAGGATATTCGTCAAGACGAGTTATTTGCTTAGGTAATTTAATATCTTGTGCTTCAGCTACACGTTTTAATACCGTCAGCATAGCATTACCTTTATGGCGAATATCAAGTAATTCAACACCTTCAATGCTCAACATAGCACCGACATTACTGGGGTTAATTTGCGCTAAGGCTAATAAGGTATGATCTTTAGCAATAAAGCCAATGGGGCGATCTTTTAGTTTAGCTTGTTGATAGCGCCAAATGGTTAATTGCTGCAGTCGATAAAGTTGCGGTGGATTTAAACGCCAAGCCATTTTAACATTGAGATACAACTGGCTTTCATCAATGGCTTTGAATTTACGTTCAACCATGACATCACTTTCTTCTTTTACTGCCGCCAGCCAACCCGACTGTTCAATATCTGCCATTAATCTAGGCAGAATATCAAACAAGTATTCAACATCAGCCGCCGCGTAACTCAGTTGCTTTTGTGTTAGCGGCCTTTTCATCCAATCGGCTCTAGATTCAGACTTGTCTAATTCTATACCCGTGTAATGCGCGATCATAGCGGCATAGCCCATGGATATGCCATGACCTAAAAATGACATGATAATTTGGCTGTCAATTAAGTTTAAAGGCTGACAATTACCTGCGGTAAGAAAAACTTCAAGATCTTCAGAGCAGGCATGCAGCACTTTTTGCACATTCGGATTTTCAAGTAATTGCCAAAAAGGTGATAAGTCTGGTAAAGCGACTGGGTCAATTAAGGCTAAGGTTTTACCGTCGTTTATTTGAATCAGCCCTAATTTTGGATAGAGCGTTCGTGTACGCACAAACTCAGTATCGATAGCCAGTACACTTGCTTGGGAATAGCGTTGACAAACTAGATGTAATTGCTCAGAGTCTTCGACATAAATTCTTTCAAGAGTTGCTTGCACGTAATATCCTATATAAACCAAATACTAAGAAAATCGCTTGTTGTTACATTGAAACGTTAACAGCGGGTAATGGGAAGTTGCATTATACCAATTTGACTCATTAAGTTTGACTCATTAAATCATCAGCTTGCTCATCAGGAAAAATGGATAAATACGAGGCCTAAAATTTAGTCAGTAGTTATTCACCATATAAATTTTATAACGCGGTAGCTTGTCATTTTAACCATTAAAAATAAGCAGATAATTAATCAACTTGGTCTTAAGCGTACCATAGCCTATTTTCTCATTGTTTTCTAACGATTGCTAAGATGATATTTAATGGCTCAGCACAAATAAAAATGACAAGTTCGAGAGTTAATTGAACTTGTCATTTTTTTCAGCACTAACTTTCAGCACTAACATAGTACGATTTTTAACGTTTACGTCTAGTGGCTTGTTTACTGCGGTGTTGATGTTTTTTCACTGAGCGACGAATTCTGCGACTTTTCGCGTTATCCATGGCTTTTTCGTCAACCTTAACTTTACTTTGTGTTTCAGGGACTAAATCAACCAGTGTTCTGTAGTAGTTAACATCTTTTAAGTTTAATTCTGTCCAACCACCTAAAGGTAACTGACGCTTCATTTCCATGTCACCGTAGCGAACACGGATCAAGCGGCTTACTTGTACATCTTGGCTTTCCCACAAACGACGAACTTCACGGTTACGTCCTTCAGATAGCACAACATGGAACCAATGGTTACGACCTTCACCACCTCGGTAAGTAATTTTTTGAAACTTCGCCGTGCCATCTTCTAGTTTAACGCCATGGCGCAAGGTTTGTAACATGGCTTCATTAACGTCACCAAATATACGGACAGCATATTCACGTTCAACCTGTTTTGAAGGATGCATTAAACGATTAGCAAGCTCACCATCAGTGGTAAAAAGTAACATGCCTGAGGTGTTAATATCCAAACGACCTACCGCAACCCAACGACTACCATCTAACTTAGGTAAACGGTCAAATACTGTTGGGCGACCTTCGGGATCTTTGCGGGTACACATTTCACCTTCTGGCTTGTTGTACATCAGTACCCGGCAAAAGTCTTCTTCTAGTGCCTTAAGCTTAATTTGATGGCCATCAACTCGAATAAGTTCATTACCTTCAACACGATCGCCTAAATAAGCGGTTTTACCTTCAACACTCACACGACCAGCGCTAATGTAGGTTTCCATTTCACGACGTGAACCAGCACCTGCTCGTGCTAATACTTTTTGTAATTTTTCAGACATAGGTCTTAACTCTCTTACGTCAGTAACTTCACAGATAACAGGGTATAAAGCCGGCTACTATTACGTCTCTGTCTCTTTAAGTTTAGGGTAAATAACCCCGGTGTTTAGTTATTCTAATGGTGATTATAGCTAAGTGTTAAACACCTTAACTCGTAAAATCTGCCATCGGCATTAGCTCTGGCAATTGGTCGAGTGATGTTAGCGAAAAGTAATCAAGAAATTCTTGCGTACTTGCATACAATACAGGTCGACCTGGCACTTCCTTATGACCTATAGTTTTAATCCAATTTCTTTCCGTTAATGTCTTAATGATTTGACTACTAACACCAACACCGCGAATGTCTTCTATTTCACCACGAGTTATCGGTTGTTTATAAGCAATTAACGCTAATGTTTCTAAAATAGCACGTGAGTATTTCGGTGCTCTTTCTTTATATAAATGCGCTAAATCATCACTAAGCTCTGTGGGTGTTTGAAAACGATAGCCTGAGGCTACTTTATTAAGTTCAACACCACGGCCTTTATATTGGGCCTGAATGGCAATGATTATATCACGAATACGAAGATTACTAATACGATATTCAATTAAAAAATCACGTTTAAGTAATTGCACCGACAACGGCTTATCGGCAATAAATAATGCGGCTTCAACCAAGCGTTGTAGCTTAGCATCGTCGATGTCTTTGTGGCGTATTTTATCGGTTATCATTGCGGCTAATCTCGCCCTTAATTCTTTTATAAGTTCTATTATAAATTCGGTTATAAATTTTGCTATAAGTGCTGCTGCAGGTTTTGCTAGAGCTGAGCATGCCGAGGAAGACAAACGTGTATTTCACCATAAACTTGCGTTTGAACACACTCAATCAACGACTCTTTGATGAGTTCAAGAATGGCTAAAAATGTTACCACAACGCCTTGTTTACCCTCTTTCACGGTAAATAAGTCGCTAAAATTTTGATAAGCTTGCTCATTTTTAGTCTGTGAAAGCGTTGCCAAAATATCTGCCATACGCTCTCTAGTCGATAATGACTCTTTATGAATATGATGATGTTCATAAGCTTGGGTGCGTTTTATGACACCTTGCAGGGCCGTTACTAACTCAGCTAAATCCACTTGGCTATTCAGTATTTCAGGGACAAAATTTTCGGCTAATTCGACATTGGCAACAAAGTTGTCTCGGTCAACTCGCGGTAATTCATCAAGGTTTTCAGCCGCTTTTTTGATCACTTCATATGCTTGTAATTTTCTAACCAATTCGGCTCTTGGATCACCCTCATCTTCTGTCACGGCTTGTTTGGGTAATAATAAGCGTGATTTAATTTCGGCTAAAATCGCTGCCATAAGCAAATATTCAGCGGCTAGTTCCAACTTAATATCTTTCATTAAATCGACATAAGCCATATATTGCGTGGTAATAGGGAAAATAGGTAGATCTAGAATATCAAATTTTTGTTTGCGAATTAAATACAGTAAAAGATCGAGTGGCCCTTCAAACAACTCTAGAATAACTTCTAAAGCGTCAGGGGGAATAAATAAATCTTGTGGTTTTTCAATGATGGCCTCACCGCGTAACAAGGCAAAGGGTAATACTTGCTGCAACATAACACCAGACGCTGGACTATTACCTTGGGTAATCGTATTAGATAATTTATCTGTACTATCGGACATCAGTAGCTTTCAACATTAAAAATTTTTGTTTCATAGATCAGCGAGTAAAGGCTCATGTGCAAAAGATCATGGCTAATCGTTAATTATGCTAAGCCGTTTTATTGAAACGGTGTTGGATCGCCTTCACCAAAACGAATGATTTCAACTTCATCATTAGAAAAATCAATCACAGTGGTTGGCTTTTCGCCTAAATGCCCACCGTTCATAATCAAGTCAACTTGGTGTTCTAAAATATCGCGGATATGCTCAGGATCAAATTCTGCGGTTGCATCACCGGGCATGATCAAGGTAGTCGACATGATTGGCTCACCTAATTCAGCTAATAATGCTTGGGCAATATTATTGTCAGGTACGCGAATACCAATAGTTTTACGCTTTGGATTTAATAACCGTTTAGGGACTTCCTTGGAGCCTTTAAAAATAAAGGTATAAGGCCCTGGGGTATTATTTTTCAGCAATCGAAAAACACTGTTTTCAACACGAGTATATTCTGACAATTCTGATAAGTCGCTGCACATTAAGGTGAAATTATGATCTTTATTAATATCTCTAATATTACAGATTCGATCTAAGGCTTTTTTATCACCGATATGACAGCCTAAAGCGTAACCAGAGTCGGTTGGATACACAATGACGCCACCTTGGCGAATAATGGCAGCCGCTTGTTTCATTAAACGACCTTGCGGGTTATCAGGGTGAACATAAAAAAACTGACTCATAATGAGCTCCAACTAAATAACAGGTTTATCATGAAAGGTGGCGTTAAATTAAGTGATTAATTAAAATTAGCTATACCGCTTAATTACACTGACCTGTGAATAAAATTTCTCACGTACTTTAAAGTGATTAACTACCAACGACTAAAATAGACAATTAACTCATTGCTTGTGTTTGCCAAAGTTGCCAAATAGGTTTGGCCTGCTCAGGCATCACTAAATTTCGCCCTAAGTCACTCCAGCGACTTGGTTGATGAAAGTCAGATCCCATCGAAGCATGTAAATCATATTCTGCACAATAGCTTAACATTATTTTACGCTGTTCGTTGTTCATCTGCGGTAAAACCACTTCTAAGCCATCACCTTGTGCCGCTTTAAAATCAACAATTAAACGCCGTAACCATTTAGCGGTTAAGTCGTACCGGATCGGATGCGCCATCACAGCAACACCACCCGCAGCATGAATAACGGTGACGGCTTCTTCGATACTACACCAATTTGGATTAACATAAGCCCGCTGACCTTTACCAATATATTTATCAAAGGCTGATTGCATTTTACTCACAATACCGCGGTGCAAAAGTACTTTAGCAAAATGTGCTCGGGTAATAGAGCCTTCACCCGCTAATGCTTTAGCTTGACTATAAACGTCGTTAAAACCGCACTTGGTTAATTTTTCGCCCATCGAAATAGCGCGCGCTTCTCGACGTTGCTGTTGTGCTGAAATTAACGTCTGCAATGCCTCATGATCAGTATTAATATTTAAACCAACAATATGAATTTCAAAACCCTGCCATTGCGTCGATATTTCAATGCCATCAATCAAAGTTAATGGAATATTTTTGTCTATAATAGTTTGTTTTGCACTATCAAGACCTTTAACTGTATCGTGATCTGTGATGGCTAATACGTCAATTTGAAAGTTAACTGCCCGTTCTATTAGCTCTTTTGGCGTTAATGCGCCATCAGAGCAATTAGTATGGCTGTGCAGATCAACGCGCAAGTTTGAAAAATCTTTCTCATTTGTAGAATCAGTAGTTGACATCATTACGTGAATCGGTTCTTCTATAGGGACTTAAAACTGCTTAAAACAAGTGCAAGTCGCTAATTAGGCAAGTGAATAACAACGATTTTACTGAGATAAAACAGATAATGATACAAGTAAAAAAAACTATTTCTTTGATTTGGTGGTGGCATAACTCTAGATAACTGGGTTGTGATGTTTACTTGTACGTAAAAACTTCGAAAACCCGCACCCTATTGCGGGTTTTTTGTTTTTAAATTTTGAATTAATTAACATAACAAGAGAATAACTATGTTGCGCATTAAAGGTAAACGTTGGTTCTTATGGTGGCTTCTGCCTATTTACGCTGGATGACCTTTTTTAAATAGATTATTTGTAGGAATACCCATGAGCAATACCCAAGAAAGTAACACCGAAAAAACAACCGAACAAAACACTGAAACAAATACTAAAGAAATACCGTTAAAAGCGGCACACAACAATCAAGAGTCTGGTGCTGTAGTTACTATTACTGATACCTTAAGTTATCAAAGTGACCCGCTTGCGGTCTTTCACACGCTTTGCGCTGACAAAGAAAACACCCTGTTACTAGAGTCAGCGGAAATTGATAAAAAGCATCAATTGAAAAGTTTACTGCTCACCGATACCGCGGTTAAAATTGTTTGTAATGGTCATATAGTCAGCTTTACTGCCTTAAGTAAAAACGGCGAAAATGCGCTTAGCTTTGCTAAACAAGCCTTAGCATCAGTCGCGTCAATTACCGGTGACAACCAGGCTTTCACCGTAAGTTTTGCACAAGTAACTGAACAACTTGATGAACGTTCACGCCTACTTGCTGTTAACCCATTTCAAAGTTTGCGCTTGTTTAATCAACTGAAAAACATTAACAAACACCCGTTCGCCGTATTTCTTGGTGGCGCCTTTGCATTCGATATGATGGCTATAAGTGAGTCGTTGCCCGAAGTTGAGGATAGCGAAAACTCCTGTCCTGACTTTGTTTATTACCTAGCAGAAACGCTGATTATTATTGATCATGAAAAACGCTCCAGTGAAGTGATTACTAACCAATTTACCGGCACAGGTTATGAAACGGCCAAAACGGCCGCATTAGCTAGAATCAAACAAATAAAAGCCACTTTATGTACTGATATAACAGCGACATTTGAGCTTAAAGCTCCAGACATTAATTCAACAGTCAGTGCAAGTCAGGATAATACACTAAGATGTGACATCGACGATGACGCTTTTTGCCAGATAGTGGATGACTTAAAAGAGAACATTTTAGCCGGTGATATTTTTCAGGTAGTTCCCTCTCGCACCTTTAGCCTGACTTGCTCAAATAACCTTAATGCTTATAAAGCCTTAAAACAGAGTAATCCAAGTCCTTACATGTTTTATTTGCAAGATAGTGAATTTTGTATTTTTGGTGCTTCTCCAGAGTCAGCGCTTAAATATCAACAAAGTAACAGACAAGTAGAAATTTACCCTATTGCCGGTACCCGTCCACGAGGGTTTAATCCTGATGGCAGCTTATCACCCGACTTGGATAGCCGTATCGAATTAGACTTACGATTAGACAAAAAAGAATTAGCCGAGCACATTATGTTGGTTGATTTAGCCCGTAATGACATTGCACGCGTTAGCCAACCTGGCACTCGTCACGTAGCTGAATTATTAAAGGTTGATCGGTATTCCCATGTCATGCATTTGGTTTCTCGTGTCTGCGGTACGTTAGAAGATGAATTAGACGCGCTGCATGCTTATCAAGCTTGTATGAATATGGGCACCTTATCAGGCGCACCCAAAGTAAAAGCAACCTCATTGATACGTGAAGTTGAAGGCAAGCGCCGTGGTAGTTATGGCGGAGCCGTGGGTTATTTAACGGGTGAAGGTGATATGGATACCTGCATTGTTATTCGCTCAGCATTTGTAAAAAATAAGCGCGCACAAATTCAAGCCGGTGCCGGCGTAGTTTTTGATTCTGATCCGCAATCAGAAACCAACGAAACCCGACAAAAAGCGCAAGCGGTGATTAGCGCGATTAAAGAGGCAGAAGGTAAAGTATTGATAATTTCTCATCAAAAAAGGCCTGCAACGATAGTAAATAGCGAAACATTACAGCCGGAGGTTAAATCATGAAATCATCTGATGTTGTAACAGACGCTCTGCCAGAGATAGTCATGTTAGATAATCTTGACTCGTTCACCTATAACCTAGTGGATGAATTTCGTTGTTTGGGCTATCAGCACACCATTTATCGCAATACCTTAAGTGCTGACTTTATTTTTAAAAAGCTGCAAGAGAAACAGCAAAGCAACAGCGCAGGTGTTATTCTTGTACTGTCACCTGGGCCAGGCGATCCAACACATGCCGGTTGTTTAATGGCGTTACTAACACTTTGCGCGGGAACATTCCCTATACTGGGTATTTGCTTGGGACATCAGGCATTAATTCAACATTATGGCGGCGTTATAGCGCGCGCACCTGAAGTAGTGCATGGTAAATCATCAAACATCATCCACAACCAATTAGGCGCTTTCAACAATATTGCTAGCCCTTTGCCTGTAGCGCGTTATCATTCGCTGGTTGCGAGTGTTATGCCTAAACAATTAACCATGACCGCACAGGTGAGTTTACTGCACAACAATGAAGAAATTGTTTTACCTATGGCCATTGAACATAGCACGGATGCCGCCATTGGCTTTCAGTTTCATCCTGAATCGATACTCACCACATTTGGCACCAACTTATTAGCACAAAGCCTACGTCATTTATCAGCTTTAGCGAATAAAAACCTTTATAAAGCACAGGGGAATACTCATGACAACCACTGAACTTAGTAGCACAGCTTTACAAAATGCTCAGGCAGTAAGTAACGATGACATGACTCATAGTGCACTTAATACCTTAGTTGACGGTCATTCATTAACGCAACAGCAAAGCCAAAATGTATTTGAACAGGTGATCAACGGCCATGTTGCCCCTGAACGATTAGCCGCGATACTGACTGCCTTAAAAATAAAAGGTGAAACACCGGCTGAAATTGCTGGTGCTGCTATCGCTATTCGCGCAAATGCTACCGTTTTTCCAAGCCAAACCAACAGCGTTGCTGATTGTGTGGGTACTGGTGGTGACGGTGCAAATACCATTAACATCTCCACCACAGCAGCTATTTTAGCAGCGGCTTGTGGTTTGAAAATGGCCAAACATGGTAATCGAAGTGTTTCGAGTATGTCGGGCTCTGCTGATTTACTAGAAGCCTTAGGTGTTAACTTAACCATGTCACCTGAAGTGGCTAGTCAATGTTTGGCACAAGCCAACATATGCTTTTTATATGCTCCGGCTTACCATAGTGGCTTTAAACATGCTGCTCCTGTTCGTAAAGCCATGGCGATTAGAACACTGTTTAATATTTTAGGCCCATTAGTCAACCCTGCAAAACCGGATGTTATGTTACTCGGCGTTTATATCCCTGAGTTAATTAACCCGATAGCTCAAGCCTTATTACTCACAGGTGTTAAGCGCGCATGGGTAGTGCACGGTAGCGGCTTAGATGAAATAGCCTTACACGGAAAAACACAGGTTACTGAGATCAATCATGGTGAGTTAGTTGAAAAAGAAATCTCACCCACAGACTTTGGTCTGAAAAATTATAGCTTGACTGATATTAAAGGTGGAACACCACAAGAAAATGCCGATATTATTCAAGCCATATTGGCCGGTAAAGGCCAAGAAGCTCACAATAGTGCAGTGGTAATTAACTGCGCGGCGCTACTTTATTTACATCGTGAGCAATTAAATGGTCAAGCAGATACCTTATTATTAGCGGCGCAACATGCTGAGCAAGTGTTGGCCTCTGGCGCCGCAACAAAAACCTTAGCAGATTTAGTTCGACTATCAAATTCCGGAGCAGCAGCATAATGAGTAACATTCTTGAGCAAATCGTCGCTAATCGACGTATTGAGATAGCACAACTAAAACAAGACCTGCCTTTAGCCAGCTTTATTGATGACTTAACGCCATCAAAAAAAGACATGTATCAGGCATTAACACGCACAGCAGAGAAACCGTACGCAGGCTTTATTTTAGAATGTAAAAAAGCTTCTCCGTCAAAAGGAATAATTAGAGAAGATTTTAATGCTGGGGAAATTGGCGTTATTTATGATAAATATGCCACAGCGATTTCAGTACTGACCGAACATAAATATTTTCAAGGCGACTTTAGTTATCTCAAAACAGTAAGTGACTTGGTTAGCTGCCCAGTACTGAATAAAGATTTTTTCTTTGACACCTACCAAGTTTATTTGGCAAGACACTATGGTGCTGACGCCATATTATTGATGTTAAGTGTACTAAATGATGAAGAATATAATGAACTAGCAGCGGTTGCTCGGTCATTAAATTTGGCTATTTTAACAGAAGTGTCTGATGAAGAAGAATGTCAGCGCGCTATTACCTTAAACGCAAAACTTATTGGTATTAATAATCGTAATTTACGTGATCTTTCTACCGATATTTCACGTACCTTTGACTTAGCACCCACACTACCGGATGATCGTATCGTTATTTCTGAGTCGGGCATTTATCACAACGCACAGGTAAGAGAACTTGCCCCTGCCGTTGATGGCTTTTTAGTCGGTAGCTCTGTCATGGCTCAAGACGATATTGACCTAGCTTGTCGACAACTGATATTTGGTCACAATAAAGTTTGTGGCTTAACCCGCCCAGAGCATGCGAGTTTTGCTATTGATGCGGGTGCAGAATTTGGTGGCCTTATTTTTGCCGAAAAATCACCTCGATGTATCGATAAAGCTCAAGCAAAAGCCATTATTAACCAAAACCCAAGCATGAAGTATGTTGGCGTTTTTGTTAATCATCCTCAGGAAAAGGTGCTTGAATTAGCCCATGACTTACAACTGAGTGCCGTGCAGTTACATGGCCAAGAAAGCCAAGAATACATTGATAACTTGCGGGAAAAACTGGCCACTAACTGTCAAATATTTAAAGCATTAGCTGTTGATCAAACGGTGCCAACACTAGCAAAAAATGTTGACCATATTGTGCTTGACGGTAAAAGTGCCGGTAGCGGACAAACTTTTAATTGGCAAGCGTTAACTGATAGTGAGCAAGACTTATCAACTTGCTTTTTAGCCGGTGGATTAGCACTCGATAATATCACCCAAGCTTGTCAGCAAATGACCAATCAAGAATTATTTGGCTTAGATATCAACTCAGGTGTTGAATCAAGCCCAGGCATTAAATGTCGCGATAAACTGCAACAAGTTTTCGCCAAAATACGGAATTATTAACATGTTAAAAGCAACAACTGAAAATCAGGTTAAAAAAACCTTACCCGCCTACTTTGGTGAGTTTGGTGGTATGTTTGTCGGTGAATTACTGGTACCCGCTTTAGAAGAGCTTGAACAAGCTTTTATTGAATCACAAACTGATGAGGCTTTTTTACAAGAGTTCAATAAACTACTCACAAGTTATGCTGGCCGCCCTACACCTCTAACCTTGTGCCGCAATATTGTTAAAAACCCATTAGTTAAAATGTACTTAAAACGTGAAGATTTACTGCACGGTGGTGCCCATAAAACCAATCAAGTTTTAGGGCAGGCACTATTAGCAAAACGCATGGGTAAAACTGAAATAATTGCTGAAACAGGCGCTGGCCAACATGGTGTTGCTACCGCCATAGCTTGCTCATTATTAGGCTTGAAATGTAGAGTTTATATGGGTGCTGTAGATTGTCAGCGTCAACAACCTAATGTATTTCGCATGCAATTAATGGGGGCTGAAGTTATACCCGTAACAGCGGGCAGCGGCACGCTTAAAGATGCGGTGAATGAAGCCTTGCGCGACTGGTCAGCTAATTATGAAAATGCACACTACTTATTAGGTACTGCTGCGGGTCCTCATCCGTTCCCGACTATTGTGCGTGAATTTCAAAAAATGATTGGTGAAGAGGCCAAACAGCAACTACTCGCTGAAGAAGGTCGTTTACCCGATTACGTTATTGCCTGTGTAGGCGGTGGCTCAAATGCTATTGGTATGTTTAATGACTTCATCGGTGATGAAGATGTCAAACTTATTGGCGTTGAAGCTGGCGGCAAGGGTACTGATACTTCGCTCCATGGTGCAACCTTAGTGGCTGGCACTAAAGGTATGTTGCATGGTAACTATACCTATATTATGCAAGACAAAGTTGGCCAAATTGAAGAGTCTTACTCTGTATCAGCTGGCCTTGACTACCCTGCTGTTGGTCCACAACATGCACAATTGAAAGATTCTGGTCGTGCGCAATATGTTGCCATAAACGACGATGAAGCGTTAGAAGCATTTCAATTACTCGCACGTAGTGAAGGTATCATTCCCGCATTAGAGCCTTCTCATGCCTTAGCCTACGCCTTAAAAGTAGCAGAGCAAGCGACCGAAGAAACCATTATTTTGGTTAACTTATCAGGTCGAGGTGATAAAGATTTAGCCCATGTAAACGCGATTATATCGCCTGAGACTGCCGAAAAAAGTACGGTAAAGCACAGAGGAGAAGCATAATGAAGCAAGCAACTGAAATTGGCAGTCGTTATGACCAAACCTTTGCAAAATTAGCCACCAAAAATGAAGGGGCGTTTATCCCTTTTGTGATCATCGGCGACCCTAATGCTGAGCAATCCTTTGCTGTGATTAAAACACTGATTGACGCCGGCGCTGATGCTTTAGAACTGGGTATGCCGTTTTCGGATCCCAGTGCTGACGGTATTGTCATTCAAATGGCAGCACTACGGTCATTAAAAGCCAATACTAATACTGATGTTTGTTTAGATATTTTAGCCAAAGTTCGTGCCTATGCACCTGATATACCGATTGGCTTGTTACTTTATGGCAACTTAGTCTTTGCCCGCGGCATCAACAATTTTTATCGTGATGTAGCTACTGCAGGTGTTGATTCAGTACTTATCGCCGATTTACCAATACGTGAAAGTGAGCCTTTTAGACAAGCGGCCATAGCCAATGGTGTTGCCCCTATTTTTATCGCGCCACCTAATGCTAGCGAAGCCACCTTAGAAAAAGTTGCACAATATGGCGCTGGTTATACTTATGTTTTGAGTCGAGTGGGTGTTACAGGCACAGAAACCGAAGCAGAAATGACCGGTCATAAACTTATTCATATCTTGGAGAAATACCAAGCGGCACCAGCCGTTATGGGCTTTGGTATATCAAAACCTGAACAAGTAAAAGCCGCCTTAGCAACCGGTGCAAGAGGGGCTATTAGTGGCTCTGCCGTTGTTAAAGTCATTGAAAAAAATCTTGATGATAACGAGAATATGCTTAAAGAATTAACACAATTTATTAGTGCAATGAAACTGGCTACTAAGCTTTAAGTTAGAAGTTAGAAGTTAGAAGTTAGAAGTTAGAAGTTAGAAGTTAGAAG